>PCVX01000094.1:19006-20541 GCA_002796105.1 Candidatus Omnitrophica bacterium CG11_big_fil_rev_8_21_14_0_20_63_9 | reverse complement strand
CGCCGCCAAACAGGCGGCGCTCGGCGCTGCGGGGAAGCGGGCGCGGTGGCATTTGATCGGCCATCTGCAGCGCAACAAGGCGAAAGATGCGGTGGCCTTATTCGATGTCATCCACTCCGTTGATTCGCGCGCGCTGATCGAGGCATTAGAGCGTCACGCCGCCGCGGCGCACCGGGCCCTCGAGGTGCTCGTGCAGGTGAACGTCTCCGGCGAGGCCACGAAGTTCGGCTGCGATCCGCAGGATGCCGCCTCGTTGGTCAGCGCCATCCAAGCAGGCCCGCTGCGGCTTGTGGGACTCATGACGATCGCTCCGTTTGCCGAAGACCCCGAGACGGCGCGGCCGCACTTTCGCCGGCTGCGGGAGTTGCGAGACTCGCTGGATCACAACTTGAAGCTGTCCATGGGCATGTCGAGCGATTTTGAAGTCGCTATAGAGGAAGGCGCGGACTGGGTCCGCATCGGCACCGCCATCTTTGGAGCGCGCGCATGAGCGCGCTGCGCGGTCGTCGCATCGGTTTGATCGGGGCGGGCAAAATGGGGCAAGCGCTCATCAAAGGCTTGCTCGCGCAGGGCATGTCGCCGAAGCGGCTGTCGGCCAGCGATGCCAGCGCGGCCATCCGCCGTACCGTGACATCGCGGTTCAGGATCTCGGTCAGCGAGGAGAACCGCGCGATCGCGCGCCGCTCCGACATCGTCATCCTGGCGGTCAAGCCCCAGCAATTTGCCGAAGTGGTCGGGGGGCTGGCGCCGGTGCTCTCCCGCGATCATTTGGTGATCTCGATCGCCGCCGGCATCACGCTGCGCTGGCTGCAGCGGCGGCTGCCGGGCGTGCCGGTCGTGCGCGTCATGCCGAACCTGCCGGCCACCGTGGGTTGCGGGTTTGCGGCCATGACCTTGGGGCGCGCCGCCCGCCCGGCGCATCGAAAGATCGCGCAAGCGATCTTCGGCGGCGTCGGCGAGGTCATCGAGCTGCCGGAACGGCACTTCGACGCGATCACCGCGGTCAGCGGCTCAGGGCCGGCGTACGTCTTTTTCCTCGTGCGCGCCTGGGAGCAGGCGGCGAAGTCCTTGGGCTTGCCGTCAGCGGTGGCACGGCGCGCAATCCTGGTCACGCTGGCTGGAGGCCTCGTCCTGCTGGATGAGTCTGGCGTCAGCGCTGAAGAGCTGATCGCGCGCGTCGCCTCCAAGGGCGGCACGACCGAAGCCGCTCTCAAGGTGCTGGCGCAGCGCCACGTGGCAGCGCATGTTGGCGAGGCGTTGCGCGCCGCCGCCCGCCGCTCGCGGCAATTAGCCTGGTCATAAGAAAGGAGGAGCGATGTTCGTCATCGGTAATCTGGTGCAAGCGATCGCCATCATCCTCGATAAAACGCTGTGGGTCTACAACCTGGTCATCCTGGTCTCGGTGCTGATGTCATGGGTCAACCCGGATCCGTTCAACCCGATCGTGCAATTCCTGCGGGCGATCACCGAGCCGGTCTTCGGCTGGATCCGCCGCCGCATGCCCTTTACGATGGTGGGCATGATCGACCTCTCGC
>PCVX01000094.1:18837-18979 GCA_002796105.1 Candidatus Omnitrophica bacterium CG11_big_fil_rev_8_21_14_0_20_63_9 | reverse complement strand
TGTTGAACATGGTGGTCGTGCGCTCGCTCTACGAGCTGAGCTTTCGCCTCCGCTAACCCGTCTCCATGGAATATAAGTCCACCCTGAACCTGCCCAAGACCGCTTTCGCCATGAAGGCGCAGCTGCCGCAGCGCGAGCCGGA
>PCVX01000094.1:0-18827 GCA_002796105.1 Candidatus Omnitrophica bacterium CG11_big_fil_rev_8_21_14_0_20_63_9 | reverse complement strand
CGCTGGCAGCAGGAGGACCTCTATGGGCAGATCCGCAAGGCCCGCGCCGGCGCGGCCACGTTCATCCTGCATGACGGCCCGCCGTACGCCAACGGCGACATCCACATCGGCCACGCGCTGAACAAAATCTTGAAAGACGTCATCGTGCGCTACAAGACGCTGCGCGGGTTCGATGCGCCCTACGTCCCGGGCTGGGACTGCCATGGGATGCCCATCGAGCACCAGCTCTTCAAAGAGTTGAAGCTGACCAAGCATCAGATCGCGCAGACCGAGTTCCGCCAGAAGGCGCGCGCTTATGCGCAGCACTACGTCGGGATCCAGCGGGAGCAGTTCAAGCGGCTGGGCGTGCTGGGTGACTGGGAGCAGCCGTATCTGACCATGGCGCCCGAGTACGAGCTGACGATCCTGCGGGTCTTCCGGGAGCTGCTCGAAGCCGGCTACATCTATCGAGGAAAGAAGCCGGTGTACTGGTGCGCCACCTGCGAGACTGCCCTGGCCGAGGCTGAGGTGGAGTACGAGAATCGTACTGACCAATCGATTTATGTAGCCTTTCCAGTTGTTGAACGACCTAAGATACAGCCAGAGCATTTATTGGCAGCTTTCAAAAACAGAGATCGGCTTGCTGTGGCTGTATGGACTACAACGCCTTGGACATTGCCTGCGAATGTTGCCTTAGCGTTTCATCCAGAAGCGAAATATGTAGTGATTCATCACAAGAATTGGCATTACGACTTAATAGTGGCTGAAGCACTTGCTGATAAGCTGAAGTCTCTACTTAAAGCTGAAGATGCTTTCTTAACCGGGTGGTGTCATGGAAGAGATTTGCTCGGCTTAAGGTGTAAGACCCCCTACAGTGATCGTCTTGGTGTGGCTGTAACCGATAACGGAGTTTCCATGACCGAAGGAACCGGAGTGGTACACATCGCTCCGGGACACGGGCATGAGGACTATCTCATTGGCCAGCGGGAAAGGCTTGAAATACTCTCACCGGTCGATCATCAAGGTCGGTTTACGAAAGATGTTCCAGCCTATGCTGGGCAGACGGTTTTTGAAGCTAATCCCAAGATTGTCGAGGATCTGCGGACACGAAATCTGCTGCTGGCCCAAGAGCCAATCACGCACTCCTATCCGCATTGC
Source organism: Candidatus Omnitrophica bacterium CG11_big_fil_rev_8_21_14_0_20_63_9 (assembly GCA_002796105.1). Taxonomy (GTDB): domain Bacteria; phylum Omnitrophota; class Gorgyraeia; order Aquiviventales; family Aquiviventaceae; genus 21-14-0-20-63-9. The sequence continues at coordinate 17,690 of PCVX01000094.1, read as the reverse complement.
TGGCGATGCAAGCAGCCGGTGATCTTCCGCGCGACCCCGCAGTGGTTCCTCACCGTCGAGCACCGCGATCTCAGGGCGCGCCTGCTGAAGGCGGCCCGCAGCGTAACCTGGATTCCGGGCGTCGGCCTGAATCGCATCACCGGCATGCTCGAGACCCGGCCCGACTGGTGTTTGTCCCGCCAGCGGTATTGGGGCACGCCGATTCCGGTGCTGCACTGCAAAACATGCCAACAACCGTTGACGGATTCCAAGATCATTCGCCAGATCGAGTCGACGCTGGCAGCGCGGGGGATCGACGCCTGGTTTACGCTCTTGCCGAACGAATTGGCCCCCGGCGCGACGTGCGCCTGCGGAAGCCAGAACCTGGAGCAGGACAAGGACATCCTCGATGTGTGGTTCGACTCCGGCGTGAGCCATGAAGCGGTGCTCAAGGCCAGGCCCTATCTGCGCTGGCCGGCGCAGCTGTATCTTGAAGGCTCGGACCAGCACCGCGGATGGTTCCAGGTCTCGCTCATTCCCTCAACCGCGCTGCATGACCGCGCGCCCTACGAGCAGGTGCTGACGCACGGGTTCGTGATGGACGGGGAAGGGCGCAAGATGTCCAAGAGCCTGGGCAACGTCGTGGCCCCGCAGGACGTGATGCAGCGCTACGGCGCGGACATCCTGCGCCTGTGGGTCGCCTCTGTCGATTACCGGGAAGACGTGCGCATCTCCGAGGACATCCTGGGGCAGGTCGCGGAGTCGTACCGGAAGATCCGCAATACGTTCCGGTATCTCCTGGCGAATTTGTACGACTTTGACCCACGCAGTCAAGCCGTCGCGTTGGGCCACTACCCGGAGTTAGACCGCTGGGCGCACCACCGGCTCGCCGAGCTGCGCGACACAGTGACCCAAGCATATGAAGCCTGCCAGTTTCACGAGGTGGTGAAGCTGATCTACCACTATTGCGTCGTGGACCTCTCGGCGTTCTACCTGGATGCGCTCAAAGACCGGCTCTACACGGAGGCGTCGTCGTCGACCAAACGTCGCTGTGCACAACAAATGCTCTATGCTATACTAGGAAACCTCGTGAGGATGCTCGCACCGGTTTTGCCGGTGACGACCGAGGAAATTTGGCAATTGATGCGCGCCGGCGGCTGGGTCGAAGAGCCCTCCGTGCACTTGGCGGCCTGGCCTCAGGGCGGTCCATCGCGGTTGTCGGACGATGAGCAGCAGCGCTGGACGACGTTCCTGTCGATGCGCACGGTCGTGATGAAGGCACTTGAAGAGGAGCGCGCGCGCGGCGTGATCGGCAGCCCGCTGGAAGCCCGGGTCACGCTTGTGGTCACCCAGCCTGCGCTGCGCGAGGCGTGCGAAGCGCACCGGGACGCGCTCACCGAGGCGTTCGTCGTCTCCGATGTCGCGGTGCAGGCGGAGGGGACGCGAGGGGCTGCAATAGCCTCGGCGGTGCCAGGATTGGTGGACGTGCACGTCCAGCGCGCTCCCGGCCAGAAATGCGCTCGCTGTTGGAAGTACCTGGCGAGCGTCGGACAACACCCGTCACATCCGCAACTATGCGCGCGGTGCGCGGCGGCGGTGACGGGCCAACACGGATAAGGCCATGCCCATCAACAAAGATCAGCTGAAGCAATTTCGGCAATTGCTCATCACTGAGCGCGCAAAGCTCGCGGGCGAGATCAAGAACATCGCTCAGGAGACCTCGAAGAGCCCGCGCGAAGCCTCCGGAGACCTGTCCGCGTATACCGTGCACATGGCCGACATGGCCGCCGATACCTACGAGCGGGAGCTCTCGATGAACATCGTCTCCAGCGAGCAGGAGCTCCTGTACCAGATCGACGACGCGCTCAAGCGTCTCGATGAGGGGAGCTTCGGCGTCTGCCAGCAGTGCAACGAGCCGATCACCATGAGCCGGCTGAAAGCCGTTCCGTACGCCTCGCACTGCATCACCTGCCAGCGCGCAAAAGAACAAAAGAACAAGCGTTAGTTTCCACCCATGTGGCCCTGGCTCGTCAGCGGCCTGGTCCTGGCGGCTGATCAGCTCACCAAAGCGATCGTCCTTGACCGTCTTCCTCCCAGCGAGCCGCTCCCGGTGCTTCCGCCGGTCCTGTACTTTACCTACATCCACAATACCGGCGCTGCCTTCGGTTTGTTCAAAGGCCAGCAGCTCTTATTCATCATCGTGTCGCTGGCGGTGATCGCCTGGATGGGGTGGGAGCTGGCCGCCCGCGCCAAGCCCCCGCTGGTGATGCGGTGGGGATGCGCGCTCGTGTTGGGCGGGGCGATCGGCAATCTGATCGACCGGCTGCGGTTCGGCTACGTGGTCGACTTCATCGATCTGCGCGTCTGGCCGGTCTTCAACATCGGCGACTCGGCGATTACGATCGGCGTCGGGTTGCTGCTCCTGCACGCATTCAGGCGGCGCGGGGCCTAACGATCATGCATCCCATCCTTCTAAAGCTCGGCCCCTTCACGCTCTACACCTACGGCGCGATGCTCGTGTTGGCGTTCGCCGTCTCGACATGGCTGGGGGCGCGGACGGCGCGCCAGCTGCCCCAGGAGCTGGTGGCGATCACGTCCGATCAGCTGCTGGACTTCACCGCGGTGCTGCTCTTCGGCGGGCTCTTCGGCGCGCGCTTCCTTTATGTCGTCTTGCGCTGGGAGGAGTTTGCCGCCGCGCCGCAGCACATCATCGCGCTCTGGGAAGGGGGGCTGGTCTGGTATGGGGGGTTTGCGGGTGGGGTGCTGGCCTCGTGGCTCTACGTCCGCTCGCACCGGCTCTCCTGGCTGCGCGTGGCCGACCAGGTCGTGCCGTTTCTTGCGCTGGGCCATGCGATCGGCCGCATCGGATGCTTCTTGAATGGCTGCTGCTACGGCAAGCCGGTTGACGGGTGCTGCGGCGTTCTCTTTCCAGGACACCAGACGCCGGTGGTGCCCACGCAGCTCCTTGAAAGCTTGGGCCTGTTCGCCATCTACCTGTGGCTGCGCGGCCGGCAGCCCGGGATCCTGCGCTCGCCGGGGCGCTCCTTCGGAGGCTATCTGCTCCTGTACGGGTTGCTGCGCTTCGGCATCGAGTACCTCCGGGGCGATCAAACGGCATGGTGGATGGGGCTGACACTTCAGCAGCTCATTAGTCTTGGAATGCTGCTTGTTGGCGGAACGCTTTGGTTTCAAGTTTCTGGTTTCAAGTTTCTGGTTAACCCTCCGAACAAGAAACCAGAGACAAGAAACCAGAAACGGTAGTTCCATGGCACGTAGCTACGAATTTACGATCGGCCGCGGCGAAGCCGGCATGCGCCTCGATCAGCACCTTTCCCGCCGGCTGCCGATCGGCGTCTCGCGGGCGATGATCCAGCGCGCGATCCGCGACGGCCAAGTGATGATCAGAGGCCGTCCAGCCAAAGTCCATCAGCGGCTCCAGATCGGCGACCGGATCGAAGCCAGCTTCACCGCGCTCCCGGCCCGCTCAGCCGGCACCGTCCTGACCCCGCAGGAGATCCCGCTTGAAATCGTGTATGAGGATGCCCAGCTGCTCGTGGTCAACAAGCCGCCAGGGCTGGTGACGCACCCGGCTCCTGGCCACTGGGATGGGACGTTGGTGAATGCCATCCTGTGGCACCTTGGCGAGGGGCAGGGGGCGGGAGACAAGGGGCGGGGGAAGGACAGAGAAGCTTCAGATCTATCCACGCCCCACGCCCCACGCCCCGTGCCCCTTGTTAGGGCCGGCATCGTCCACCGTCTCGATAAAGACACGTCAGGCTTGTTGATCGTGGCCAAAACCGAAGCATCGCATGTGGCGCTCTCCCGCCAACTCAAGGCCCGCACGATCCGCCGGCGGTACCTGGCGGTGGCCGATGGGGTTGTCCCTATGGATTCTGGCACGATCACCGTGCCGATCGGGCGGCACTTGCGGCACCGAAAAGAAATGTCGGTGCGCCATCTTGGCGGCCGGGCTGCGGTGACGCACTACCGCGTCCTAAAGCGTTTCCCCCACCCCGCCACCGCCCCGCATGGATGGCCGGCGACCGCGCTGGAGCTCTCGCTGGAGACGGGCCGCACGCACCAGATCCGCGTGCATCTGATGCACCTAGGCTACCCAGTGATGGGCGATGCGATGTACGGCAAGCGGCCGGCAGGCTTCTGGCAGGCGATGGGGGTGTCCAGGCAGCTGCTCCATGCGGCTCACCTGAGCTTTCGGCATCCCGTGACTCAACAGACCATCGCGCTGAGCGCGCCCGTTCCCGATGATATGAAGCGCTGGATGGATTTTCTCCCGCAAACGTCCTAGAATACGCACAGAGTGGTGTAGCGCTCGGTGAACCAAGGCGCATGCCTTGAGAAAGGGTGACGCATGAAGCGAGGGCTCGCGTGGAGAGTCGTTCTGGGTGGCGCGGTGATCGTGACGGCGCTGTGGGCTGCTCGTCCGTCGATCGCCGACGAAGAGACGGCGGCAGGCGCCCAGGCCACCCCTGGCTCCTCCGCTGAGCAAGAACGGATCGCCCATACGTTCACCGATGATACAGAGCTCAAAGAATTCGCGGATATATGGGACCAGCGACGGCTGATGCTCATCCGGATGACGGTGCTGCAAGAATATTGGATGGAGGAGCGCGACAAGCTGGTCGCCCTCAACAAGCAGATCGCAGAGCGCTACAAGCTCGATGCGTCAAAGAATTACGTGTTCGACCCGGACCGGCGCGCGCTGATCGAGCGCGAAGTTCCGCCCCTGGTGCCGGGGATGCAAACCCCCGCCGGCTCTCCCGCCGCAGAGCCGTCGGTCGCACCGTAACGTGCCGGCGAGGCGCGCTTGAGCGCACACTGCCCATCCTAAGCCGTCCCAAGCCGTTTGCAGGCTGGATCGCATTGCTGCTCCTGGCAGGCATCGCGGCCTACCAGAACAGCTTTGACGGCGCTTTCCTCTTTGACGACCGCTCTTCCATCCTCGAAAACGTCCACATCCGCTCGCTCTGGCCGCTGTGGCACACCGTGATCGCCGAACCGGAGTCTGTCGTCGCCGGCCGTCCTGCCGTGGCCTTGTCCTTCGCGCTCAACTATGCGCTGGGCGGGCTGCGCGCCTGGGGCTATCACGCCGTCAATCTTGCGCTCCATCTGCTCAGCGGCCTGCTCGTCTTCGGGATCGCGCGGCGCACGCTCATCCGGGCGCGTCCGCGCCGCGGCTCGGAGGCGGATGGGCAGGGCGCCGCATCGGCGATCGCGCTCCTGTGGCTCGTGCATCCGCTCTTGACCGAAAGCGTCATGTACGTGACGCAGCGCACCGAGTTGCTGATGGGGGCGTGCTACCTTGCGACGCTCTATGCGTCGATCCGCGCGCTGGAAGAGCGCCAGCCACGGCGCTGGGAAGCGGCGGCGATCGCGGCCTGCGCGGTCGGGATGGCCAGCAAAGAGGTCATGGTCTCGGCACCCGTGGCGGTCTTCCTCTATGACGGCCTGTTCGTGTTCCGTTCATGGCGCCAGGCGCTGCAAGCGCGGCGGCGCCTATACATCGGTTTGGCGCTCACCTGGACTATCCTGGCAGCGCTCGTCCTGCCGGGGCCGCGCAGCCAGTCGGCGGGATTCCACCTGCCGCAGATCACCCCTTGGCAGTATGTCCTGACCCAATCCGGCGTGATTGTGCACTATCTGCGCCTGGCGGTTTGGCCGCATCCGCTGGTGCTGGATTACCATGACTGGCCCATCGCCCAACGCCTCGTCGATGTATGGCCGTCGCTGGTGGCCGTGCTGGCACTGCTGGTGGGCACCGTGGCGTCGGTCGCGCGCCGGTCCTGGGTGGGATTCTTGGGTGCGTGGTTTTTTCTGATCCTGGCACCCAGCTCCAGCGTGCTGCCCATCGTCACGGAAGTCGCCGCCGAGCGGCGGATGTACTTGCCGCTCATCGCGGTGGTTGCGCTGCTCGTCCTTGGAGGGCGCGCGCTGTTGCGGCGCGCGCCGCTTTCTTCCGCAGCCCGCCGCAGCGCATTCGCCGGACTGGTCGCAGCGCTGGCGCTGGCCGGGGCGGTACTGACCGCCAGGCGTAACGCGGACTATCGCACGGAGGACCGCATCTGGCGTAAGACGGTGGCGGTGCGACCGGACAACGCCCGGGCGCACAACAACCTTGGCAGCGCGCTGTGGCGCCAAGGAAAGACTGAGGAAGCCGCGCAGCACTTCGAGCGCGCGCTTGAGCTCAAGCCGGTCTACGCGGACGCGTACTCCAATTTGGGCAACGTGCGACTGCGGACCGGCCGCGTTCAGGAAGCGGTCGCGCTCTACCGCAAAGCGCTGCAGCTCAAGCCGGCGTCGGCTTCCGCCCATAACAATTTGGGCAACGCCGAGTACCGCCTGAAGCGGTATGACGAGGCGATGCAGCACTACCGCGAGGCGCTTCGGCTCAAACCGTATCTGGTCGAACCGTACAATAACCTCGGCAACGCGCTGTTGATGCAAGGCAAGTTGGAGGAGGCCGCCGAGGCATTCGCAGAAGCGCTACGCCGCAATTCCTCTTACGCCGAGGCGCACAACGGCTTGGGCGTGACCCGGCGCCAGCAAGGACGGCCGGATGAGGCGATCCGGCATTTTGAGGCGGCGCTCAGCGCAAAACCATCGCATGCTCTGGCCAAGCGCAATCTAGAGGAAGCGCTTGCCCGGCAACGCCGGCACGACAAGGAACGATGAGCGGGTGGCTGCCTTGACGCGTGCTCTACAACTCAGGCATACTTAACTTGCACCAAGTGCTCGACCTTACTGAAACGCCACACCCAGCGCAAGCTGGGGCCGGAAAACCACAGTCCCCGCCATTGGCGGGGAGGCTGGGTTGCCAAGGGGGGACGAGGTGAACATTCGGCTGCGCCTGACTGCATCACCGCGGTTGGGCTTTTTTCTTTGCCCAGCTTGTGCCCTTTTTGGGTCCAATCGTCTGCCGAAAGGGCACAGCCATGCTTGAAGCCCTCGTGTCATCCCGCATCCGCCGTGCCGTCTTTGAGCACATCCTGGCTCATCCGACAGACCGTTTTTACCTGCGCGGCTTGGCAAAAACCTTAGACCTCTCCGTGAGCCCGCTTCGGCGTGAACTGAAGCGGCTTGAGCACTCCGGCCTGCTTCAAGCGTGCCAGGAAGGGAACATGCTCTTCTATACCGTGAAGACCGCCTCGCCCATGTTTCTCCAGCTGCATCAGCTTGGCCGGGAACCAGAGCCGGCCGCTGCCGCGATCGCTCAGCTGGATGTGCCCCCGGCACCTGTCGAAGCCCCAGCCATGCCTCAGCCGGTTTCCAGGCGCTCCAGGGCACCATGGCTAGTGGGAGCGCTGGGGGTTGGTATGGCGCTCGTGGCGGTCATTGGGGGTCTGGCGTTTCAGGTGGTCGGACAAGCCCCGCAGCCGGCTTACTATGTGAGCGCGCCGCGGGTTGAGGCGGTACGGACCCCGGAGCCGTCGGTGAGCTCCGGCGTCATGCACGGGTCTCGATGGCGGATTGAACCCGGGGGAATCGGTGGCTTTAGCGCAGGAGCTGCAGAGTAGCAAAATGAGAAACGTCCCCAATGTTCGAGCGGTGGCTTTTGCGGTCCTTGTCGCTTGTCACCTGTCGCTTGTTGCTGTTCTTCAAGCGGCCGTGCCATGGGTCTTGAACTATCAAGGGCGCTTGACCGACAGCGGCGGCAAGGCGGTGACCGGAACGTACACGATGAAGTTCCGCCTCTACGATGCGTCGACTTCCGGCACAAAGCTCTGGGAAGAGTCGCAATCGGTCACGCTGGCAGAGTCGGATAACGGCGTGTTCAACGTCATCCTGGGCACGACCACGGTCCTGACCTCGGTGGATTTCAATTCGCCGATGTGGCTGTCGGTGCAGGTGGCGGACGATTCCGAGATGACGCCGCGGCAGCGGCTGACCTCCTCCGCCTACACCATGAACGCCGATCAAATAGACGGCTTGGACTCGGCGAAATTCCTCCGCACGGACATCGACACCTCCACGTCGGGCAAATTGACCATCACGCGCGCCGGCGCAGCCCTCGTGATCACGCCGTCCTCGGCGCCTGATGCCAATACGAAAATGCTCGACGTGCAGAATACGTCAGGGACCAGCAAGTTCAGCGTGGATTACGAAGGCGACGTGACGGTGGCTGGAGATCTGACCGTGACCGGCACGATGAGCGGCACGACCAGCACCTCTGGCACCACGAATACGACCTGGACGGTGGACAACGACAATACCAGTGGCAGCGAGCCGGCCAGTGGTGCCGGCGTGGTGATCGAGGGCGGCAGCGGTGATGCCTCGATCCTGTGGGATGCCACGAACGATGAGCTCGACATCAACCAGTCGATCAATGTGACGAGCGCGGCCACGGTGGGAACCGATTTAACGGTGACGAGCGGGATGCGCGTTGGCACAGGATCTACCCCCGACAACCTCACTGCGTTGGCGGATGACTCGCTGTTCGTCGAGGGCGACGTGGAAGTCGATGGGACCATTTATGCCGCCGCAGTGAATGTGGGCGGCAGCTCGGTCGGCGACATCAGTGCTGTAGGAGACTGTGCGACCGGGGCATGTTTTACCGGCACGAGCGGCACGACGCTCACGTTGAAAGGGTCCACCTCGGGGACGATTGCGCTGACACCGGCCGCCGTTGCGGGGACCACCACGGTGACCTTTCCGGCCACGACCGGGACTGTCGTGACGACCGGAGATAGCGGTACGGTTACCACGACAATGATTTTGGATTCCACGATCTCGACAGACGATGTTGCCGCGGACACGCTTACCTCCGGCGACCTGGCCACCGGCAGTGTCGAAACAACCGAGATCGCCGCGGACACGATTACCGCAGGAGATATCGCGACCGGCGCGGTCGCCACGGCGGAAATCCTTGACGGGACGATTATCACCGATGATGTGGCTGCCGACACCCTCACGGCCGGGGATCTCGCGGCGGACAGCGTGGGCACCTCCGAGATTGCCAGCGGGGCCGTGGCCACGGATGAGATCGCGGCGGATACGATCACGAGCGGCGATGTCGCCGCCAGCGCGATTACCGCCAGCGAGCTAGCAGATGACGCCGTGGATGAAGGTGCGCTCAAGATGGTCAACAGCGCAACTGATGAATATATCCTCACCTACGAGTCCACGACAGGCGATTTTGAATGGGAAGCGGCCAGCGACCTGGGTGTGAGTATCAACTATAACGATATCGGCGATCCCACCGCCGCCGGCTCCATCAGCTTCGACTCTGGCGAGACCGGAACCTACGCCTTCACGATTAGCGCCAACACCAACCAGTCCGGCAGCTACAACCTGGACCTCACGAACGGGATCACCACTCTCGGCAACACGATCAGCCAGTCTGCCCTCGACATCGACCTGACGAATGCGGATCACACCGGCGGCACGACCACGCTCTATGGGATCGATCTCGCGCTTACGGACAATGATAACGCTTCTACCTCGAACGTCTACGCGCTCAACATTGGGGATGGCTTCGACCGGGCGCTCAACGTGGCTGACTCGAGCGTCTTCACGCTGGGGGCTGCCGAGCAGGTCGTCATCGATGCGGCAACCACAGACATGACCGGCACCTCTGGGGCGCTCGATATCGATATCGACAGCGCGACGCATACGGGTATGGGCCTTGCGGTCAACGTGGAAAACGTATCGACAGCCACATCAGGCACCACGACGGTCTTCGGCGTGGGTGTTCAGCCGGTCCAGTCGGGATCGGGTGTTGGAGGCACGCACAATGTCATTGGGCTCGTGATCGATGCGGCAACGACCACTGGTGCGCTGGATGGCACACAGTCACAATACGGGGTCTATATCGCGAATCAAGGCGCGGCGAGCACGGAGAGCGCATTCGGTTTAGCTGTCTTGGCCCAAAGCGGTTCCACCAACAACTATGCCGCGGTGTTCGACGGCACGGTCGGCATCGGAGATCTGAGCCCGGCATCAGCACTCACCGTCGGCGATGGTGAAAAATTCCAAGTCGACTCGTCAGGCAACGTGACGCTGGCCGACGGCACTCTGCTTGACCTCGATGCCATCAACGTCTCGGGCACGAGCGAGGGGCTTCTGCTGCCCCAGACGACGTCTTGTGCCTCGGGCACCGCCGAAGGCCAGCTGTGTTGGGACACCGACAACGATACGCTCTACGTCGGGAGCGGCTCGGCGGCGACCGCGATCAGCAGCGGTGGAAGCTTTGGCGCCACGGTTGACGACACCGAGATGACCGCGGAGGACTTCGGCTCCTTCACGTGCTCCGGCTTGGAGGATGGCTGCACCCTGGATGCCAGCAGCGTGGCCACCGCGGAGATCAGCGCGGATACGATCACCTCCGGTGATATCGCCACCGGCGCGGTGGAAACGACCGAGATCGCCACCGACACCATCACCGCGGGAGACCTGAACGCCACGCTCACTTTCGCGGATGGCGATTTGCTCGACCTCTCTTCGATCAACGTTTCCGGCACGGCCGAAGGACTCACGCTCCCCCAAGCCACCTCCTGTGCGTCCGGCACCGCCGAAGGCCAGCTATGTTGGGACACCGATGACGACGCGCTCTATATCGGCAAGAATGGAAGTACCGCCATTGTGGGTGGCTCCTTAGGTTCAACGGTTGACGACACCGAGATGACCGCGGAGGACTTCGGCTCCTTCACGTGCACCGGCAACGAGGACGGCTGTACCGTGGATTCCGGCGCCATTTCCACAACTGAAATCGCGGCGGACACGATCACCTCGGACGATATCGCCACCGGCGCGGTCGGGACCGCGGAAATCGCCGCCGACACGATCACCAGCGGGGATATCGCCACCGGCGCGGTGGAAACCGCCGAGATTGCCGCGGACACCATTACCGGCGATGATGTCGCCGATCACTTGACGGTCGATGGCACCGAGTTCCGCGTCGGCGACGGCGGCTCCAACTACGCGCAGTTCGGCACTGATGGCGCTGTCACCTATGCAGGCACCGCCCAGCCGAAGCGAACGATCGTGCTGACGGCGGCCGGGGCCATCGTCGCCCCCAGCTCTGGGTTTGCGGATCAGCGGCGCTCGGATGGCACGAACTTGAGCTACTACACGCTGGACTTCGATCAATCTACCGATGAGAAAGCCTACTGGACGTTCATGGTGCCGGACTCTTTTACCGCCTCCACCATCACGGTAACCGTATTCTGGACCGCAGCCTCAGGGACCGCCACGCATCTGGTGGACTGGGAAGTCAGCACTAGCGGGACTGCGGATGATGGGGTGCTGGATGCCTCGCTCGGCACGGCGACAACCATCAACGATGCGTTGATCGCTACAGGGGATGTGCATGTCACATCAGCCGGCTCGATTACGTCAGCCAACAATGGATGGGCGGCCGGCGAATTTGTCGTCTTCAAGTTGAATCGCGATGCGGATGATGCCACCAACGATACGCTGGCGGCGGATGCCAAGGTCCTGCAAGTGAAACTCGAGTGGACCGCCAGCGCTGAGACAGACTAACGAGATGGTCCGCGGCGGCGCGACGCCCTCAGCCGAGCTTTGCCGCTGCGAACTGAGCGCATGGGTCACAATGAGCATGAGGGCGTCTTCATGGCCAACGCGGACTCGCTTTGTTACAATGAGGCTGAGCACAAGCATACGAATCACGGGATCCCGTTGAACAGGTCACGCCCTCACTTGACGAGCCTCTCCGCATCGTTTTCTTCGCTTTTCTTCAGCATCCTCTGCTTCTTCCGCGCGATTGACAGTGGCGGCAAGGTGTCCGGACTTCGGCCGCTCGGCTACACCCTCCTCGGCTACGCTTTTGCTGCGCCGATGTCTGCGTCGATCGCGCTCACCAACACGCTGCTGATCACCGCGGTGCTGTTGTTTTTCGGCGCGTACGGCAATTTCTGGGACTGGCGGCTGCAGGGAGAGCGCAACGCCACCGCGCTCGTCATCCGCCGCTGCCGCTTCTCGGCGGAGCATGCGCTCGCGCTCAGCTGCACACCCTGGCTGCTTATCTTCGCTGTGGGCATCCCGGTCGTTCGCGCGGGGCTGTCCTCGCAGGCCGTGCTGCTGCTGGCGGTCATCGCAGCCATCGGGATCGCCTATATTACCCCGGGCCTTCGCTTGAAGGTGCGTCGCGGCGGGTTCCTGTGGACGCCCTGGGTTGCCTGTTTGCTGTTTCTCCAGGCGTACGGCGTGCAGGGCAAGCCCTTGATGGTGCCGTGGGTGTTGGTGTTGTGCGCGCTGTTATGGCTCTTTCAGTTCCAAGCGGAGCTCTTGCATCTGCTCGACGACCGGCTGCACGATCCGCGCGAACCGCACCGGTTGTCCATGCCGCAGTTGACACGCTGGCTGCGCCGCCTTCCCGCCATCGCGTTTTGGGTTTCAGTGGCGGCCCTGTGGATCTCGCCGTGGTTTCTCAATACCGCGTGTTGGTCGCTGTGGCGATTGTGGAGCCTGCGCCGAGCTTCCGTGGAGCGGCTCACCATGATCCGGCGCAAACTCTGGCACCCGGTGTGGTCGCTGCAGGAATTCGCCGTGTACGGCCTTCTCGGTATCTGGGGGGCTGCTGCCGGCTGGCTCATGCCGCCGGTCGTGGCCGCCCCGCAGCCCACGACGCTTGCCCAGCAGGCGCGCGCGGCCTTCGATGCCGGGGCCGAGTATTTGGCGCGAGTCCAGCAGCCGCATGGCGCGTTTCTCGCCGACCAATGCGAGGATGCAGCGATGAGCCGCTGCGTGCGCAAAGAGCTGCCCATGGCCTCGGCCGTTGTCCTCGATGGCTTGGCCCAACTGCCGCAGGGCATCGAACGGCGGGTCACACAGCGCGCGGCCCGGTATCTGCGCGCGCAGCAGACCGAGGGGGGCTGGCTTCGCTACCACGCCTGGGCGCATCCCACAGCCCTTCGAGAATTGCCCGTGGTTGCCGATAGCAGCTATGCGGCCTGGGTGCTGGACCGTGTGGGGATGGATGGAGCATCCTCCTGGCAGCGCAGCCTCCTCGCGCAACAGCGCAGCGATGGGTCTTTTCCGATCTATCGATTTCCGGACGGATGGTCTTCTCCGGCATCCGTGCATTTGCTGCCAGCCTTGTGGCACGGTCAGCCGGTGATGAGCCGCCTGTCCGAAACGGATCCGCTGACAGACGCGACGGTGTTGTTCTGGCTCAGCCATCATGGTGTTTCTGCCGGACCGCTATGCGGCCGCGTGGCGCAAGCCGCCCAAGCTTCAGAAGCGGCGTGGGGCTCTTCCTTCGGTGATTCCCCTTACATGTTCATCAACGTCGTTGGCCGGACATACCCTGCGGCCGCTTCCTGCCTGGCGCCTGCCCGAACCGCGCTGCTCGCGCGCCTCACGCAGGATCAGCAGGATGCGGAAGGCGTGCTTGAGTCTGCCTGGGTAGCTGGAGCACTGATGGGCTTGGGCTACGCCGGCGAGGCCGTGGACCGGCGGGTGGCATGGCTGCTGAAGCAGCAAGGTCCCGATGGCAGCTGGCCGTCAGCACCGGTCTGGCGGGCGGAAGAGGGCAAAGCATGGGTGGGCTCTCCCGCGATGTCAACCGGTGTGGTCTTGCAGACACTGGGACGCTATGCCAGGCTTTACGAGCTCGATGAACCCGTTGAGCGCGCGCAGCACGCAACCATCGGTGAATGATGCGATACGACTATGACGTGATCGTCGTTGGTGGAGGGCCGGCCGGAGCCACGTGCGCCTGGTTTCTCGGGCACGCAGGCCTTCGGGTCCTGCTCTTGAACCGGGGCGCACCGCGGGCGTCCGGCAGCGTCATGGTTGGGCAAGCCAAAGGCTCTGGTGTGCTCCATGAGATGGGGCTGGCGCAGGAACTGGATCAGCTCCCGAGCCTGCGCCGCTGCCGCGAGCTTTTGATCAGCGCAGGGAGTGGTGCGGCGATGCGGCTGCAGGGGGCCGCAGGCTGGCGGCTGTGCGATCGTCAGGAATTCGATCAGTGGCTACTGCGACACGCGCGACGTGTAGCGGCGGTCCAAGAGCCGTGGCGTGTCACGGACCTGATGCGTGCAGATGATGGCCGCATTGCCGGCGTCGTGGCGTATGATGAGTCGAGCGGATTATCCCTGGCCGTCACCGGCCGGGTGGTTGTGGCCGCCGATGGCAGCTCGTCCGTGGTTGCGAGCCGGGCCGGTTTGACGCCCTGGCGGTCATCCTATGGCGATGTGGCGTGGAGAAGCCGATGGTTGAACGGTGCGCCGACCGCTGCCATCGAATATCACGTTGTGCATCGGCCTGTGGTTGCGTGCCTGTGGCGGTGGCCATCCAGAGATGGTGCGGATGCTCTTGGGTTGGCCATCGACGCGCCAGTCCAGCGCAAGATCAGCGATCCGCAAGCCGTGTTTGACAGCATCCTCGAGCGGCATCCCCATTTGCGCGAGCGCTTCGGCGAGGGACGCGTCGTGAGCCCCTGGCATGGTTGGCCGCTCGCAATGGCCAGAACTCCGCACCCGGTGTCCACCCGCGGCGTCGTGGCGGTTGGAGACGCCGCGTGGGCGGTGACGCCGCTGTTCGGGGATGCGCTGGACACGGCGCTGCTGAGCGGTCGGCTGGCGGCCCGCGTGATTGCCGGCGCGCTCGAGTGTGGGGCGCCTACTGCTGCGCTGGCGGGGTATGACGTGCTGCTGTGGCGCGCGTTGAGAGCGGAGCGGTATGCGGCGAAGATGCTTCGCGGGTTGGTGCGCCGCCGGCTCGGGATGGAACTGCTCGTCCGTGTTGGTGCGATCCGGCAAGGGACTGCCGCAGCCGCAGCCGGAGCATGGCGGGTTCGATCCGGCCGGGAGGTGGTGGCCACATGAAGGCGCGCGTCTTGAGCCTGCGTACGCTGCTGGCGCGCAGCCTCTGGGCGCTGGTGCAGCCGCATCGCGCTGTGGCGCTGATCCGGTCCGACGACCGGCTGCCATACCCCAGGCTGGTCCTCACGCTCATGGCCGGCGGACTGGTCTTCATCCTCTTGCACTCGCGGTTTGTGCTCGGCCATTGGGTGTGGGAGCTGGCGTACTGGCCGCTGATCATGGTGCACTACATGCTCGCCGGTGTGTGGAGCTGGCTGATCGGCGTGCTAGTACTCCTGATCACCTGCCGCTGGTTCGGACGGCGCCGCCCGGCGCTCGTTGAAGCGGAAATTGGCGTCGTGTATCTGTGGATGAGCTGGTGCCTCATGCCGCTCTTTGACATTGTGCACCTCTTTGGTGTTCCGACGGTTCCGCTGACGTACCGCTTACCGTGGCAGCATTTTCTGCTCGGCCACGCGTCGCTGCTCCTGACGTCTCCGGTGCGGATGCTCCAGGTGTATTTCCTTCTGCGGGCTCTCGGCCGCCTCACGCGCCCTCGCGCTTGGGTGCTGGCGTTCGTCCTGAGCTTCGGCGCCCGGTTTATCATCGAGCCGTCAGGAGTCGTGATTTTCTTTGTCGCTTCGCGGCTTGGCGTGGCGTTGAACTTCTGGCTGGGTCAATATGTGACGATGGTCATCACGTTGGTGGCGTTCGGGTGTTGGTGGCGTTGGTGGAGCACCGGCTCATGGCGCAGGGCGCTCACGACCGCGGTCCAGGCGAGCGCGGCGCTGCTGGTTGTCAGCACCGCAGCGTGGCAGACCTCGTGGGCTGCCGGGCTTCCAGGTGCGCAACCGCTGCCCTACGCGCTCGCGCCGATTGAGCATGCCGGCGGACGTATCGCGGTCGGCCCGGTTCTGGACGGCTCGGCGCACGAGCAGGCGATCCATGTGCGCATCCCGGCAACACCGGCCTCGTGCGCGCAATCGCTGCAGTGCCTGGTGGACGTCGGGTCGGTGGAAGACGGGCGGCCTGACGACGGCTTTCCGTGGATGCGCTGCGACATCCTCGCCGAGCAAAAAGGCCGGGACGCACTGCGCCTGCAGGGCACCACGCAGCGCAATGTGACCGGCGCTGAGCCGTATGCGGCGCTGTGGGCGCCGCTATCCCATGGCTCGCGCACGAAGGATACAGCGCGGCGCATGACAGCGACGCTGACGGTGGGCTTCCGAGGCGGGGGGGATTATACGAGCCCTGATCGGGTGCTCATCGAGCGCATTGCGGTCAGTTGCGGAGGTTCCAGCTCATGACGCGCCTGAGGGTTTGGGAGGTCCTACGCTTTGGATGGCGAGGCCTGCGGTCTCCGTGGCGGTCGCTGCGGGAGATCCCGGGCGATGCCTCGCTGCCGTATGCGCGCCTGCTGCCCGGCGTCATTGTGGTCAGCCTCTTGGGGGCGATCTTCCATTACTACGTGGTCGGTCAGCAATGGGTGTTCCAGATCCCCTTCCGCGGGGCGGTGCATGCCTTGTCTAGTTTTGCCCTCGCGCCCATCGTCTGGGGCGGGCCGACCGGCCTCGGACTCTACTGTGCCGCGCGGTGGTTTCGACGCTCTATGAGCCTGGGCTGGTGCGATCTGGTGGCCTTCCGCTTGTGGATGGTCTGGTGCGCCTCGCTGCTGGTTGATTGCCTCCATCTGCTACCGGGCGTGTCGATGCGGGTCGTGGGCGTCTGGTGGGGCGGGCATGTGCAGTTTGTGATGCACGCGGGCTGGTTCTTCTTGTTTCCGATGCTGTTGATCCAATTGACGGCGTGTTGGCGAGAACTGACCGGCTCGCTCCGGCTGGGGATCCTGCTTGCGGCCGCCGGTCTTGCGCTGATGCGCTTGGGAGCCGAGCCGCTGCCGGAGATCATTGCCGGCGTGGCGTCCAGGACCTTTCACATCGGATGGGACTATTGGGTCGTGGCGTGGCACGTGAGCTGGGCCGGTGCGATTCCAACGCTGTTGGCACGGTGGTGGATTGCCCGGCGAGATCGGCGGCTGCATGCGCGGTCGATAGTCGAGATGGGCGCGATGTCCGCGCAGACGGTGATGCCATGACACGGCAAAACGTTTCATGGCTGGTGCTCGCCATAACCATAAGCTGTATGGCATTGAGTTCGCCGCAGGTTGCCTGGGCGAGCGCGTGTTCGGCGACCACGACCGGCAACTGGGGCACCGCCGGCATCTGGACGAACTGCAACAGCACGACCCCGCAGTCCACGGACACCGCGACGATTGCCGGTGGCGCCACGGTGACACTGGACAGCTCCAGCCCTACCATCCAGAGCCTGACCCTTGGCTCAACGTATTCAGGAAAGCTGATCGTCCAAAGCAGCCAGACGCTGACGGTGACGAACTCCGGTAATACCGCCATTAACATCACGTCAAACGGCACGCTGCAAATCGGCGAATCCAGCGGCAATACCAACGGCACCGTGACGCTGGATCACTCCAGCGGGGGCGGTATCACGAACGCCGGCAATCTGACCTTTACCGGCAGTGGCACGCTGGCGCTCAACCTGACCGGCGCGATCGTCAACTCAGGGACGGTTACCAAGGTGAGCACCAGTACGATTACATTCAACGGCACGACCGCCCAAACGTGGACCGACAACAACGCGACCAAACAAGACTTTGGAGTCGTGGTCATCAACAAGACCAATGCCACCGTCTCGAATAACAAGATTACGTTGGGCTCCGCGGTCAAAGCCACCTCGGTGACGATTGATGGCACAGCCAGCGCTGAGGATACCCTGGACCTCAGCAGCTATACGCTGACGCTGACCGGCAGCGGCACGCCGCTCACGCGCAGCGGCACCTTTACGTCCAGCACCGGCACCGTCGAGTACACCTCCACCGACGGCGTGAGCGCGCTGTCTTCGGCCGCCATGACC
>PCVX01000067.1 GCA_002796105.1 Candidatus Omnitrophica bacterium CG11_big_fil_rev_8_21_14_0_20_63_9 | reverse complement strand
GAAGACCGAGCGCTGCAGATGACGCTCAAGAAAATCCGGGATGAAATCGAAGCGGGGTCCAGCCTCTCGGAAGCGGCGGCCCACCATCCCCGGGCGTTCTCGGAATTCTTCGTCAACATGCTGCGCGCGGGCGAATCCTCCGGCCGCCTCGATGAAATCCTGGATCGCGTGGCGACCTATCTGGAGAAGGTCAGCACCTTGCAGCGAAAGGTCAAAGCGAGCCTCATGTATCCGGCGTTCGTCTCGCTGCTGGCGTTCGGGATCACGACGTTTCTCGTCATCGTCATCGTCCCGAAGTTCAAGGACATCTTCACCTCGCTCAACCGCACGCTGCCGGCGCCCACGCAAATGCTGTTGAACCTCAGCGAATTCATGCGGGCGTACATCGCCCTCGAGATCGTCGCCTTGATCGCGATGGTCATCGGGTTCCGGCTCTACATCAATACGCCGGGAGGCCGGATGTGGTTCGATCAGCTGACGCTGAAAGTGCCAGTGATTGGCAAGCTGATGCAGAAAGTCGTGATCGCG
The DNA here is from genome assembly GCA_002796105.1 of Candidatus Omnitrophica bacterium CG11_big_fil_rev_8_21_14_0_20_63_9. Taxonomy (GTDB): domain Bacteria; phylum Omnitrophota; class Gorgyraeia; order Aquiviventales; family Aquiviventaceae; genus 21-14-0-20-63-9. Next base: position 3,695 of record PCVX01000067.1, on the reverse strand, counting down.
CGCTTCTCGCGCACGCTGGCCACGCTGGTGAAATCCGGCGTGCCCATCCTGAGTTCGCTGGAGATCGTCGCGAAGACCTCCGGGAACAAAGTGGTGGAAAAGGCGGTCATGGCGGCGCGCGCCAGCATCAAGGAAGGGGAAAACATCGCTGACCCGCTGGCGGAGAGCAAAGTCTTCCCCGGCATGGTGACCCGGATGATCTCCGTGGGGGAGAAGACCGGGGAACTGGAGAAGATGCTCGCCAAGATCTCGGACTTCTACGAGAATGAAGTGGATGCGGCGGTTTCCGCGCTCACCAGCTTGGTCGAGCCGCTGATCATCGCCGTGCTGGGGATCATCATCGGAGGGTTAGTGATCGCCCTGTTCCTGCCGATCCTCACGCTGCCGGCCATGTTGGCCCAGTAGCCTGAGGAACGGCTTGACGTCACCGGGCGCGTATGGCATAGTTGTAGCGACAATTGAATGCAGCGATAAAGCCACACTCGCCGTGAGGCGGGGTCGGAAAGCCACAGACCCTGTGGGAGTCACGCGGGTGGGCAGAGCGAGGTAAGCGGGTTTGGAGCAGCGCCTCCCGGAGCATGCTCTGAACCGACAGCTTGCCGAGAACTGTCTATCACCGCACACAGGGTGGCTGGGTTGCCGCTGGGACACGACATATGAAAGCCATTGCCCAGTCGGCGATGGCTTTTTCGTTTGTGGCAAACCTGGAGGAGGTGAGAGGGGGAGGAAACTAGAGGGGAGTGGGAAGAGGGTGGAAGGAAGAAGAGGCTTACGTAAATAAATTTATTCAGGCATGACAACAGGAGAGGGACAATGAGACGATCAGAGCGAGGTTTTACGCTCGTTGAAATCATGATCGTGGTGGCCATTATCGCCTTACTGGCTGCTATCGCCATCCCGAACGTGCTGCGCGGCCGCACCAGCGCCAATGAGTCAGCAGCCATCGGAAACACCCGGGCGTTGCTGTCGGGGTTAGAGATGTTCCGATCCGTGAACAATGCGTATCCCGGACCGGACAGCGCTGCATTTACGGCGGCCATGTACACGAATGCCACGCCTGACTTTGGTCCGCCGAACTTCTTGGCGAGCCTCGCCGGGGTGCAAGGGTACAACTATACCTTCACTTCGACTCAAGCCGGCGGTGGTGCGTGCACGACAGCCGCGTTTGACTGCGCGCTCTACACCCTGAGCACGGTTCCTGCGAACTGGGGGAACACCGGCGTGCGGTCGTTCGTCACTGATGAAACCGGCGTCATCCGGCATTGCACAGGAACAGCCGCAGGCCAGACCGCAGACCGCACTGGAGTTGGTCAAGACAATACGATTGACCAGGGTGCTCCGAACTGCGACTAAGAACGCGTTGTGGCAGTTGGTGTTAGTGTTGGAGCGGCCCAATGGCCGGGACCATTGGGCCGTTCTTCACTTCATAGCACCGTAAGAGGGAAGAGAAAAATGTCGCGACACAGATCCGGTATCTTTCCGCGACGTTCCTCCCCCCCTCTTCTCTCCTCCCTCCAGCTTCATTCCTCCTCCGCATTCACCCTTATCGAAGTCGTGCTCGGGGGCATGGTCATCGCCATCGCCATCGCGGCGATCCTGGGCGCCTACGTCGGCCAAGTGACGCTGAACGAGCACGCCCGCAACCTCTCACTCGCCATCCAAGACGCGAACCGCGTGGTAGAACAGATCCGGTTGCAGACCTCCGGCTGCGGGAGTGATTTGACAGCAAACCCGCCGCTCCCCAACATCATCCCTGGCGGTGGGCAGGCATCGTGGGACGCCTGGCTGACCAACATCGGCGGGAACAAGAGCATCCAGCCGGCAGGAAGCGAAGTCATCATCGTGACGTGCCAGCGGCAGGACGGCGGACAGCAATGCAGCGCAGCTCAGGCACCGGGCAGTTTCCTGGCGAACGGCGCGGCTCAGGATCCCATGCGGATCACCGTGGCGGTGTGTTGGCGGCATCGGGGGCGGGTGATCGGAGAGTGCAACGCCGCCCTGGCAGCCGCCGATGGCACCGCGCCATTCGCCGCCAATAACATGATCGAGTCTCCGGCGATGATTACGACGTTGGTGACCTGCCGATGAAAGAGGCTGGTGGTTTTACGTTGATTGAGATGATGCTGGGCGCGGCGATTCTTTCGATCGTGGCCGTCGCGCTGCTCGGCTCGTTTTTCGGGCAAACCTTCCTCAATCAAAACGCCCGCAACCTGACCGCGGCGATGACCGATGCGACCCGAATCATGGAGCAGATCCGCCAGCAGAATACGACCGCCGCGTGTGTCGGCGGGATTCCTTCCGCGCGCCCCCCGGCAGGTTTCGCGAGCTGGAACGCGTGGCTTAACGCCGCCGCGCCAGCCGGTGGCGGGCCCAAGAGCGTGCAGGTGCCGACTCCAAACCAATTTGAGCTGGTCACGGTGACGTGCCAGGATGAGGACGGCGGCACCGTCGCGAGCGATTATTGCGGCAGCGGAGGAAACGCGCAAATCGGCGCCGGTGAATGGTCGCTCGGCGGACGCGGGCAACGAAGCGCGGTGACCACCTTTAATCCCATTCGAGTGACCGTCTCGATCGGCTGGCTGCAAGAGCAGCGGGTGATGGGGTCTGGCAGCGGCGGGGCGGAGTTCGTGGCAGCCTCAAGCTGTGCCGGAAAAGGCTGCACCCAGTCGTTCTCGATCGCCGGAGACACGAACAACAACGGCGTCATCGATTCGCAGGCCATGTTGACGACCTTGGTGACCTGCCGATGAGCGTCAGGACAGTTCGCCACCTTCATGGTTTTACTCTGACCGAATTGATCGTGGTGACCGCGCTGCTTGTCGTGTTGGGGGGCGGCCTGCTCGCGACGTTCCTGACCGGGCAGGCCTCCTTTGTCACCTCCGAGGCCTACATCCAGGTTCAACAAGAAGCTCGCCGCGCGTTCGATAACATGGTTCGCGAGCTGCGCGAGGCCGGAGGCGCAGGTTTTCCCATAGTAGGCGGCGGAGGAAGCCAGCTAGATTTTCAAATCGCGCTTGGCTATAATCTAGCTGCGCCGTGTCCGGCCAATCAGGTGTGTTGGGGCGCCCAGGATCAAAACGGAACGAACCAATCTGGGTGGCGCGTGCGTTACCGGTTGGATAATGCGGCCGGTCAGCTCCTCCGCGAAACGCTCAACGGGGGAGGAGCCGTGCAAGGAACGGCCAGGGTGCTGGCAAACTATGTCAACGGTGTGACATTTGCGTGGGACGCGGCAAGTCGCGTGGTCACCATCAACTTGCAATTGCGCTATGCCAGCGGTCGGATCGCTGGAGGGTCACAGCAGATGGGTAATCCGACACCGTTGACAACCCGTGTGAGACTCCGTAATCCCTAGCCAGCGCATGCCCTCAACACCGACCGCTCCTGGACGATCTCGCCCGGACCTCGTCTCCTCGCTCACCACCGTCTTCAAGCAGCTCGCCACGATCAAGCCGAAGGAAGCCCGAGCCACGGTCGGCCTCGATATCGGCTCCAGCGCCATCAAAGTGCTTGTCTTGGGCTCACGGCGCGGCGGATCGTCCCGCCCCGTCATTGCCCAAAATCTCGTGCCGCTTGAAGGCGGCCAGGATGCCGACGCTTCAGAGGCCATCAAAGCGGCCATCAAAACGCTTCAACTTCCCACCAAGAGCATCAACCTCTCCGTCAGCGGCCAATGGGTGATCATGCGCATCGTG
>PCVX01000057.1:2096-4446 GCA_002796105.1 Candidatus Omnitrophica bacterium CG11_big_fil_rev_8_21_14_0_20_63_9 | reverse complement strand
CCTTGTCGGTCGCATCTCTGAAGCCCTGCGCCGTGATCTCGTAAGTCACACGCCCCTCATCCGAGATAAGCGGCATGGCCTTGGTGATCCGGCCCAGGTTCATCTCCAGCAGCAAATCCCATTTCCGAGTATTTTCAATCGTATCGCCAGTAAACTGGAGCGACAGGACACGCTTCGTGCCTGCGCGCCAGTCGTCGAAGTGGGTGATGCTCTCAAACTCCGCTGTGAATGTGGCCGTCGCCATCAGCTTGCTGCCGGATCGGATCGGCTCACTGATGTTCCTCGATCCAATGAACCTCCGCTCCACATCCAGGTTGTTGTTCAGAGTGATCTGCGCCTCACTCACCTCTACAGTGGCGGCGTTCCACTTCAGCGCCCCGTCCACGAAGTGGAACGGTCGCAGGGTTGGCAGCGTCTCCGATGTTTTCGACACCTTGGTCACATCCTTGGCCACGAGGGTCGCCGTACATCGCAGACGGTCGTCCAGCCCGATCTGGAATTGCAGCTGGTTCACCTTGCATCCGGCGAACAAGAATGACGGGCTTGCCCCAGGCGCATCCTTGTGGATTTCAATACTCAAGCCAGGTGTCAAAGCATCCGCAATCGTGAAGATGTGCCGATAGGTGTTCGGGTCGCCAGAGGCATCCGGTTGGTCAGTCGCCACAGCCCCAAATGCGTTCAGCAGTATCAACTCGGCACCTTCTTCGGGCATCTCGAAGATCATCGGCCCGCCCACTGTGATCGCGCCCTGAGCGTAGTGCTTCGCCTCGTCATACCCTATGCTGTTCATCGAATTGGACAGCATCACGGCTTCTTCGAGGTCGATCCCGTCCCCGCCCTTCACTAACTCCAGGAACTTCGTCCTTGCAACCGTCGTGCCCCAGGCGACTTCCTTCCCAATCCCAATGAACGACTTGTGCCCAAGCGCAGGTGTCGCCATCTATCAGTCCTCCTTCTCCTTTTTCTTCTTCACTGAGCTTGCGCCAGGCACACGCTCGAAGTTGCCGGACTCCACAAGACCATCTGCCAGATCGTCCCTCACATCGAGCGTATCCCCCCGCTTGATCTTGCAACGGATTCCAGTCGAGCCAGGCGGAGGGGCCTGGACACACTCCCAATCCAAGCTCACTTCCGAGATCGTCCCGATGTACTTCAGTTTCGCCATCTTCCCCTCCTACCTCTTGAATGTACTCACCAGACAATTCAGCCGACAGGCCCGAAGGAAAGCATGCTCGACCCGCATGACATTGCTGATCAGAGCATCCTCCACATTGATGAACTCACACCTGGCCCCCAATGTTCGATTTTCATACAGCACCTCGCGCATCGCCCTGGCGTATCGCATGATCTTCACCTCCAGAACCTCCTCGAACGTGAAGGTCTTGCTCTCCTTCGTCAGCTTAATGTTTGGATCGCTACGGGCATAACACTCAAGCTCAACCCGAAGCATGTCCCTTCCAGTCGCAAGGGAACTGCTATCAACGCTGTATCCCCTGCCCATAACAACGACAAAGGGTGCTTCCTGCACATTGAGAGACTCGTCCAGATCACCAACGAAATAACGGGCAATGTCCTCCAGCGGTCCAAGCGTGTCGTTGTACTCGGTGTCGAGCGCATCGAGCTTTGCTGGCATCTTGCTCTCGAAGATGTTGACGACCCCGAAAACGATCTCCTCAAGCGTGTTCTCCGCCACGTCATCCCGCCCCCGTCAACTCGTGGTACCACTTCCTCACAATCTGAACCCATCGCAGCTTCTGCGGCTCACTGAGATGGATCACCTTTCGCTGCGGCATCTTCCGGGTCCCGAACTGGTGCAATGTTGCCAGGTTCCACCCGTTGACTGGAATGTTCACCCCAGCCCGGAACTCCGTAGGTGTCACCTGATGCACGGCCCCCGCTGCCTGCGGATCCGTAGCAGCCGACCGCAGGTTCCCCTTCAACACCAGAATCGGCCTGCCTGGGAAGAACTGCCGCTTCCAGTCCGCATAGACTGGACTCAGTGACGCCCACTGCTGTTTCCCCTCACTGCCGCCCTCTGCGTCGAACGTCGCCTTCTGCCCATCGTAAAAGTCCTTGCTGATCCGGTTGAGCGGCAAGCTGAAGTCCTGGACGGAATCGGCGATGTGCCTGAACTCCCTGGCGAGCTGGACATCCCCATCCACCTCAAATCGAAGCGCATAGGCCATCAGAAGTCCTGATCCAGCTTAAACAGCGGATCACGGGCATCCCCCCCGCTGTCGTTCTTTCCGGTTTGGATGACCGCCTTCTCCCGCCGGTTGTCGAATGTCGCATCGGTCAGTACCATCTCCTGGCTCTCCAGCTTATCGATCATGTCGTGCGCCCACTCCTC
>PCVX01000057.1:0-2061 GCA_002796105.1 Candidatus Omnitrophica bacterium CG11_big_fil_rev_8_21_14_0_20_63_9 | reverse complement strand
TTTCCACCCTGTCCAGGATCATGGAGGCCACCTTGTGGCTTGAGATCAGCTCCACAACCTTGAGCGCCTCCGTTCCCGTGATCGGCACCGTGTACCGGCTCGCCCGCTTGGAGTCGATCCAAGCGTCCGCCAGGGTAATCAGGTCCGTCACATCCGTGGCCGTGACCGCCGTGCTGGCCGAGAATGTCATCCACGGAAGGAGCTTGGCTACTTTGGCCTGGGTCGTGTAGGCCACATCTCACCTACTTCGACTTCTTGCCCTTCTTCGGCGGCTCCTTCGGCTCCGGATCAGGGGCCGGTTCAGGCGGTGCCTCTGCTTCCGGCTGTGCAGGCGGCTCCTTCACAGGAGCAGCGATAAGCTCCGCACAGCCCAACTCGCACAAGGAATCCGCCACTCCGTCGTCGAGCACGGTCACCCGACCAGCCGAGTAGTCCTCCCCGTCATGCTTTACGTTAGACTTGAACAGGACCTGCTTCGCCATCATCCACCTCCTTCGGGCCTTGCTCCTTCTCCATCTCCTCGATCCAACGCTCGATCTCCTGGATCGCTCCGTCAACAGCGTGGACGGTAGCGACCGCCTGAATCCTCTGAAGCTGTAGCTGCTTCAGCCGCTCACCAAGCCGCTCAAGCGTCATCAATCGTCGTACAGAGCGATTTTGTAGAACGTGCTGTCGATCTTGACCCTGATCCAGCCGGTGGTTGCCGGAAGTGACACCGCTCCAGACGGCTTGTTCACCAGGCCAGTGGCCTCGTCCTCGAACTTGAGGAAGGCATCCCAGCCCTTAGTGCCACCATCCTTCAACACCTCGATCCCGAACAGCCCGCCGGTGATCGCATGGTGAATCTGTGGCCTCAATCGAAGGAACGCACCGATCCCGTCCACAGTCCGGCCTGCCTGGTTGTCATCAGTCAGGTTGACTTCGATCCCACGCCAGTCGCCGGTCATGTTGCCGCTGGTTCCCTTCAGGATCGGCCCGACATCCAGACCAATCAGCGAGGCCCCTCCGATGGCATCCTTGAACCTCGGCTGAATCTGCGCCCCGTAGAGCGTGACTGTGCCATCACCAGTCGCGTTCGGCCTGCTCTGAATACCGATCTTGTCGCCGCTGGTTCCCGTGTAATCCACACTGGAAATCTTCAGCGGTTTGTCGGCTTTCGGCCTGATCTGATCCAAGTCCTCGATGCGACCGATCAGTGCCTTGCCCCTCGTCACTCGGACAGCCATTTCGTGCCCTCCTTATGCAAGAAGGGGCTGGCGAAGCGAGGATCGCCCGCCGTCACCAGCCCCATTCTCTGTGCTCGCTTCAGTAGCCCTTATCAGGCAACTGCCGCTTTGATCAGGTAGCCACAAGCTGCAGCCACCAGCTTCTCATCGACCAGGTGCGTCACTCGCACCACATCCGACTTTCGGGGTTCCTCCCGATACCGCTCGACCTTCAGATCACGCACCTGGAAGGTATACCCCAGCGACACACGCTTGATACCAGGCGTGCGCTGCTTGAAGTACAACAGAGCGTCCTTCCCCCACATATAGCCGAGGGATACAGTCTGCCCTTCCTTGGCGGTGTTCTTCAAAGCCCTGGAGACATGAATCTCCTCCAGATCGAACGCCGCTGCCACGATCTCACGGGTGATCAAGCCACGCTGGGTGTACTTGACCCTTTCCAGGAGATCGGGGTGATCCTGGAGCTTGTTCCAAACCTCGTAGCCCATCGCCAAGGCGTTCGGCCTGACACCAGTTGCCTTCTGGATGGTGTCAATGCCTGTCCGCACATCGGTGAACGGGTCGCTGTTTGCGAAGTCGCTCCACTGGCTGGTTCCCGACAGCGTGGTGTTCTGCGTGATGTTGGCCGTAGACGTCACCAGGTCCACCACTCGCTGCTCATATGCGATGAGCACGATGTCGGTTGCCACCTCGGTCGAATCTCGGTCGGGTGCAATCGGGTCGTCAGCGTTCTCACGCTCACGGTCGTCGATCAACTCCTCCCAGCCGTACTCCTCTGCCGAGTAGGTCTGGGTCGTGATGGCCCAATCCCCACGCGCAAAAGCCGACTTGGGTG
>PCVX01000091.1:4796-25333 GCA_002796105.1 Candidatus Omnitrophica bacterium CG11_big_fil_rev_8_21_14_0_20_63_9 | reverse complement strand
CGTAGTGCACGCCGAGAATGGCGCGCGACTTTAGCGTCAGGGCGTCCTGAAGCTTGTTCAGGTCCAGCGTCAGGGTCGCGGGGTCGATATCGACGAACACCGGCGTGGCTCCGCTGCGCACCACCGCGGTCGCACATGACACAAACGTGAAGCTGGGCAAGATGACCTCTGCGCTGGGACCGATCCCCAGCGCCAGGTAAGCCAGCTCCATCGCGCTCGTGCAGGAAGAAGTGAGCAGGACATGCGCCGCATCGAGCCGCTTGCGCAACTCCGTCTCTACCATCCGACAGATGGGGCCGTTGCCGGTCAGATGCCCGTCACGGACAGCCTGCAGGACCGCTTCAGCCTCTTCCGGGCCGAGCCACGGTCGATGAAACGCAATGGGACGGGTCGTGAGGTCCTGAGGGGTCATGGGCCGTGTGAGCGAACCCAATTCCGCAAGCCTGACACGCGAGCGCAAAACATCGCGAAGTTCCCTTTATCTCCGATCATCGTACGGTGCAGCTTGAACAGATTCCTCTGCGGGCCGTTCAGGCCGTCATCGGTTGTAAGCGCGCAACGATATCCTGCCCGGGCAGCCGCCTGGGCGACCTCTTCATTCCAGGCCCCACAGGGATAGGCAACCGCTTGGCACGGCCGCGAGAGCGCTTGCTCGATCTGTTGCTTCGACCGCCGGAGGGCTGCGTCCCGTTCCTCGGGCGACATCTGGGAGAAATTTCGATGGGTCAGCCCATGAGATCCTACCGTCAGGTGGCCGCCGCGCACGGCAGCGTGCCATTCCTCCCAGCCGGCGATCGCAAATTCCGGATATCGCTCAAGCAGGTGAGTATCACGCTCCATGGCTTCGAGCTGCGCCACGATGGGCTCCACCTGATCGTGGGGGAGATCGGCGATCCGTTGGCTCAAGTTGAGAAACGTGTCTTCAGGCCGTTTGATGAGGCGTCCGTCGATGGACAGACTGTTGACGAGCTGCACGCGCTGCTGCTGACGCGCGCACTCATTGACCAGCACTCGCAAGATGTCAAACCATAAGCCTCGTTCTTGGTTCACCTGCTCCGATGGGACGAACACCATCACAGGAACCCCAGCGGCTTGAGCGATGGGCAGCGCCGTGGTGAGCGTATTGCGATAGCCGTCATCGAAGGTGACGACCACCGCGCGCTCCGGGATCGGAGCGCGGCGCTCGAGCCTGTCGATCGCCTCATCCAGCGACAGCACCGCAAACGCCCGCCGGAGATGGCGCATCTGCCGGGCAAACGCCCCAGCACTGAGAAAGAGGTCCCCGAAGGCCGCCGGACCCTCGAGTCGAGGCACGACGCCATGATACATGAGGATGCGCACTTGGGCGCCGTGTCGCTTGCGCGCCATGGCGGTCGCCCCGATGATCACCCCGCCCACGGCGAGGGAGGTTTTCAAGTGTCGCGCAATCCTGGTGTGACGGGTCTCTGCCCCTCTGACGCTGCGGCCTGCCTTTGCAAGCACCCGCTGGACCGTCTTGCGCATTCCATAGCGCGTCTTGAGGTCGCGTGAGCGGTACAACGTGCCGTCCTCCTGACGCTGTGGCATCGTCCGCAACTCACCCTGGCGCAGGTCGTCATAGATCTTCAGAAAGAGCTGGGTGCCCAGGATGGTGGACTTGAGGCTGATGGCGTAGACGTTGTCGCCGGGTTCGACGAGGGGGCGCTCGCGGTAAATGATCGGGCCGGTATCGATGCCGCGATCAATGAGATGGACGCTGACCCCCAAGCTTCCAATGCCCTCCTCGGCCAAGGCCGAGAGAATCCCCTCACCGCGGAAGCGCGGCAACCACCCATGGTGCATGTTGACGAATACCACGCCGGGACTGCTCAAGAGCTCGTCGCGCAGCAACCCGGTCCCAAAGACAAACACCACGCGATGCCCTCCCTCGCGAACCAATTGCTGGCAAGCGCGGTCGTTAATGGACGGCCCGCAGACCACGCGGAGTCCCGCATCAAGACGGGCATGCGCGTCCCCCAGGAGGCGGGCATTGTGGGCCGCCTGCCGATTCATTAAGCTTGCGGTCTGGAACCGCACAACGTAATAGTGCAAGAGCGTGCGGTAGTCATGCTGAAAATGACGGGCATCCCGGAGCAGGCGTTGCCAAATGCCGGCAATCCCGTACTTCCAGAGTCGCCGCACAAACTCCCATTTGTCCGGCTCCCCGGTCACACCCTGCTCGAGATACACGGTGTCGATCACCCCGTGGCGAAACAGGGTGTTCGCGCAGAAGAACTGGGCCGGCGACGCTCTGAGCAACAGGAGGGCCTTGGGATGCGCGCGCTCCGTGGAGCCGTGCGCCGACGGATCGGCCGATGCCGTGTGGTTGATGATCGTGTCGCGCGCGTCCATGCCTGATCTCACGAGGATTCGATAAACCGCCGATACCAGAGCTCAAGCATGAGGAGTGACCACAGGTGGTGAGTGTAATCCGACCGGCCGTGCAGATGGCGATTCACCAGCTCGGTCACCGCGGTCTGTCGGAGGAGCCCCCGATGAGCGATCCGGGACGAGAGCAGATGATCGCACAAGAATCCCCGCAGCTCGGTCCGAAGCCACCGGCCCAAGGGAACCGCAAAACCGCTCTTCCGCCGATGGAGAATCGCCCGGGGAATCTGTCCGGCAAACGCCCGTTTTAACAGATATTTTGCCGTCAGATGCCGCAGCTTCCAGTGATTCGGGAGTCGCGCCACGAACTCCATCAGATGGTGATCGAGAAAGGGGGATCGCGCCTCGAGCGAGTTGGCCATGGTCATGATATCCATCTTGACCAGGAGGTCGCTGGGAAGATAAAAAGCGGTGTCGACCGCCAGCGCCGCATCCACGGCATTGAGCGATCCGACCTCGCCGAAAAGCTGCTCGACAAGACCGTGGTCGGTCGAGAGCCCATCAGCCCTCCCGACGAGCGCGGCCTTCAATTCTCCGCTGAAGAGCCCTGACCATCGCCGGTAGCGGTCCGGCCGGGACAAAGCCGACGCGTCCACAAACCGCCGCAGGCGGCTCGGCCAGGCCCGCGAATCTCCCAGATCGGGCAAGAGCTGCCGACTCATCCAGTTGGCGGGTTCCCGCACGAGCCGTGGACTGCGCTGCCACGATTCAGCGAGCCGGTTGGCCAGATGCCTCCCGTATCCTGCAAACGCCTCGTCCCCGCCATCCCCGTTGAGTGCGACGGTCACATGCTGGCGCGTCAGCTGCGCCAAATAATACGTCGGGATCGCGGAGGAGTCTGCGAAGGGCTCGCCGAAGTGCTCGATCAACGTCGGCAGGATGCTGATAGCGCTTGGCTGAACCACAAACGCATGATGGTCGCATCCGAACTGTTCGGCGATGCGCTGGGCGTACGGCAGCTCGTTATAGCGTTCGTCATCAAACCCGATGGAGAAGGTCTTGACCCGCTCCCCCAGCATCTGGGACATCAGCGCCACGACCACGCTGGAATCCACGCCACCGCTCAGGAACGCACCCAAAGGAACTTCGCTGACCAGCCGCTTCCTCACCGCGGCCTCTAAGAGCTCGCGAACCCGCTCCATCGCTTCGGCTTGGTCCATGTCCCATTTCGGCTCATAGGGCAACGACCAGTACCGCTGGAGGCGCATGCCGCTTGGATCGCGAATCAGCAGATGGGCCGGCGGGAGTTTTCGGATGCCGCGATAGATGGAAAAGGGCGCGGGGATTGCCAGATAGTCGAGATAGTAGTCCAAGGCCTCTGGATCGATGTCTCGAGGGATGGCCGGGTCCACCAACAGCGCCTGAAATTCCGACGCGAACAGCACGCGCGGGCCGACTTCAGCGTACAGGAGCGGTTTCTTTCCCACGCGATCCCGCGCGAGGATCAGGCGATGGGCCCGTTCGTCCCACAGCGCCAACGCAAACATCCCCTCCAATCGGGTGACGAACTCCTCTCCATACTCCTCGTAGAGGTGGACGATGACCTCGGTATCAGACCGCGTGGCAAAACGGTGCCCCTGCCGCTCCAACTCCCCGCGCAACACCTGAAAGTTGTAGATCTCTCCGTTGAGGACGGTCCAGATCGTGCCATCTTCATTGGCGATCGGCTGGTGCCCGCCAGCGACATCGATGATGCTGAGCCGACGGTGGCCCAGCGCCGCGGTCGCAGGAGGAGACGACCCGGCGTTGTCCCTAGGAAAGCAGCGAATCCCCTGTGCGTCAGGCCCTCGATGGGAGAGGCGCCCGCACATCCGGGACACGACGGCCTCATCAATCGGCCGAGCCGCAAAGTCCGCGATCCCTACGATTCCGCACATGGGTATCCTGGCATGGAGGAGAGGCTGTGGTCACGCGCACCGGTCTCCCGGAGCCGGCGATAGGCCTGCGCGTAGCGGGTCGCGACATGAGCAATCGCATAGCGCTCTTCAATCGTGGTCCGAGCGCGCCGGCCGATGTCGCGCGCCCGGTCCGGCGCCTCAATGATCGCGCGCAAACCGCGCTCCAACGCAAAGCGATCGCCGGGTGGAATCAGCCACCCGTTGATCCCATCTTCGATAATCGTGTCCGTGATGCCTGACAGCCTGGAGGCGATGCAGGGCAGCCCGGAAGCCATCGCTTCAAGCAGCGCGTTCGGCAGTCCCTCGCGAAGCGAGGGGAGCGCGAACAGATCCGCAGCCCCGTAGAACTTTTCGATCTCCTGGGTGTGTTCCACAAATATGAGGCGGGATTCGAAACCGCGTCGACTGGCCTGTTCTCGAATGCTCCCGGCGAGCGCGGGATCGATCTCATGGTACGGACCGCGGGTCGCGCCGACCAAGAGCAGCCCAGTCGCGGGTACGCCGGTTTCCTGCAAACGCACCCAGGCGTCAACAAGGACATCCGGACACTTTTCGCGAGAAAAGAACCCCACGAAGAGGATGAGGAACAGGCTGTTTGGAAGCCCAAGTTCAGCGCGTAGAGCCCGCTGTTCCTCTCGACTCCGCGGTCGAAACCGCGTCACATCCACACCGTTGGGGATCAGCAGAAATTTGTCCGCGGGAAACCCGGCCGCTTGATAGAGCATTTCAAGACCCTGACTGACACCGATAAAGAGGTCGGCCTTCGCATACTGCCGAAACGCCATGCGTCCCCGCTTGCGAATAGCGAGCGGATCGTCATCCCCCGCCGACGTGAGCTTCAGCACCACCTTCTTGTGGAAGATCCGAGCAAATGCGACCACGAGCAGGGACTTCTGAGAGAATCCGTGAAGATGCACCACGTCGACCTGCCCGCGCAGCCGCATCAGAATCCATGCCATGCGGACGGTCGCCTTGACCTTGGACCACGGCCGGGTCACATCCACCCTCACCCGATAGACCGGCACCCCATCGACCTCGTCTTCGGAACGCAGCGAGGCGTCGGACGATGTCGTCAGCACGGCACAGGAGACACGGTCGCGCAGCGCGCGAATGAGTTGGCGGCACTGGAGACTCGCTCCGCTCACTTCCGGGTAGTAGGCGCCGGTCACCATGAGAATTGTGGTGCGCCCAACGGTTGAGCGTCTCGGCGTCATCTTACGTCGTCCGAGAGAGCTCGCAGAGCGTCTGCATGCGCCGGACATACGTGTGCTCCGCCAGCACGCGCTCACGGCCCCGCGACGCGACTCGTGTCCGCGCCGTGGGATCGGCCAGGTAGTGTGCCGCCAGTGTTCGCGCCTCTTCGGGAGACGTGTAGCACACCACTTCAGCGTCAGGCGTCAGTAATTCCTCCAGGCCGTTCACCCGATCGATCAGTGGGAATAGGCCGCTCGCCAAGAGTTCGAATGTCCGAGTGTTTAACCCTCCCAACCGGCTCTGTTCCTGATGCACATTCAATCCGATTTTGCAGGCATTGTAGATTTGAACCGCAATCTGATCGTTGATCGCCGATCCCCGCAGCGCCTGAACGCCGTTCAAGGCGCGACGGGCCTCCGAACTTTCCCACTGCCCGCCCCAGATGCCCACGTTCAGGCCTCCGTCGATGAGCGCTCGGACTACAGGACCGCGCTCGGGAAAATACCACGCAACAAAGGAGATGTCGCAACCGAACCGCCGGTGCTGCCACGCTCCCAACTGGTACGGCCGATAGACTGTTTCATCGCACGCGCACGGCAAGAAGTGCACCCGTGCAGCGCCCAGCGAGGCGAGCCTCGGCATATATGAGCGGTCGAAGATAAACACGTGGTCGAAGAGCGCCAGCGATGGGAGGAACGCGGGACATCTCCAGGGATCATCCACCCACCATGTCACGAGCGGACCGCGAGCCAAACGCTTGACCTGTACCAACAGGTCGGCTGGGAGCGCGTCCCCTTTCAAGACGAGCACGAGATCGGGCCGCGCACGCCGCGTGGCCGTCACGAGCTGGCGGTTCCACCAACTTTGACGCGCCTGTTCATATCTGGCGACCGTGCGGGAGGCTCCCGGAATCCGCTCCAGCTGCTGCGTGACGGCCTGCGAACTGGCCCAACTTTCCCGATAGGTCACTGGGATCACCGTATGCCCGAGCCGTCTGAGCGCGCGGGCGGTGTAGGCCAGCCACCTGAAATTCTGCGCGCTCAACCGCCGCGGCATGGATCCCACCAAGAGTACTCGCATAGGGCTTCCTCGTTACAAGACCGCAGCCCGGAGCCGCTGCATGATCGCCAGGCCTTCCGCAATGCCCAGGGGCCGGACCCCCAGTTCTCGCTCCATCTTGGCGGTCACAAAAGAGGTATCCGCCGGGCGGGGTGCCAGCCCGGCGAACCGGTGGCTTGGCACCGGCACCACCAGCCGCTCTTCCAGGCCAAAAGTCCGTGCGGTCGCACGGGCGAAATCAACGAGGCTCACACGGTCAGCCCCGGCAATGTGATACGTCCCGCTGCGCCCTCTTTGGATTGCTGCCCAGACCGTTTGTGCGCAGTTGCCCGCATACAGCGGCATGCTGTAGATGTCCTCGGCTGCTTCCACGGTCTGCCCAGCCTCGAGCTGCCGAAGCCAGCGCGTCACCGCATTGTCGCGTCCTCCAGCGGGTGGCCAGCCGTACATGAGGATCGGGCGAATGATCAGCGCGTCCGACGGCCCATGCTGCTGAATCCACCGTTCGGCCTCGATTTTCAATGCGCCGTATCGGTTGACCGCGTGAAGCGGCGCTTCCTCATCGTACGGCGGGCAGCGGCCATCGAACACCGCGTTGGAAGAGATGAAGACGAACCGGGCGTTCCAGCGTGCGCAGGCGCGCCCTACCGCCTGCGTGCCGTAGACATTGACCTCGCCCACCCGCGCAGGATCGCGCTCAGCCTCATCGACACTCCCCACGGCCGCTGCATGAACGATGACGCTCGGACGCACGCGGACCACCAACGCATCGACCGCGGCCTGATCACGAACATCCATCGCGTAGCATTGATGGCGCCAGTCCGCAGGCGGAGCGTTTCGGTGGTACGTCGCCGACACCTCCCAGCCCTCTGGGGTGGCTTCAAGGAGGGCTTTGCCCAGCAGGCCAGTGCCACCGACAATGAGGACCCGAGGCGTCTTCATGCGCAGGCCGCCTCCATCCCAGTCGCCAGCGCGAGCCAGACACGGTCGTCCACCGGCGAGAACACGTCCTGGAGCGATCCTTGACCATCGGACGCCGAAGCGATCCGGGCGGGACCGGCGAGGAGCCATTCCACGCGCTGTCGCAGCGTTTCCCTCGAGCACTCAGCCAACGGGTCACGATCCAACGTGTCCCTGGCGTCAAAATCGAACAGCTCTCCGCGGTACTTGAGGACCGGAACACCCATGGCCTTGGCTTCCCACACGCTGCCGGTCGGCGGGGCGTATAGAAACACGTCGGCTTCCGGCAACAGCTGCGCAAGCGGTTCATCCGCCACCGCGCACCACGGCGGGAGCCGCTGGCCTTTGCGCAAGAGTTTGTGGATCGGAAGCAACGGGTGACACTTCAGCTGCAGGAGAATCTGCTGCTCGGTCTGCGCGCGCACCACCGGGGTGAGAAAAGCCTCCAGCAGGGCTTGCAAAAGCTCCGCCGCGTGCGGCCAGGAGATTGGGAAGGCAACGACCACCCGGCGTTGACCGTCTCGCGCGTCCCGCGCTCGATGAGAAACGGGCGCATTTCGCACGAGCGATTCAAACCGAAACGTTCCGCCTTGCCAGACCCGCTCGGCCGGAAACCCTCCCTCGATGAGCAACCGGCGTCCCATGGGGCCGCTGGTTACCACCACATCCGGCACCGGGGCATGGCCTACCTCCGCCTGACCAAAGAAGTAGTTCAACCATAACGGGCTCAGCGCCGCGTGCTGATACCCGACAAGATGGGCGGTCGGAATCTCCTGGCGCACCGCAAGGCACAGGAGCTTTTCCCAGGGCTGGTTCTCAAACGGGTAGACCACCAAGTGGACCGCATGGCGATGCCGGCGGGCGATGCGCCGCACGGTGCGGTACCAGAGCTGAGTGCTGGGAAACTCGAGGTCTCCCCACTCCTGCGCGATTTCTCTCCAAACCAATAGCGCATAGGACCGTCCGCGCCATCGCGACAGAGACCGTAACTGCCCGACAGAGAACCGGGTGACGGCAGCTCGGATGATGTCGCTCAGCCGTAGATAGCGCGGGCAGACGATCCATGATTTCGCCAACAGCGCGAACTGCCGCCGCAATCCGCGCCGCGCTCCGATTTTCAGCGGTGTCAGACGGCTCACGTCATAGCCGGCATGGGTGAGGAGGTCTGCCAACCCACCGGTGTATGCGTCTCGAAACGCTCCGGACCCTTCAAGGTTGCCTCGAACGATCCAGGTATAGAGGAGCGCCCCGCGCGCCGGAGGACCTGAGCGCCAAACGTCCTCATGGCGCAGCCCCAGCCGGTAGATGATGCAGGTCGCGAACCCCCAGAGCATGAACCGCCCCGTCGCCCACGGCACCCGAGCGCTCCAGCGCAAGATGTGCTTCAACAGCCCACGGCCTGCCCCCTGGGCGGCCGCCACCCGCTGATGGCCCCGGTAGTGGCGCGCGAACCACCAGAGCAGCCAGGGATCCTCCACCACCACGATCCGATGAGCGCGCTGACCTTCGTTCTGCTCCACCCAGGAGGCAACGATTTCTGTGTAGCACATCAGCAAAAACAGGTCGGTTTGAACAGGACTTTTAGAGGCCATTCGGGAGGACCACCAACGCGCCGGATGCCGCTGAGCGCGTCCAAGAGTGCTGAGCCAATCGAGAAACGGCTGCTTCAAGACATGCGCGGTCCGGTTGAGCTCTTCTCCCATCCACACGCGCGGCAGATGAGCGCAGGCGGACTCGCTGTGCGCCACCTGCAGCGGATCCCAACCGAGATAGCACCACTCGGCTTGCGCTGCCGAGAATGCCTGAGCGAACCGCCGGCTGCGCTGCGGCGAGACGAACGACAGCATCGTCAGCGGCATGCCGACACCTGGTAGGAGGCGCACAGCGGGTCCAAGGCCATCAGTTGTCTGACGATCTGGAGATCCTGCTCCGTATCGACGCTGATCGCCTGGCTGTCCACCCGAACCGTCCGGATACGATGGCCTTTCTCTAAAATACGCAGATATTCGTTGAACTCGATGCGCTCCAAGCGTCCCTGCGGCCACCGCGCAAATTCCAGCAGGAACGGTTTGCGGAAGGAGACGACGTGGTAGGCTTTGAGCATGTCCGGGGTTGGGGTTCTGGCTGCGGATGGCACATCCGACCTGGATAAGTAGAGGACGTTCATCCGCTCATCAACGACCACTTTGATGGCCGAGGAGACCCCGTACGTTTGAAACGGGTTCACCAACATCGACACGTTGAGGGCCGGATCCTCGCGCAACGCGCTGATCCCTGCCTCAATGTGCTCCGGCCGCACGAGCGCTTCATCTCCTTGGACGTTCACCACGATGTCGCATGCAAGCGCCTGGGCGGCCTCGGCGATGCGGTCTGTTCCCGTCGGGTGGTCGGTTCGCGTCATGAGGACTTCCCCGCCATGGGCCGTGACCACGTCGCGGATTTCCGGGCTGTCGGTGGCGACGTAGACAGCCGCAAGGCTCTTGGCCAGCCGGCAGCGGCGCTCGACATGCACGATCATCGGCAGCCCGCAGATGTCCACCAACATCTTCCCGGGCAAGCGGGAGGATTGTAACCGTGCCGGGATGACGGCTACGGCCCGCATCGGCGCGCCGCTCATGCCTTGCGCTCCTTCGCGAACCATTCCGCGAGACGTTGCACCGGCCGCGCGAGGATCGCGCTGTCTACGTCATACGTAATGAACCGCATGCCCATATCCAGCAGCCGTTTCACGTCATCCTGCGACTCGGCCACGATCCCGCCTGCGGCCTTGCCTGCCGCGGCGACCTGCTGGACACCGCGCGTGATCGTGGGAAGCACCTTCGCATGGCGCCAATCACCCGGCACACCGGCCTCCTGCGAAAGGTCATAGGCGCCAAAATACACGACATCCAAGTCTTCGAGCGTGAGGATCTCCTTCAGGGCCTCCATACCTCGCCGCGACTCCACAATCGTCGCGGTGAGGGTGAACGTGTTGGCGCGCGCGGGATACGTGGCGGCGTCCAGGTTGGTGAACCCACCGGCCCGCGAAAATGGGCTGAAGCCACGGGAACCCTGCGGGGGATACTTGGCCGCCTCGATCAGCCGTCGCGCGTCGTGCGCGCTGTGGACCTGCGGAACCATCACCCCGTGCGCGCCTTGATCGAGGGCTTGGAGCACCATCCACGCCTCAGGCACAGGTAGCCGGACGATCGGCGAGCAGCGATGGCGCTCGCAGCGGACGACATGCTCGTGCACGGTATCCAACGCAAACGGGCCGTGCTCGAAATCAAGAATCAGGAAATCGAGCCCTGCATGCGCCAGCGCTTCGGTCACCAGCGGTGACGCCAGCGTGTGCCAGGTTCCAAGCACCGGCTGTCCCTGCGCGAGTTTCTCTTTCACAAAGTTCTGCTGAATGATCATGCGATGGTCAAGGCTGGCAGGTCGCCACAAGCGCTCTTGCCCGCTCGACCGCCGCTTCCAGCCGCCCGTTGCGCGGGAACGCGGGGTCGTTGATGAACTCGTACACCAGATGGCGGGCAAACGTACCGATCGACAAGCCCGCGAAGGGGACGCCGCAGGCTTGCGCGAGCTCGCCGGTCTTCGCGTTCGTTCCGCCTGAGAGCAAAATGAAGACCGGCAGCTTTGTTTTTGCCACGATGTCCGCCGTCGCGATCGCCTGGAGCGTGGTATTGTAGTCGTCCCGTCCCCCGCTCATCGGAATGCCGTCGGCCTGTACGATGAGGCGGCCGGGTGCGCGCTCCAGCATCCGCTCGATCCGCACCTGCAGCTCATGATTCGAGAGATACCGCCGGTCCAGGCACACGCTCACGAAATTCTTGGGCAAGAGCCGCGTGATGAGCTCCCACTCCTTGAGCACCGGTTCGTGGTCGCGCACCGCCGCATGCAGCTCGATGTTCTCCGCACCGGCCGCCAGGCAGTCGAGGAGCACGCCTTCCATTTCGATCTCTTTGTGCGCGTACGCCACGGCGTCATCCTGGCACGCCACCGCGCACGCTCCGCAGCCGATGCAGCGGCTCTCGATAATGACGAGCGAGGAGGGGATCGCTTCGGTGGGGCACACCGGGATGCACGCGTTGCATTCGGTGCAGGCTTCTTCAAGGATCCGCGCCTTACGCACGTGCGGATCGCCCGCCATGCCGACGGACACCGTCAGGTACGGACGCAGGACCTCCGTGATCCCAAACGTGCCCCCGAGGTGCACGGCATCCTCCACGGCGCGCTTGGCAGCCGCCACCACGTCGGGCTTGGCGGAGAGATCGATCGATGCCGTGCCGGCCAGCGTATATACCAGCGAGAGCTTATAGACTTCTTCGGCGTCTTCGTTGCCGGCGCCGCAGATCAGCTTGAAGAACCGCCCTGCCTGCAGCAACTGGCGCTGCAACTCCACGCGGTCGACGGCCACCGACTCACCAGTAGGCTTCATAGTCCACCGTGCCGGGTTGAAATCGGGTGCGCAGCGAAAACCCCGCCGCGGTCAGCGGCCGAATGAGCCCGTGCTGGGAACGCTCGTAACGCCAAGCACCCTGCTTGGTCGGCGCGCCGATCAGCGCAGGGTCTCCGCAAAGAAACACGTGGCTCTGGGCCGGATCCAAGACAAAACCCAGCTCATCGGCTGCGCAGCGCGCATCCTGCAGCCATGCACCCAGACGCGCTTCAGCCGCGGCGTAGGCGTCTACCTGCAGGACCACGTAACGGTAGCGCGGCTCGCAGCGCATCAGCGCGGCATGCTCCTCGGCATAGAGCGACCGCCAGCCGTTCACCGCCACCAGGACCTGGCACACACGCACGCCGGGCCGCTCCCGCAACGCCTGGTTCACCATGGCATTATTCGCCGACTCGCCCGTCGTGGTGCTGACAAAGAGAAGATGCCGTTGCGGCGGGACGGCGTGCAGGGTATAGTACCCGACGATTTTCCGTCCGCAAAAGATTCGATCGCCATCGTTTAACGTGAACAGCCTCGGCGTCAGCGGCTCAGCACTCTTTCCCGCATCGACTCGATTCACATAAAACTCATAGTACGAAACCGCCTCCGGATCGATGAGCGTGCCGGTGGCGACCTCCAGGATCGAGCTGGAGACCGAATACGGCCGTTTGATCCACCGCCCGGGCAGCGTTGCAGACGGCAGGCCGAGGCTGCCGTACTGACCTGGCAGGTAGCGGACCTTCGGCGCATCCGGTACGACGCGGACGACACGGGCGTCCAGCCGAGCCTTGACGATGTGCACCGTCGCGTTCGCCTGCTCTTCGCGTTCCATCTGCGCATCAGCCGCCGAGTTGCTGGCAGACGTGCGGTGTGACATCCAGCAGCGCCTCTACCGTACCCAACCCGCTCGCCACGCCGATCACCTTCCGAGCGCCACCGGCTAACCCCATGCGCAGATCCTCCGCCGTGTCGCTGATATACACGGAGTCGGCCGGCTTCACGTTGACACGCTGGCATGCCAGCACAAATCCCTCAGGATCCGGCTTTGGATGCGTCACGCACCCACCCCCTACCAGCGTCGCAAAATAGGCGTCCAGCGACGCGCGCGCCAAAATGGCGTGCGCATGCTCCTTGCGATCGGACGTGTACAAGCTCAGCATGATGCCCCGCCGCTTCAGGCTATCCAGGACCGGGCCGACCCCGGGCAGCACCGCGACGTCGTAATCCTGATGGCGGCGCTGCTCCTCATCGAGGTCGGCAAAGATCTGCCCGAGCGCGTCCGCCGAGGTCTTCACCCCCTGCGCGGCAAGAAATCGCTGCAGCGATTCGATGACGATCGATCGCGGGCGAAGACCCACGGGCCCTTCGGGCCGAATCCGGCCTGTGCGCTCATCGATACCCATCGCTTCCGCCAAGCCGTCGAGACATTCGGGCTTTAGCTCAAAGCGCCGTTGAATGTGCTGCGCCCGCAACCGCGTTGTGTGCCGCCAGTACCGGTGGACGTTGATCAACACGCCGTCCTTATCGAAGCAGGCATGGCGCACGCCATCAAACCACGCGTCCTGCCAGCCGGAGAGCTGCCCGGAATGCGTCATAGCCCCGGAGCGTAGATGGAGCCGCGGGGGATCTCATAGCTCGTGGGCGTCACCGCCATCAGCGGGATCGCGCGCTCCCTCGCTTGGTAATACCGCAGGACCTGCGCCATCTCCTGGGAGCGGGGATCGGACATTCCGTAGCCATCGAACCCAGCCAAGAGGGCTCGCCGAGCGCCTCCGGCCTCGGCCAGGGCGAGCGCGTAGGCCGCAGCCAAATAGGCCGGGATGGTGCATCCGGTGGGCCGCGCTTCGAACGTATCAGGCTGCACGCGCATGCCGTAATCCCTGACGGGAAATCCGTTGGCCGATGCCAGCTTCAGGCGAACCGCTTCCGGCACCATCCCTAAGGGAATGATGAGCGGTTTGTTCAGCGTCCGGTACTGGCCGACGTCCATCAACAGCCGTGTTTGGTGGCACGCTACATACGCGCTTACCCGTTCCGGCGAAAACTCCTGCGTCACATTCAGGCACAGCACAAGCGGGGCCTTGGCATCGATGAATCGGCACAGCGCCTCCCGGTGCTGCAGCATCCCAGGCCCGCGGGCGACAATGAGGACATCGCGCTGCTGAGCCCATGCGGCGGCCGACCACGACCCTTCACCGGAGCCACGGTTCACCAGCATCGCTTGCTCCAGAGCCCGGTCGGTGTACACGGACGCCCCAACCCGCTTCAACGCCTCCAACGCATCGAGCATGTGATGGGAATCGTACCGGCCGCAGCCGAGCATCTCCTGCACATACGTGGGATGTACTCCATACGTGCTGGAGAGGTAGTAGAGCAGGTTCGGCCCCCATCCATGCTGCCGTTGCAATCCCTCAAACGCTTCCATAACGAGCGGAAAGAGCGCTTCGGGCTCATAGTCGCCGATCGCTCGGCCTTTGAGCGCCACGAGCAGGCGCTCGGTCTGGACATTGCCGGCTCCCCGCCCCATGCCCAGCACCGTCCCGTCGAGCCATGTCACCCCGGTCTCCAACGCAGCCATGCAATTCGCCAACGCGTGTTCCATGTTGTTGTGCGCATGAAGGCCCAGTGGACCGGACCACCCTGTCCGCAGCGCCGCCACCGCCGCCTGGATGCCCGCAGGCTGCATGTTGCCGAGCGAATCGGCAATATACAACACGTCGACCCGCTCCCAGCGTTGGATGGTGCGGGCCGCGGCGCCTAATTGCTCGGCCGATGCTTCCGAGGCTTGCATGAGGTTGACGCCGATGGCATAGCCTTTGTCCTTCAGCCGCGCCACAATCGGTTCGCACCGCGCCAGATCGTTGATGCGCACCGCAAGGCGCACGAGCTGCACCGGCGACTCACTCGCCTGATGAAACAGCAGATTCGTGGCGGCGGCCGGCCCCTCCCGGTATTCCAGCAGCTCTTTGGCATTGATCATGACGCCGACCATCGGGCCCTTGGGCAGCGGCAGCGTTCGGAGAAACTCATCGGTCGAATAGGCAAACGGCCCCAAGAACCGCGGTTGGGGCAGCATCCGGAACCCAACCTCGATCGCATCGACCCGCGCCGAGCCGACAGCACCGAGATACGCCGAGACCAGCGACGCAGAAAAATCCCAGGCGTTGTAGTACCCGCCGTCACGGAGCGTGCAATCGAGTACTCGAATGTCCGGCATCTTGCGTCTCCCTATTGAGGCACGTGAAAGAGCCTCGCCGTGTACCCGTAATGCCGGCTGTCCACGGGCGGCTGACTCTGCTTGCTCATGACCTGCGACGTCACCTGGACACAGCCAAGTCGCTCAAAGACCCGCTGGTAGTTCCTGGCAAAGACATAACTGCAAGACGCGGACTCACTTTCCACGATGCATACGTATTTTCGAGCCACCCGGACCATTTCCTGAAACACCGACGCACCGGTTGGATGTACGTGCATCAGCGTGGCGACGGTCAAGACTACATCCACGCTGCGAGACGCCATGGTCGGGAACAGCGTTTCCAGGCTTCCGCAGGCTATCGCGGGTCGCTGAGTCGGATCTGGGAACGCTTGTTGGAGCTGTTCAACGGCGTGCGGGTTCATTTCGATCCCTGCAAGGTCGGTGTAGCCGCAAGCGCGCAGGCCCAGCAGGTTCGCCCCGCGGTTGCACCCGACCTCTAAAACGCGGTCGGATCGCTGTACGTGGAAGCCCCAGAACTCGTGGAGAAACCGGCCGATCCGGTGCGAATCGTCAGCGTAGTCTTGGGGCCGGTTGTTGGTCCTCGCATCGTCACTCGTCAGCGTTTTCCAATACGTGTGGCATTCTTCCTGCGTCATGAGCCAGGGCGGCGTTTGCCCCCGCTCGATGAGCCACTGGGTCAGAGGTCCAACAACAGGCCGCAATGGGAGCACGTTGTCATCGGCATCAACCCGCGCTTGGTAGAGCCACGGTCCGAGCGATGCTTGGCATACCCTCCGCGTGGCACCGCGCAGCAACGTTCGCAGCTCCGTCATTGCGCCCCCGCATACGTGACGGTTGCTTCCGCAGCGTCCACCAATGGAGGGAGGAGCCGCTGCCAGTCTTCCACCGAGCGCTTATCCCGGCACACGTGGCTGAGAAATGATGCGGCGCGCTGCGCGCACCGCCCATCGCTCCCATTGAGGACATAACGTTGCAGAAACACCGATGCCTCTGGGCGACGCGCTTGCGCTACGAACGCCTGTCCTTCCAACGCGAGTTGCTGCACCGTAGCGAAGAACGCCTCTGGCGATCGGCACCACACACAGGCGCGTTCGAGATCCGCGGAAAATTTCGGCGTCAGGGGGGTCTGCTCAGGGTTGTAGTACAACAAGAGAGGCTTTCCAAGTGCGAGCACCTCATTCCAAGCGGTTGCGCTGTGAGCATCACTTAGCACCATGTCCGATGTTCGAATCAGTTCTTCAAGCGGCCGCGCCCCTGAAGCCTCTACCCGGATGGAAGCGAAGCGGCGCTGGGCCAGCCAGCGCGTCGTGCCATCCCAGGCTACTTGACCGCCATGAGGGCGATAGGTCACCCGCACGTGCGCAGCGCTCGCCAACAACTCCAGGCACCGTGTCTGCAGAAGATAACGTGCCGTGTCTTCCTTAATGATGGCTCCCTTGGTCGTATTCCGTGTCGAGCGTTCGGCAATCCACAGCACGCGCACGATCGGGCCATCCGGCACCGGTGAAGCCGCTGGAGCAGCGACCATGGACTCGATGCGGGCTGATCCGACCGGCACATAGCGTGCCCGGGTCGGCTGCACCACAGGGGCTGCAGGCGGCTGGATTCCCGGACCGTACGTCAAGAAATAGTCGGCGTGTCCTGACTCCATGTGCTCGTGCGGAATCCACTCATGCGTCCCGAAGAGACCTCCATGCTGGTAGCACACCACGGGGATCTCGCGCTCTCGGCAGGCCTGCGCCAATCGCTTGGCCGCAAGCCACGGCATCGAGAAGAAACACACCGCGTGAGGCCTGGTCACATCTAACGCGCGAGACGCCACCGCGTCGGCATGACGAGCCAGCCCAACGCTCAGCGATGCGATCGCCTTCAGATGGGTGGCCAACGCAGGAAACAGGTTCACTCCCAGCACGTTGGGTATTGATCCGGGCTGTCGCCGTTGAATCCAGGCGTCCACCAAATGCGAGAGATGCTCCCGCTCAGTCTCTTCCACGCGCCATGGCCCGACGTCCAGCTCCTGCCGCGCATTGTTGTCCACCTGGCGCAGGATGGGTGCGTAGTGGTACGTCCATTCCCGCGCGTCGTGGAACGAACCATCCATCGCGAACGCCTGGACCTTGCCCTGTGACCACAGCTCGGCTAAGACCGGAGCCCAATCATACCCAAGGCTGCCTGCGATCAAGAGGCGCAGATCGGTTCCTGCTTCGGGGCGGGCCGCTCGCGCAGAGGCAACTGCATGAACTCCCGCCATGAGTGTTCGTCCTACTGATCGACACACGCGGCGGGAGGATCGCCAGACTCCGCTGATCGACCGCTGCCACTGTCCGGTGCGATCTTCCGCAGGAGATGGGAGCGATTGCAGGCGCACCCTTGCTTCGCGCGCAATCTCTTCCAGTGGCCCGATCCAGGGGTTGCGCCGGTAGCCGTCGCCCAAGAACCACGGATCGATCGGCCCCTCAAACACCGTCACCGATTCCGGCGCGCAGGCACGAATCGTTTCGCGCATCAGCACCGCACGCGTGGCGACCACGCAGGCCGAGCGTTGCAAGTAATAGCTCTGCCCGCTCAGAAATCCCGGCCCTTCGCAGGATGCGGCGGGGTATTGCTGCGCGATAAAGGGCTCGAGCTCACGCGTCAGCTCCTGCACGACCAGATTGGCCTCGCGTTCGACGGGTGCAAGCTCGCGCGCATCCACATAAGCGGAGACCGCCTCGTGCGGCAAGCCGTATTCTTGAAGCGCCTGTAGCGCTTCAGCCGTGAGCGCCACCAGCCGTGTCGACGCATCGCCAGGCAGGCACCGTTGCGCCCAAGAGACGTGCGCTCGACGCTCAAGAAAGATCAGGTGGGCCATCGACGCTCTGTCAGACCTGTCGGTGTGAGTGTTGCGGCAAGCCGTTCCCACTCCGGACGCAGGAGCGACATGACGACGACATCCTCAAATTGCTCTTTCCGAAACAGCTCATTACGCAACAGCCCCTCACGGATGAATCCGATCCGCGTATAGAGGCCAATCGCTTCCTCAAGGTGAGGCATGACCCGCAGGTAGACCCTCCACAAATTCAGCTCACCGAATGCGTAGTTCAGCAGCGCGATCGTGGCCTCTTTGGCATACCCGCGCTTGCGGAACCGCTCTTCGCCGATCAGGATGCCGTACTCGGCCCTGCGATGCTCATGATCGATGCCGCTCAACCCGACCGTGCCGATGGGCACCTGCCCCTCAACCGTTTCGATGACAAACTCAAGCCGCTTCTTCTTACGCAGTTCCTTGGGCTGCTGCAGGCGATCAAACCACTGCAGGTGCTCTTCGGCGGTCAGCTGAATCGAACGATGCAGCCCGCGCATGACCTGGGGATCGTTGCGCCACTTGATGATCAGCGCGGTATCCGTTTGCGCCAATGGCCGCAGCTGGATTCGTTCATAGGTCAGCATGCGCGAGCTCCTACACCATCTCCCACGTCATGACCTCGTCAGCCTCGATATCCACGGCGGCCTGTCGCCCGATAATCCGATCGAGATCCTTGGGTGCGACCCCATATCCGGGTCGCTTGATCGTCACCATCTCGCGCGTGATCCGAGCACCCTTGGCGATCCGTGTCGCCGCAACCAGGCTGCGCCTGGCCCACCGGTACATCTCGGCTTCCTCAGGCATGGGCCCTGCCTTCAGGCCTGTGCCGAGGGCTTGCTCAACAGCGCGGACCGAGCGCACCATCGCCTGCAGCTCATCCGGCTCCAGGGCAAAATGATGATCCGGGCCTTCTAAGGTGCGGCTTACCGTGTAATGCTTTTCGATCACGCAGGCTCCCAAGGCCCTGGCCGGGGCGGCCAACTCGATCCCCAGGGTATGATCGGAAAACCCCACCGGCACCTGGAATGCGCTCGCTAAGGTTTGGATCGCCCGAAGGTTGGCCAGGTGCGGCGGCGTCGGATATAAGGAAATGCAATGCAAAAGAATGACCTGCTCATTTCCAGCAGCCCGGCATACCCCGACGGCCTCTTCGATCTCCTTGTTACTGGCCATGCCGGTGGAGAGAATCATGGGCTTGCCTGCACCGGCGGCATGCCGAATCAATTCCAGATCGACCAGCTCAAACGAGGCGATCTTAAATGCGGGGATGCCAAGCGCGGCAAGCTGATCAATGGCATCGTGATCGAACGGGGTGCACAGGAATGTCAGGCCCCGCGTAGCGGCATAGGCGGCGAGCTCCGCCAGCCACTGACGCGGCAGTTCTGCGGCCTTCATCATCTCCCAGGGCGATTGGCTGGTTCGATGCGCCCACGCGGCGAACGGTGGTGTCTTTTTGGCATACAGTGTTTCTGCGCTGTAGGCTTGGAACTTGACCGCATCAGCTCCGGCGTCCGCTGCCGCATCGATCAACCGCTTGGCCAGATCCCGGTCGCGGTTATGATTCGATCCGGCCTCGGCGATGATGAAGCACGGTTCATCCGGCCCCACCGCCCGGGTGCCGATCTGAACGCGCGGCGTCATCGAAGCCTACCTGTGGTGGTCAGAATCTCCACGACGCGATGCAGCCCGCCTCCGTCAACGATCGACGATCCGGCTATGCTCATCGCCCGCCGACGAACGGGTGAACGGATGAGATCCGTAACGACCTTGGCGAGGCGGGTTTCCGTCACCTGGTCTCCCAACCCTAAGCACCTGCAACTCCCAAGACGCTCAAATGCCTGCGCAGTCTGCTGCTGATGCGGCCGCTGGCAGAGCACGACACTCGGGGTGCCGGTTGCCGCCAGCTCATACAAGGTAAATCCTCCAGAGGCGATGGCTAAATCACTGGCGCGCATGAGCTCGCTCATCCGCTTCACCCCGCTGAGTATGCGAACTGGCTTGGCACCCGAAGGCAACATATCTTTCTGAGGAGCGCCAAGTACTACGGTAATGCGAAGAGAAGCGGTGACGCATTCTAACGCTCGAAGAATCTTCGGGATGAGCCTTCCAGGGTCTACGCCACCGACCGTCACGAGGATGCGAGAGGCGGTGCGCGCAATCCGCCGGCGCGGTCCATGCCCATTGCAAAACTGCGGCCTCAGAATGAAATAGTCCGGCCCGACATACCGCTGGGTCGCCAGCCGGTTGACGCGAGGCCGCTGACCCTGGAACCGGACGTCGCCATTGATGACGATATCCGCCGGAGCCCGAAGCTGGCCCAACGCCGTCAGGCACACCACTTGCGCGCCGGCGTTCCTCAGCCGCCCCAGGTACGCGGAGGAGCTCGGGTACAAGTCGGTAATGAGGCGCCCTGGACGGTGCCGACGAATCACCCTGGCCGTCTGCGCCGGATCCTCTCGCTTGGGAACAGCGACGACCGGGAATCCGGCAGCGCGGACATGCGCGGTGCCCAGCGGATCGTCCCTCATGACGAAG
>PCVX01000091.1:170-4788 GCA_002796105.1 Candidatus Omnitrophica bacterium CG11_big_fil_rev_8_21_14_0_20_63_9 | reverse complement strand
CAACCCGGATAACGATACGACGATTACGAGGGGACATGCTCTGCCTGCCACTCCAGCGGCTCCCAGCGGGTCTCCTCGATCTGGCCATGCTGCATGATCCGGCTCAGGCCCTCGGTCAGCGACACAGTCGGCGCGTAGCCGATCAGGCGGGTGGCTTTTGAGATATCCGGGATCCGCGCGAAAATTTCACGATCCCGCTCCAGGCTGCGGCCGGCCTGCTCAAAGGGCACCAAGACGGGCTCCAGCTGTTTGTGCCCCAGCGCGATCACCTTATACGCCAGGTCGCGAACCGAGATCGGTTCCTGCGGATTTCCGATATTCAACACCTCGCCATTGGCCCCTTCGGTAAAGAGCGCTAAGGCGATGCCGTGCATGGCATCGTCGACATAGCAGAATGCGCGCACCTGGCGCCCTGAATCGTAGATCGTCGGAGGCTTGTTCGATAACACCGCCTTGATGAAGCGAGGGACCACGAACTCCGCGACCTGCCGGGGGCCGTAGACGTTGAACGGCCGCATGATGGTGTAGTTGAGGCCATAGCGCTGATGATAGGCGCGGACGTATTCCTCGCCGGTCAGCTTTGACACCGCATACACCGAGCGCGGGTTCAGCGGGCTGGACTCGGAGATCGGCTGCGTGGCTTGCTCGCCGTATACCTCCGACGATGAAGCAAACACGATTTTCTTGACCCCGTTCTTCACGCATTCCTCAAGGACGTTCAGCGTCCCCTGCACATTGATGTGCAGACACTTCATCGGCTGGCTGTCCGTTCGCTTCACCCCTAACAGCGCCGCCAAATGGATCACGTAGTCGCAGCCGCGCAGCGCGGCCGAGACGTGCGAGATGTCGAGAATGCTGCCGACGCGCGAGTCGACACCCTGCACCGGGCACGGATGGAGGTCCAAGACCCGCACCATCAGCTCCGGAAACGTCCGGCGCAGATGCTCCGCCATCGCGGCCCCGATGAACCCGGCCCCGCCAGTCACCAGCACGCGTGCCATCTGTCAGCGACCCCGATAGGCCGCGAGCACTTTCGTCACGGCCTGAATGACATCCGCCACATCGTCGCCGGTCATGCCCGGAAATAACGGGAGCGTGATGAGCCGGGCCGCCACGGACTCCGCGACCGGATAATCGCCTGGAGCGCACCCATAGCGCTCGCGGTAGTACGGATGAAGGTGGACGGGAAAGTAATGGACGGTGACGCCGATATTTTCAGCCCGAAGCGCTGCGAGCACCTGGTTGCGGTCCGCCGAGGTCCGGTCCAAGCGGAGGAGAATCGGATAGAGGTGCCAGGCATGCTCGACATGCGGTTTGACATCCGGCAGCTCGATCTCGGGCATGGAGCGAAATGCGGCGGTATACTGGGCCGCGATCTCCCGGCGACGCGCCAGCCTGGACTCCAGATGATGCAGCTGCCGAAGGCCGAGGGCGCACTGGAAATCGGTCAGCCGATAGTTGTAGCCGAGCGCGGACATTTCAAGACCCGCCGATCCCTCAAGCGGCCGCTGGCCCGGCGCGGGCGCCATCCCGTGATGACGAAACATGCGCATGCGATTTGCCAACTCAGTGTCCTGGGTCGTCACCATGCCGCCTTCCCCGGTCGTCAGCTGTTTGAGCGCTTGGAAACTGAAGGTCGTCAGGTCGCTGAGCCCCCCGATGCGCCGCTTTCGATCCGCCGCTCCCAGCGCATGGCTGGCATCCTCAATCACGGTCAACCGATGGTGACGCGCCAGCTCATGGATCCGCTGGAGGTCGCAGGGATGTCCTCCATAATGCATGATCAGCAAGGCGCGGGTGCGACGGGTGATGCGCCGCTCGATCTGGAGGGGATCGATGCATAACGTGTGCGGCTCGATATCGGCAAAGACCGGAATCCCGCCCTGGTACACGATACAATTGGCCGTCGCCACAAAGGTCAGCGGAGTGGTGATGACTTCATCCCCTGGCCCAATCCTTGCAGCAAAGACCGCCGCGTGCAGCGCAGCTGTCCCTGAGCTGACCGCGACCGCTTCCCGCGCTCCGACAGCCTGCGCCATCGCCGTCTCAAACGCTTCGACCTGTGGGCCGGTGGTGAGCCAATGCGACTCCAGGATCTCGACCGCGGCGCGGATCGCCTCTTGATCCAACGAGGGTTGGGCGTACGGAAGCCACCGCTCCCGAACCGGGGGTCCGCCCTGGATCGCCAGAGGTTCGCCGCTCACGACGTCGGGCATGCAGGAATGCTCCGTATTGCGTGCGCGTGCTGCCGCCGCGCGCGAAAACACGACTCCGCCATTGTGAAATCCCACTCCGTATCGATGTTGATGGACTCTTCAACCGGCATGATGAGCGGCCGGGTGTCGGCGCCCAGCAATCGGTTCTGCGCCATCAGCACCGCATAGCGCGTCGCGCACACCACACCGTTGGGCTGATACACGACGGGAGCCTCCTGCCGCCGGCTGATGGACACCCCATCCAGAAAGGACACCACGCGTCCGTCCACAATGCGCTTCATGTTATACGGCGTGTACCACGCTTCGCACAGGCTGAGGACGCTGTCGGCCCCGGTCTCGCGCACGAGGGCCACGGCGCGATCGATGTGCTCCGGCCGGCGAAGCGGCGAGGTCGGCTGGAGCACGACGATGATCTCCGGCCGATCTCCCCCGTGGGTCTCTACCCAGCGGACCGCATGCTGATACGCCAGCAGAGCCGGGGCTTCATCCGTCGCCAGCTCGGCCGGGCGGAGGAAGGGCGCTTCCCCGCCGTAGGCGCGCGCAATTTCGGCAATTTCCGGATCATCCGTGGAGACGATCGTACGGGTCAGCAGGCGGCTGTCCTGCGCGTGCTGGATGGTATGCACGATCAGGGGCTTCCCATCCAGCATCCGGATGTTCTTGCGCGGAACGGTCTTGGAACCTCCTCGGGCTGGAATGATCGCTAAGACGGACATGCGCCCCCTCACCGCACCGCAGCGGCCGCGGTAGAAGCCAGCTGGATAACTCGGCCTTCCTGGGCGGAGCGCCGCGCCGCCTCAATCACTTCCAGCGCATGCTTGCCGTCAGCCCCGGTCACCATCGGTGTCTTGCCCTGGGCGAGGCACTCCAGGAAATGCCGCAGCTCGGCCAGGTAGACCTCGTTGTAGGCGACTTCGCAGCTCGTGGCTGTCCACCGTGCCGTCTGAGCATCATACGCGCGCACCTCATGCGAAACCGTATCCCAGGTGATCGTTCCCTGCTCCCCGATCACTTCGCAGGACTTACGCGGGGCCCGCCCCAGCAGATCGAAATGGAAGTCGACGAGCGCGCCTGACGTAAAACGGGCCAGCAACAGCGTCGTGTCATCGGCGTCCATCTCTAAGCCGCCGACGCGTTCATGGAACGCGCTCACGGCCTCGATGCGCCCCAGGAACCAGCACATGAAATCAATCCCGTGGCTCATGTCGAGCAGGGCGCCGCCGCCGAGGGCTTTCTGGAACATGAAATACTCTCTCGGCCCTTCCGAGGGATGAAAATCAGGCAGATAGCCGCTCATCCCGACGCGCCCGGTCAGGACGCGGCCGATGCGGCCGGCCTGAATGAGGGCTTTGATCTGTACGATGGGCGCCCAAAATCGCATATTGTATCCGGTCATCACCAAGAGGCGGCGCTCCTCGCACAGCGACAAGAGCTCGTCGACACCCTCCAGCGTGCTGGAGAGCGGCTTTTCGATGAAGAGATGACAGCCGGCTCGAGCCGCTGCCATCGCTGCCGGCATATGGAACACCGGCGGGGTGCACACGAAGGCGGCATTCGCGCCGTCTGACAATGCGCCCTGGTAGTCTTCATAGGTCTGCGCCAAGCCGAACCGCTCGGCCACCTCGTTTCGCCGATCCGCGCGCACATCACAGGCCACCAGGTCCTTCACACCAAGCGCTTTGAGATTTTGGATGTGGCGCTTTCCAATCGAGCCGCATCCAATCACAGCGATCCGCATCTTAGGCACTCCTCTCAATGACGTGGCGAACGGCGCGGCGGACTTCCCGCCGGTCCCAGACGCGCCACGGCTGATAGCTGGCACCGATATCCATTCTTCCAGGTCGTTTCCCGTTCAGGTAGCGCAGGAGGGCGAGCGCTTGCGTAGCTCCTGGCGTCGCAGCAAGCGCGCGCTCCCGAAGCCGAAAACCGTCGGTTGCCTGACTCGACCGCGGCGACGGTTCGGCGTGCAAGGTTCGAACAATATCTTCGGCGATCTGCCACGCCGCCGGCTGGCTGCGCGGAAAGGCAAAGTACTGCGCGAGAAACTGGCGGAACCCCTCCGGGTCCTGACAGGGCGGCAAGACGCGCCTCCCCGCCCGTTCCACCAGACCCATCGCGTCCTCCAACGTGTTCACTTGCCAGAGGAACGCATCGTACGTGTAGCGGAAATGGGGCGGGATCTTGCGCACCGCATCCGGGTCCAACAGTCCTCGCAGGGACACGACCGGCACACCTCGAATGACCGCATCCAGCGCCGAGCCTGAGGCATGCGTGAAGAGGATTGAGATCGAGCGCAGCCATTCGGAGATCGTCCCGCGCTTGCTGACCGTCACACGCCCCGGAGCCAGCGTGTGAAAGAAGTCGTAGCGGCTCTTTCGTTCGAACGGATGGGGCCGAATCGC
>PCVX01000091.1:0-123 GCA_002796105.1 Candidatus Omnitrophica bacterium CG11_big_fil_rev_8_21_14_0_20_63_9 | reverse complement strand
TGACGCGAGCCAGCGATGCTTCAAAGAACAGCCAGGATTCCGCGTGCTCGGGCGGCACGTAATACGTGCCGTCATTCCCTCGCCGCTCAGCTTTATCCAACCACCAGAAATAATTGGTCCGTG
>PCVX01000074.1 GCA_002796105.1 Candidatus Omnitrophica bacterium CG11_big_fil_rev_8_21_14_0_20_63_9 | reverse complement strand
TCGTTGTGCAGCGGGACGGTTTTATAAAACAGCGGCAGCAGCAGCGTCGGAAAGATGCGCGCCATCACCACGCTGATGCCGACCCATCCCACTGTGGCCCACACCGGCCACGTGGCCGGGGCATGCCGCAGCAGCGCGTACAGCCCTTGGAGCACGAGCAGCCCGAGCAGCGCGCTCAACGCCACTTGTTTGAGCTCCCGCTTGAGCCAATCCGCAATCGTCATGCGCGAGAGGCCGAAGCGGTGCTCGATGCTGAAGCTGCTGTAGAAATGCAGCGGCAGATTGACCAGATAGTAGAGCGAGGCAAAGACCGCCGCGTATCCCAGCAGCTGCAGCCAGGCCGCGCCGGTGCGCTCGCGCCACCAGCCGGCAAGCGCATGCGAAGTGCCGCTGAATTGAAAGGCCAGCAGAAAGGCCATGCCGAGGCCTAGGTCGACCAGCATGAGCCGGTAGCGCAGCCGGGCGTATGCGCGGGCGTTATCGTTCATGAGTCATCATCGTCGTGCGATGCGGCCGCGACCGCCGAAGGCGCCGAGCCTTGCCGGAATGCCAACCCATCCGCCAGGAACCGGTGATACGCTTCCACTTGCTGGGCCAGCACCGGGCGCGGCACACCCACCTGCTGGTGCATCAGATCTACGAGGCGTGAGAGCAAATCCAAGCCCTGGCATGAGCTCCACGCGATGCGGGTGCGCCGGGCGAGCACGTCGGTGATGGTGCAGGCCTGCTCATAGTAGCAGGCGTACAGCAGCTCCGCTTCGATCAGCTCATGATGCGGGCAGACCGCTCGGCCCAGCGCCGGCTGCTGCAGCAGCAACTGCAGGATGCGGAACGTCCCTGCGCCGTAGCGGGTCAAGAGCCGCGCGAGCAGATCCGGGTCGACTTGGCGCGTCACTTCCCGCCAGTGTTCGAGTACGATCGGCGTCACCGTCTCCATCAGCGTGACGTCGTGGGTCAGGCAGCGCTCCGCCCTCACGCGCAGCCGTTGGACGATGCCATCGACCGCCTGCTGCGCCATCGCCCGGTAGGTGGTGAACTTCCCGCCCAGGACGTGCAGCACCCCATGGGCGTCGAACTCGATGCGATACTCGCGCGAGGCGCGCGTCGACGCCCCCTCGAACTCCAGCAGCGGCCGCGCGCCTGCGAAGGTCGCGACCACCGCGTCTTCCCCCAGATGGGTGCCGGGCAGCACGCGGTTGGTTTCTTCAAGGAGATAGCCGACTTCGTCAGGCTCCGCCCGCAACGCGTCCAGCGGCTGCTCGAGCCCGGACTCGGTCGTGCCGACAATGGAATACTCCCCCCAGGGCAGAACAAAGAACATGCGCCGGTCGCGGTGCGCTTGGACGAACAACGCCTCCTGGCTCAATCGGGGCACCACAAGGTGGATGCCCTTCGTCGGCGACAGGCGCGGCGTGGCGCGCGAATCGCTGAGCCGGCGCAGCTGGTCGCCCCAGGGGCCGGTCGCGTTGACGGTTATGCGCGCCTGGATCTCCAGAAACCGTCCGCTCAGGACATCCTCGGCCGCCGCGCCCATCACGCGGCCGTCGTCGCTTTTGAGCAGTGCTTGGACGCGCACGTAGTTGGCGGCCACCGCGCCGAACCCCGCCGCCTGCAGCACGTTCAGCAAACAGACGCGCGCATCGTCCATCTGGCAGTCCGAGTATACCCCGGCGGCCCGCAAGCCATCGACGCGCAACCCGGGTTCCAGCGCCAGCGCGCGGCGGACCGAAAGCATCCGGTGGCGCCGGATGCCGCGGCCGAGTGCTAGCGCATCATAGACATTGAGCCCCAGGCCGATCATCCAGGGCGCATGCGTATCGCCGTGGTAGACCGGCAGCAGGATGGAGAGCGGATGGACATAAGCCGGGGCGATCGTCCGCAGGTAGTGGCGCTCGCGCAGGCTTTCCATCACGAGCCGCAGGTGGCCGTGCTCCAGGTAGCGCAGCCCGCCGTGGATGAGCTTGGAGGTCTTGGAGCTGGTGCCGCTGGCGAAGTCCCCTTGCTCGACGAGGGCGACGTGCAGCCCGCGCATCGCTGCGTCGCGCGCGATGCCGGCGCCCACGATGCCGCCGCCGATCACGAGCACGTCGAATTGGCGCGCCGTCAGATGCGCCAGAATTGTCGCTCGGTCGGATGCCATCAGCGGGTCTCCGTGCGGACGCGCGCCACCGCTTCGCGCCATCCGGCGTAGCGCCGGTCGCGCTCGGCGCGGCTCATCCTCGGCAGGAAGCGGCGTTCAGGCCGGCCGATCAATGCGCCCAGGGCGTGCGGTTTCCACCACCCGATCTGGATGCCCGCCAAGAGTGCGGCTCCTTTGCCGGTATTGGCGACCATCGCCGGGCGCGCCACCGGCACGCCGAGCAGGTCCGCCTGAAACTGCATCAGCCAGTCGTTGCGGGAGGCCCCGCCGTCCACGCGCAACTCGCGCAGTCGGATGCCGCTGTCGCGCTCCATCGATTCGACGACGTCGCGCGTCTGATACGCCAGCGATTCGAGCGTGGCGCGCACGATCGCGTCGCGCCCCGCCCCTCGCGTGAGCCCCACGATCGCACCGCGCGCATCCATGTCCCAGTATGGCGCGCCAAGACCCACGAAGGCCGGCACGACGTACACGCCCCCGGTGTCCTTGGTGCGCCGGGCGATCGCTTCGGTCTCCGCCGCCGTGCGGACCACGCCCAGCGCATCGCGCAGCCACTGGATCGCCGCACCCGCAATGAAGACGCTGCCCTCCAGCGCATACGCCGGCTGCTCGCCGCCGCCGTAGATCAGCGTCGTGATGAGCCCGTGCCGGCTGGGCACGAAGCGCCGTCCGGTATGCAGCAGGAGAAAGCATCCGGTGCCGTACGTGTTCTTGGCCATGCCGGGTTTCAAACAGCCATGGCCGACCATCGAGGCTTGCTGATCGCCGGCGACGCCGGCGATGGGAATGCCGGCGGGCAGCGGCCCGCCTTTGGCGGTCATCCCGAAGGGCGCCGTGCACGGCAGCACCTCCGGCAACACCTGCGATGGCACGTGGAAGCGATCGAGGAGCGCAGGGTCCCACCGCCGCGTGCGGATGTTATAGAGCAACGTGCGCGAGGCGTTGGTCATATCGGTCGCGTGCACCGCCCCGCCCGTCAGGTGCCAGATCAGCCAGCTATCGACGGTGCCGAACGCGACGTCTCCGCGCTGGGCGCGCCGACGGGCCCCGGCCACATGGTCCAACAGCCAGCGGACTTTGGTGCCGGAAAAGTACGCGTCGAGCACCAGGCCGGTCTTGCGGCGCACCTCGGGTTCTGCGCCGCGGCGCTTGAGCTCGGCGCACATGGGCGCGGTGCGCCGGCATTGCCAGACGATGGCGTTGGCCAGCGGCTTGCCGCTGCGCCGGTCCCACAAGATGGTGGTTTCGCGCTGGTTGGTGATGCCGACCGCGCTCACCCGGCTGGGCGCGAGGCGCGCATCCGCCAGCGCGTGGCGGATCACCTTCCACGTGACCGCCAGGATCTCCTGGGGCCGGTGCTCGACCCATCCGGGTTTGGGGTAGTGCTGGGGCAGCTCGGCATAAGCGTGCCCGACGACACGCCCGTGCCGGTTGACGATGAGGACCGTGGTCCCGGTTGTGCCCTGGTCAATGGAGAGGATCATCGGCAATACGAATAAGTATA
This sequence comes from Candidatus Omnitrophica bacterium CG11_big_fil_rev_8_21_14_0_20_63_9, assembly GCA_002796105.1. Taxonomy (GTDB): domain Bacteria; phylum Omnitrophota; class Gorgyraeia; order Aquiviventales; family Aquiviventaceae; genus 21-14-0-20-63-9. Next base: position 17,049 of record PCVX01000074.1, on the reverse strand, counting down.
CCCCAATGCCTGGGGCGGAAAGCGCGGAGGACTACGACGCCCGCCCGCGAAGCGATTCGGCAAGGCGATTGACCGCTTCGGCCAGCTCGATGAGCGCGTCGCCTTTGCGCAACGAAATCCTGACATCGAAGTCGCCTCGCGCCATTTTGGCCAATGCCGCATCGATGCGCACGAGCGGGCCGGCCACCGTGTGGGAAAGACGGATGCCGAGCCAAATCACCACGGGGCTCATGAGGACCAGCTCAAAGGCGAGGATCCATGCCGTGGTCGTATACAGCGAGATGATGACCGGGTCGCGCAGGAGGTTGAAGGTGTAGAGCGTCGTCCAAATGGCCACCCCCATGGCCAGCAGCGTCACAAAGGTCAGGAGGCCGAAGAAGATGAGGAGCAACCCCACGAACCGGTACTGCAACGGGCGATTGACGATCCATTGCCGTCGACGAAACGTTCGAGGCGCCTTCGGACGCATGCGCTCATCCCCTCCGAGGTTACGGGACCACCGGGTCGCTGGTATCCGCCGGCCCGTTCTGGTCCACATGAATCGCCATGGTTTCATCGACGAAGTAATACCTGCCCCCGGTCACGCCGGGCTGCTGCGGGCTCGCGGTTAAGGTAAATCTCGGCGTGGGGCCGGCGATCAGGGTGTAGACAAAGTCATACCCATTATCCGAGCCGGCCAGGAGCGTTGCGTCATGGATGAACGGCGGGTTGGACACCGGCAGGCCAAGGTCAGTCAGCGCGGCGGGGAACTGCTGCTGCTGAAGGAAGTAAAAGTAGCACGATTTGGCGACGGTGCGCACCGAGCTCAGCGCCAGCTGTTCGTTGGTCGTGATGCGGGCGCGCAGTATTTGAATGATGCCGACCGACGCCAGCATGGCGAGAATCGCCACCACAACCAGCAACTCCACGAGGGTGAAGGCTCGACGCTCATCTCGCCGCATTACGTCTTCCTTACCATAGCCCAACCTGATTGCGCAACTAGAATTCATTTCATTCGCAGCCAAGGAGTTTCGTCGACCTGGTATAATGCCCCTCATGGCGCACACATCATATGCTCCTCACCTCGCGGTGGCAACCCGGGCGGCCATGGAAGCCGGCGCGCTGCTCGCCAAGCACGTGGGACGGCCCCGGCGCGTGCAGACCAAGCGCAGCGCAATCGACCTGGTCACCGAGGTGGACCGCGCATCGGAACAGCTCATCCGCGCGCGCCTGGAGCGGGCGTTTCCCCGCATCGGGGTGCTCGGTGAGGAGGGCGGAGCCTCCGGCGATACCGCAACGCGATGGATCATCGATCCGCTGGACGGCACCAATAACTTCGTGCATGGATTTCCCTTCTTCGGCGTCTCGATCGGGCTGCAACGCAACGGGGTGATGGTCGCGGGCGTGATCTATGATCCGCTGCGCCGCGAGCTCTTCGCCGCCCTGCGCGGAGGCGGCGCGCGCCTCAACGGCCGGCGCATCCGCGTGTCTCCAACGCGACGGCTCTCGCACAGCCTGCTCTCGACAGGATTTTCTTCGGCGTTCCTGAAGCGGCGCCAGCCGTATCTCGGATGGTTCGAGCGCTTTCAGCGCTCGTCGCATGGCGTGCGCCGCATGGGCTCGACGGTGCTGTGCCTGGCCTCGGTCGCGTGCGGCCGGCTGGAAGGGTTCTATGAGCTCGACTTGTGGCCATGGGACATGGCGGCGGGCTGGCTGCTGGTCGAGGAAGCCGGGGGCCGGGTGACCGGCCTCTCGGGTCAGCGTGCGGTGCTTGAGCGCAGCGAGATGGTCGCCTCCAACGGCTTGATCCACCGCGAGATGCTGCGCGCGCTCGCTCCCCGCTAGCCCACCCGGTCCAACACGCTCAGCGCTTCCATATGATTCGTCTGAGGAAACAAGTCGAACGCTTGCACGTGCCGCAGGCGGTAGCGCGGGAAGCTGCGCAGCAGCTCCCGCAGGTCGCGCACCAGCGACTGCGGATTGCAGGACACGTATGCGAGCACTTTGGGGCGCGCCGCCAGCAGCCCTGAGAGCGCTTCGGCGTGCAGTCCGGCCCGAGGCGGATCGACCACGATCACATCCGGCTTGGCTTCTTCGAGCCAAAAACGTCGGTCCCGCAAGACCTCTTCCACCCGTCCTGCGCGGAACTCCACGTTCGTCACGCCGTTGAGCTGGGCATGCCGCCGGGCTGACTCCACGTATTCAGCCTCGCTGTCGATCCCGTACACCTTGCGCATCGTGCGCGACAGGTACAGCGTCACCAGCCCCAAACCGCAGTACAAGTCCCACGCGACCCCCGCTGAGGCTGAGGCCAGCGCCTCCCCGAGTGCCGTATAGAGCCGGTCGGCCAGCTGGTTGGTCGGCTGGAGAAAGCTGCGCGCTTTGATCTGCAAGCGAAACGGCCCGATCTGGTCTTCGAGCACATCCGTGCCGTAGACCACGCTGACTGAATCAGGCAGCGCCACATCGGCCAGCCGCTCGCTCACTCCCCACGACACGCCCACCACGGCAGGATGCCGGGAGGCGACGGAGTGCGCCAGCGCTTCAATGATCTCGCGATGGCCGCCCGTGGTGATCACACAGAGCATGACCTGCCCGGTCATCTGGCTGTATCGAATCAGCAGGAAACGAAAGAACCCCTGGTGGGTTTTGGGATGATAGGGCGGCAGGCCGCTCTCGCGAGCGAGGTGATGGACCTCGCGCACGACGCGCATCGCCGCCTGCGGCAGCAGATGGCAATCCTCAAGGTCGACGATGCGGGAGAACGAACCGGCGGCGTGATAACCGAGCGCGAGGCGGTCCTCTTGCCATCCAAACGTAAATTCGGCCCTATTGCGGTATCGCCACGGATCATCGAGCCCTTCGATGGCGATCGGGGGGATGGGCTGATCGAGCTCGCTGAAGAGCCGCTCCAGGCGCTGCCGCTTCAGCGCCAGCTGGTCCTCGTACCGGAGATCCTGAAGGCTGCAGCCGCCGCACGAGCCGAAGTATCGGCACGGGGGGTCGACCCGTGAGTAGGCGGACGTTTCCTGGGCCAGCGCCAAGCGCGCTGACAGCCTGGGCATGCCGGCTACCACTGGCGCCGCGGCCGGATGAGCAGCACGCCGGCCATGCCCGCGACAAACCCTCCGATATGGGCCCAGAAGGCCACGCCGCCGACGTCTGCGACCTGCCCGATCGTCATGAGGCCTTGGAACCACTGCATCAGGAACCACAAGCCGAGAAAGAGGAATGCCGGCAGCTCGACGCGCTCCAGGAACCATCCGAGCGGGATGAGCGTGATGATGCGTGCGGTGGGAAACATCAACAGATAAGCGCCGAGCACGCCGGCGATCGCACCGCTGGCCCCGACCATCGGCACCGAGGAATGCGACGAGAGGAGCAACTGCGCGACCGCCGCCAGCACCCCGCTGCCGAGGTACAGCAGCAGGAAGCGGCCATGACCGAGCCGGTCTTCCACGTTGTCGGCGAAGATCCACAGGTAGAGCATGTTGGAAGCCAGATGGAACAGCCCCCCGTGCAGGAACTGCGACGTCAGCAGCGTCAGGAAGAGATGCGGCCAGTCCCAGAAATCGCTGGGGCTGCTGATGAGCCAATGGGACGGCACTACCCCGAAGCGATAGATGAACCGCTCCAGCGATGCCCCCTGCTGAAGCTCAAGCAGAAACGCGAGGATATTCGCCAGCAGCAGGCCGCGCGTGACCCAGGCCACGCGGTGGGAAGGGATCGTATCGCGGATGGGGATCATCCCACCCCCTGCGACGGGCGGCCATTGGCCGCCCGGTTGAGCAAGCGCTTCTTGAATCGTCCAAGGGTTCTCGGACTTCGCTTTAGGACTCGCTCACGCGCTTTCGCGGCAGCGATACTGGTATATGTCTCGATGCCGAGCAATTGCCAGGGTCGCTTGCGACGACTGAATGTCGCCCAACCGTTGTTATGCTCAACCAGGCGACGCAGCACGTCGGTCGTCCAACCTACGTAGTAGCTACCGTTTTGACGACTGCGTAGTAGATAGACATAGGCTTTCCGCGGACGGGCTGCGTCGCCAGTCGCAGGGGGTGGGATCATGCCGCCGGCTCAACGCCGATCAGGCACAAGCCGGCCGCATTGGCGGCGCCAAGCAGCTGCTCGCGATCGAGCAAGAGGGTCGTGCCGGCTTCCACCGCCAAACAGGATACGCCGGATGTGGTGAGCGTCGCGATCGTCTGCGGCCCGATGACCGGCAAGTCAAAGCGCCGGTCGTGCGCGGCCGCGGCGGTTTTCACGACGACGAGGCCGTCGCCGGAGAGCGCGTGCGCGCGCTGGATCGCCGCATCGGTGCCTTCGAGCGCCTCCACGGCCACCACGACGCGCCGTTTGACGATGACCGTTTGCCCGACGTCAAGCGCGGCCAATTGCCGTCCGACCTGCAGCCCGACACGGATGTCCTCCGCTTCCACCGGGCTCGGCCCGCGCGCGGTCAGCACGCCGGCCGGGCACAACTGGTCGCGCAGAAACGTCGATGAATCCAGCAGTGTGATGCCTTCCTGGGCCAGCCGCTCGCCGACCGCGCCCAACAGCGCTGCCACGGAGAAATCCTTCACGCGTCCCAGGATCGCCAGCGTCTCCGGATCGAACGCCGTCCCCTGGTCCAGCAACACCGCCTTGGTCACTTTCCCCGCCATAATCGCCTGGCTGACCGCGTGGCGCTTGAGCGCGCGGATCAACTGCCCCAGCTCGCCGACCGCGAGCTCCTCGTACGCATCCACCTGGCCGGCCAGCGACGCATCGACCCAGCCCTTCAAGCCTACGGCCACGACGGACACGCCGCGCCGGCGCGCGGCCTCGGCGACGTGGAAGGGGAACCGGCCTGAGCCGGCGATGATGGCAATACGGGATGGTCCCATAGGATGTGGCAAACGCGTCAAGCGCGGCAGACGCCGCGCTTGGAAGCCTGGATGAACCCGGTGAGGTGCCGCAGCTCCGGGCAGGAGTCCATGTCCGCGGTGACCTGCTGGAGCGCGTGGCTCATCGACAAGCGGGAGTGGAACAGCACCCGGAACGCGCGATGCAAGCGGCGCCTGGTCTCCTCTGAGACGCCGGCGCGGCGCAACCCTTCGCTGTTGAGGCCGAACACTTTGGCCGGATACCCCACGCACGTCGCGTAGGGCGGCACGTCCTGCACCACCCGCGAGCAGCCGCCGATGAACGCCAGCGTGCCGACGCGCACGAACTGGTGGACGCCGACCAGCCCGCCGATCGTCGCGCGGTCCTCCACGGTGATGTGCCCCGCCAGGGCGGCGCTGTTGGCGATGATGACCCGGCTGCCGACGATGCAGTCGTGCGCCACGTGCGCGTACGCCATGAGGAGGCAGTCCGAGCCGATGATCGTTTTGCCCCCGCCCCCTTCCGTGCCCGGGTTGAGCGTCACATACTCGCGGATCTTATTGCGGTCGCCGATGATGAGCTCGCTGGCTTCGCCCCGGTACTTCAGGTCCTGCGGAGGGCTGCCGATGACCGCGCCGGTGAAAATCTCGCACTCCTCCCCGATCATCGTGCGGCCTTCGATGACGCAATGCGCGCCGATGCGGGTACGCGGCCCGACACTCACCTGCGCATCGATCACCGTATAGGGGCCGACGACGACCCCGGCCCCGAGCCGTGCCTTGGGATGCACGATCGCAGTAGGGTGCACTATCGTCTTGGCGGTGCGCTTCGCCGATTTCTTGGTCGGTTTTTGCATGGAGGTCGCGCTGGCCGTTCCCATTCGAATACTAGTCGGCGAGGGCGAACATCAGCTCGCCTTCACAAACGACCTTGCCGTCAACGAGCGCGCGGGCGATCACCTGCCCCAGGCGCGAGCGGGTCTTCCCCAGTTCCGCCTCGAGCACGAGCACATCGCCCGGCACAACCGGCTTGCGGAATTTCACCTTGTCCACCGCCATGAAATACGCGTACTTGCCCTTGTTCTCCTGCTTGTTCAACATGATGATGCCGCCGACCTGGGCCATGGCCTCGATCATCAGCACCCCGGGCATGACCGGCCGCCCGGGAAAATGCCCGCGGAAAAAGTAGTCGTTGATCGTCACGCACTTGATGCCCACCGCCTTCGTCTCCGTCAGCTCGATGATGCGGTCGACCAAGAGGAACGGGTAGCGGTGCGGCAGCACCTTCTCGATCTGCGTGATATCCAGCTGGGGCCCGACCATCACCTCGGAGGTCGCCGAGGTCAGCGCCCCGAGCCGCCACTGCTCTACCGCCTGGCCGAGCTTCTTCAGCAGCTTCACATTCAGCGGGTGGCCGCTCTTGATGGCGATCACGTGCGCCCGCAGGTGCGCGCCCAGCAAATACAAATCGCCCAGCAGGTCCAGGATTTTGTGGCGCGCGAACTCGTCGTTGAACCGCAGCGTGTTGTTCATGACCCCGTGCTCATCGATCACGAGCGTATTCTCGAAGTTCGCCCCCTTGCCGAAGCCGGCGGCGCGCAGCGCGTCCGCTTCTTCCTTGAGGCAGAAGGTCCTCGCCGGGGCGATCGTTTGCGCAAACGCCCCGTTGCCGTCGGCGGCGTAGGATACGAACTGCGACTTTAGCAGCGGGTGGTCCGCGTAGCTGAGCATGTAGGAGATTTTCAGCGCGCGGTCGGGAAAGACCACGATGCACGACTCGCCCTCTTCGACGAAGATCGGCTCCCGCAGGGAAAAGTAGCGCCGGGGGGCGCTCTGCTCGACCGCGCCCGCCGACTGCAAGTGTTGGAGAAACTGGATCGCGGAACCGTCCAGCCCGGGGATTTCGGCGCCGCTGACCTCCACGTAGGCGTTATCGATGCCGGCCCCCCACAGCGAGGCCATGAAATGTTCGACCGTCTGGACCTCCGCGCCGTCCTTGGACAGCGTGGTGCGGCGCACGCTCTTGCCGACGTCGACTACCTGCGCGGCCTTGACCGGAATCGACGGACGGTGCGGCAAATCGGTGCGGATAAAGACGACGCCGATATCCGGCGGGGCCGGCAGCACGCGCATCGACACCGGCTCCCCGGTGTGGATGCCCAAGCCGTTGAGGAAGACCTCTTTTGCGATCGTGCGCTGCTGCTCGCTCATAGGCTGACCGTCACTGGTTCTTGCCTCCGTAGCGGCCGTTCAGTGTCTTGAGAATGGCGTCCGTCACGTCGTACGTTGGCGTGCCATAGAGCAGCACCTGTTCTTCTTTCAGGATCATGGAGAACCCGTTGGCTTTGGCGAACTCCTCGACCGCCTTCTGGATGTCCCCGAAAATGGCGTTGGCTTCCTTGTCGCGGTCGCGCTTCAGGTCGCGCAGCGTGTTGGTGCGGAACCGCTGCAGCTCATCCTGTTTCTGCTCCACTTCGCGCGCCTTCGCTTCGCGGGCCTGATCGCTGAGCAGCTCCAGGCTCTCCCGCAGTTTCTTCAGCTCGTTGATCCGGCCCTGCAGCTCGGTATCCTTCTGCTTGCCCTTTTTTTCCAGCGTCGACTCGGACAGTTTCGTCCGCTCGTAGTTGTTGAACAAGTCGGTCAGGCGGACGTAGCCGACCTTCATCTCCTGGGCGGCGGCCACATGGCACGCCATGAGGACCGCGAGCACTCCCCAGAACCCCACCTGAAACATGCGTCGTGTCATGGTCTGCTCCTTCATGTTAGAGCGCGTTTGCCGACTAGAAACTTCGGCTGATGTTGAAATGGAACCTGGGCTTGCGCGGCTCGTCCTTCACGTCGCTGAGCGGGAATCCAAGGTCCAGCCGGAGCGGGCCGATGGGCGTATTGACGCGCGCGCCGATGCCGGTGCCGGCTTTCAGCGACTCGCCGTAATCCGCGACCCGGCGCCAGACGTCGCCGACGTCCAGGAAGCCTGAGGCCTTGAGAATCGGCCGGCCGCGCTCATCCTTGACGACCGTGACGACCTCTTCGAGGGTGGCAACAAACGTCGCTTCACCGCCGATCGGATCGTTGGACAGCGGATCGACCGGCCCGACGCGCCGCTCGCGGAACCCGCGGATCGTGGAGGCACCGCCACCGAAGAACCGCTCAAAAATCGGCACCTCGGTGCTGTCGCCGTAGGCGTCCACGATGCCGGTGCGCACGCGCGACTCCAGCACCAGGCGCTCGCCGTGCGGGAAATAGTAGCTCGCCCCGGTTTGCAGGCGATAGAAATCCTTGTCCGCCGCCAGGAATCCTCCGGCCAAGTCCGCCGAGATGAACGCGTACCCGCCGTCCGTCGGATCGAAGCGGTTATTGCGCCGATCGAGCGCCACCGAGCTGCCCAGCACGCTGATCGTGTTGCGCCCCTCCTCCGCTTTAAGGTCCGCCGAGGCTTCAGGCGCGACGTCGGAAATCTCCGTGCGATACACCTGGTAGCTGAGGCCCGTCTGGACGATATCCGCGAACTCCCGTCCCAGGCGAATGCCCCCACCCCGCCGCTCTTCCTCGAAGCCTAACCCGAGGCTGCCGCTGCGCAGCCGCGTGCGGTTGTAGAGATCGATGCCGAAGGAGATCGGATGCCCAAAGATCCACGGCTCGGTGAACGAAATATCGAAGAAGCGCCGGACGGTGCCTGCCTCCACGCGAAACCGCAAATCCTGGCCGGCCCCGGTGAAGCTCGGGAAATTTTTCCAATCGAAGTTGCGCTGCTCCAGCTCGACCAGCCCCACGAGCCGGTCCACGGAGGAGAACCCGCCGCCGAAGCTGAAGCTGCCGGTCTTCGCCTCCTTCAACTGGACGATAAGATCTTCCTTCTCCTCGGTCGCCGTCGGCTCGGTCTCCACGTTGACCTCCTCGAAGAACCCGAGGTTCTGGAGCCGCTCCACCGACTTGCGGATGCGCGTGCCGTCGAACGCTTCGCCCGGCAACAAGCGCAGCTCGCGCCGCACCACGACGTCTTTCGTGCGCAGGTTGCCGCGGATATCGATGCGGTTGACGTAGACCAGCTCGTTTTCGGTGATGTGGTACGTCAAATCGACGCGCTTCGTGCGCGGGTCCAGCTGCGGATGCGGCGCCACATCGGCGTGGATGTAGCCCCGGTCGCCGTAGTACTGCTTGATCTGGCGCAGGTCCTCTTGCAGCGCCTGGTCGCTGAACACCGCGCCGGGCTTCAGGGTGACCACCTGGCGGATCTCCCGCTCCGGAAAGAGCTTGGTGCCTTCGATCATCACCTGCCCCACCCGGTGCTGCAGCCCTTCGCTGATCGTGAAATGCACGAACAGGCCGCGCCCGCGCGGATCGCGGCGCACGTCATGCGTCACAGCGACATCCTGGTAGCCCTGCGTGCGGTAGAACGCTTTGATGCGCTCGAGGTCTTCTTCCAACACCTGCTCGTTATAGACGCCCGCGAAGAAGAGCCAATTGCGCCGCTTGGTTTTCAGCAGCTTGCGCACGCGCTTGTCGGAAAACGCCTGATTGCCTTCCACCAGGATGCCGTTCACGCGCATCCGGGGCCCCTCGTCTACCAGCAGCGAAACGCCCGCGGTGTTGGCCCGCGCATCCACCTTCACATCAGAGACCACTTCGCATTGCGAAAAGCCGCGCCGCAGGTACTCCGCCTTGATGAGGTCGGATGCCTGCTTGAGCTTGCGCGGATCGTAGAGCTCGCCCTCTTTGAGCCCGGCGATCTCCAGCAGTTTGGCCTTGGGGATGATCCGGTTGCCGCTCAGCTGCACGGCGCTGACGGTGGGCTTCTCCGTCACGGCGAACGTCAGCCGCAGCCCGTCGGCCCGCTGTTCCACATCCGCGCGCACGTCGGTGAAATACCCCAGCGCGAAGATCCGCCGGATGTCTTCGCTGACGACCTGATCCGCGTAGAGCGAGCCGGGCTTGGTTTGAACTTTCGCCAGAATGGTCGCGGCGGCGACGGTCTGCGTGCCGGCAACGTCCACCTCGATGATGCGCTCGCCCTCATACTGGGCCCAAACACTCGCAGCGCCAACGAACGCGAGGATGCCGGTGAGCACACACGCGACAAATCGCGGTCGCGCGTTACGCATGCGCGAGGGTTTCAAACCGGGTGTAGTCACTGATGAAAGCCAGCTTGATGGTGCCGGTCGGGCCGTTGCGCTGCTTGGCGATGATCACTTCGGCCATCCCCTTGTTCTCATCGGTCGGGTTATAGTAGTCTTCCCGGAACAGCATGAGCACGACGTCGGCGTCCTGCTCGATGGCGCCGGATTCGCGCAAGTCGGACAGGCGCGGCCGGAAGGTCTCGCGCCGCTCCGGCGCGCGCGAGAGCTGGCTGACGGCGATCACCGGCACGTTGAGCTCCCGCGCCAGCCCCTTGAGGCTGCGCGAAATCACCGAGATCTCCTGCTGGCGGTTTTCGGCGTGAGACGATTCGTCCATCAGCTGCAGGTAGTCCAAAATGATGAGCCCGATATTGTGCCGGCTCTTGAGGCGGCGGGCCTTGGCGCGCAGCTCCAGGATCGACACCCCCGGCGAATCGTCGATGAAGATCGGGGCTTCAGAGAGCTTCCCGGCCGCTTTCGTGAGGTTCGGCCAGTCGCTCGTCGAGAGCATCCCGGAGCGCACGTTGTGCGCGTTGATGCGCGCGTGCGAGCAGAGCATGCGCTGCACGAGGTTTTCCTTGGACATTTCCAGGCTGAAGATGGCGACCCCGATCTTCTCGGCCAGCGCCACGTGCTCGGCGACGCACAGCGCGAAGCTGCTCTTGCCCATGGCGGGGCGGCCCGCGACGACGATCAAATCGGCGACCTGCAGCCCGGCGAGCTGCTGGTCCAGCTCCACGAACCCGGTCGGCAGTCCGGTGATCGTACCCTTGCGCTGGTAGAGGGCGTCGATCATCTCGATCGAGCTTTTGATGATGTCTTTCATCGCCACCGCATCGCGCTTGAGCTTGCGCGAGGCGATGTCAAAGATCAGCGATTCGGCTTTGTCCAGCAGATGGTCCGGCTCGAGCGCTTCCTCGTAGCACTCGGTGGCGATGTGCGTCGAGGCGCGGATGAGCTCGCGCAGGATCGCCTTCTGCTTGACGATCCGGCAGTAGTGCTCCGCGTTGGCCGCGGTCGGCACGATGCTGGTGAGCGTGGCGATGTAGCTCGCGCCCCCCACGTCCTCCAGGAGGCTCTGCTTGCGCAGCGCGTCGGTCACCGTGACCAGATCGACCGGCACATTGGACTTATACAGGGTGAGGAGGGTCGAGAAGATCTTGCGGTGGGCATCCTTGTAAAACGCGGCGTCCTCGAGGATCTCGGCCGCCTGCACAATCGCTTCTTCCTCAAGGAGCATAGAACCGAGGACCGCCTGCTCCGCCTCAAGGTTTTGCGGCGGCAGCCGCTCGATCGTCGTCAATTCTGAGACGTTCATCAGAAGGATGTGGCCGGTTGTACCGGGAACGCCGGTTACGCTTTGACGACCCAGACCTTGACGTTGGCGGTCACGTCGGCATGCAGACGCACCGGCACGTCGTAAATCCCCAAGGCTTTGATCGGCTCGGCGAGGTGGATCGCGTGCTTCTCCACGCTCACGCCTTCTTTCTGAAGCGCTTGCAGGATATCATGCGCGGTGACCGAACCGAACGCTTTCTCGTCCTCGCCCAGCGTCAGCTTGAGCGTCAGCGACTTGCTCTCCAAGCGGCCCTTCAGCGACTGGGCGTCGCCCAAGATGCGCTGGGACTTCCGGCCCTGCTGCCGCTTGCGCTCCTCCACCGCCTTCACCTGCTCCGGGGTGGCCGGCAACGCCAGGCCGCTTGGCACGAGAAAATTGCGCGCGTACCCGGGCTTGACGTGGACGACGGCGCCTTCAGCGCCCAGTTTTTCGACGTCTTTCAGCAACACAACATCCATGACGGCCTCAATCGGGTTGAATGCTGGATGCGTTAAACGGAAACGTACGGCAGCAGCGCCATGAAGCGCGCCCGCTTGATCGCGCGCGTCAGCACCCGCTGGTGCCTGGCGCAAGTGCCCGTCAAGCGCGACGGCAGGATCTTGCCCCGATCCGTCACGTAGCGCCCGATCCGCTCCAGGTCCTTGTAGTCGACCCGGTCCACCTTCTCGGAGCAGAAGCGGCAGGGCTTCTTGACAAACACGCGTCGTGTAAACGCCATGATACCCTCGTCTGGTTACACCTTCAACAACATCACGCGAGAATCAAAACGGGACGTCCGCATCGGCGGCTTCATCCGGCGCGTCGGCGGGCGCGTTGTCCGCGACCCGCGTCTCTTCCGCCTCGCCCCGGCCGCCGCCGGCCCCGGCCGGACCGCCGAGGAACTGCACGCGATCCGCCCGCACCTCCATGGTGGAGCGCGTCTTGCCTTCCGCCTCCCATTGGCGGTAAATCAGCCGGCCCTCGATAAACACCGACCGGCCCTTCTTGAGGTATTGGTTGCACAGCTCGGCCTGCTTGCTCCACACCACGATGGTGACAAAGCAGGTTTCTTCTTTGCGCTGGCCATCTTGGCCCTTGAAGGAGGAGTTGACCGCTAGGCGCAAGTTGGCGACCGGCGTGCCGCTGGGCGTGTAGCGCAGCTCCGGATCTTTCGTGAGGTTCCCGATGAGGAGCACGCGATTGAGACTGACCATGGGTGTGTTAGCTGCGGGCGGCTGCGGCAGGCTGGGGCTGCGCCTGGGCTGCGGCGACCGGCAGCTCCTCCGCGTTGAGAATCATGAAACGCACGATGGTATCGTTGAGCCGGAACAACCGTTCCAGCTCGCCGATCTGCTCCGTCGGCGCGTGAAAGCGCAGCACCTGGTAATAGCCTTCGCTCTGCCGCGAAATCCGGAAGGCCAGCCGGCGCCGGCCGAGATTCTGCGAGCTTTCGATGCGGCCGCCCACCCGCTTGATATGCTCCTCGAGCTGGCTGGCATGCCGGGCCAGGTCCTGCTCGCCGCCGACGGTCTTGAAAATCACCAACGCTTCATAATCTCTGGTCGTCATGGTTGTCATGAGGGATCCTGCGATCGGTTGTATCGATTCATGGCCACCGCCACTCCTTCTTTCACCCACGTCAGACAGGCTTCCGCCGCCTGTCCGATCGCCGCCGTGATGGCCGGCCGCTCATCGGCGCGAAAGCGCGAGAGCACAAAATCTTCAAGGTGTTTCGGCATGTCGTTCGTGCCGATGCCGATGCGCAGCCGCGCCACCTGCTCCGTTCCTAAGACCTCCAGGCACGACTGCAACCCATTATGCCCGCCCGCGCCGCCCTCCGCCCGGATCCGGAGACCTCCCACCGGCAGGTTCGCGTCATCGCAGATGATCAGCAGATCGTCCCGCGAGGCTTCGATGACCCGCAACGCTTCGCCGGACTCGTTCATCATCGTCAGCGGCATCGCCAACCGCACCGTCTGCCCCTCATGCGTGTAGTCGCCGTACACGACCGCGGGGCGCCCATCGATACCCGCCAGGCGCTGATCGATCGGCACCTGGCGCTGCTCCGCCAGGTGTTGGATCACCGCAAAGCCCAGATTGTGCCGGGTCCCGTGGAACGTATGGCCCGGATTGCCCAGACCAAGGAGAACTTTCAAGATTTCGCTTCTTTCTCTTTCTTCGGCTCGGGCGTTTCAGCTTTGGCTTCCGCGGCCTCGCCCTCCTCAGGCTTCTTCTCGCGGAGCACTTCAGGCTCGGTCACCGCAGCCGCCGCTTCTTCTTCCGGCTTCTCTTCCTTCGGCTTCTGCAGCGAGGCGACGACGCCGTCCGGATCGCTGGTGATCTTGGTGTTCGCCGGCGCGGTCAGATCGCGCACGTGCACCGTATCGCCGATCGTCAGCGCGCTGACGTCAAATTCCACGGCAGCCGGGATGTCGGCGGGCAGACACTCCACTTCGACCTCGCGCAGGAAGTGCTCCAGGATGCCGTTTTCCTGCTTCACGCCGATCGCTTCGCCCTTGAGCAGGAGCGGCACCTTCACTTTCAAGCGCTCGGTGAGGGCAATCGCATGGAAGTCCACGTGCACGACGTGGCCGCTCACCGGATCGTGCTGCACCGTTTTGACCAGCGCAGCCTTCTCCCAGCTGGAGGCGCCTTCAAGCCGCAGCGTGAGCAGCGCGTGCTCGCCCATCTTGGAGTGGAGCACCTTGACCAAATCGCTCTGCGGCACCGCGACCGAAACCGGGGCCACGCCCTTGCCGTAGATCACGCCCGGAATGAAGCCTTCATCGCGCAGCCGCCGCGTGCGCCGCTTGCCCAGCGCATCGCGCGTTTTCACGTTCAGCTCTTGCCGTTCGGTAGTCTTCTTGGTGGTCTTTGCCTTCGTCGTGGCCATCGCGTCCTCGTTTTGCTTTCTTGTTGCTCGTCTCTTGTCGCTTGAATCAGCCCATCATGCCGTCAAACAGCGAGCTGATCGATTGTTCGTAGTGGATCCGCTGGATCGCCTCGCCCAGCAGGCTGGCGACCGACAGCACGGTGATCTTGGGATGCCGGCGCTCCGCCGTCAAGGGAATGGTATCGGTCACAATGAGTTCTTTCAAGGAGGACTCGGCGATGCGCTGCCTCGCCGGTCCGGACAGGATGGGATGGGTCACGCAGGCGTACACCGCCATGGCGCCGGAGCGCTCCAGCGCCGAGGCCGCTTCCACGAGCGAGCTGCCGGTAGCGATGAGATCATCGACGAGCAAGCAGGTCTTGCCCTTGACTTCGCCCAGGATGTGCATGACCTCGGTCGATTCGGGGCTGTCGCGCCGCTTATCGACGATGGCCAGGCCGGCTTGCAGGCGCTTGGCGTAGGCGCGCGCCATCTTGATGCCGCCGACGTCCGGCGAGACGACTACGATCGATTTGAGGTGCTTGCGCCGGAGGTACTGCTCGAATACCGTGACCGCATAGAGGTGGTCGAGCGGGATATCGAAGAACCCCTGGATCTGCCCGGCGTGCAGGTCCATCGTCAGCACGCGGTGGGCGCCGGCGGTGGTGATCAAATTGGCCACCAGCTTCGCGGTGATCGGCACGCGGGGCTGGTCCTTCCGGTCCTGGCGCGCGTAGCCGTAGTAGGGGATCACCGCCGTGATGCGGCGAGCCGAGGCCCGCCGCAGCGCATCGATGATGATCAGCAGCTCCATCAAGTTGTCGTTGACCGGCGGGCACGTCGGCTGCACCACGAAAACGTCCTTGCCGCGGACGTTCTCGTTGATCTTCAGGCGGACTTCGCCCTCGCTGAAGCGGCTGACCAGCGAATCGGTCAGCGGGATCTTCAGGTGCTGGCAGATCGCCTTGGCGAGCGCCGGATTGGCGTTGCCCGCCATGATGGCCAGCTGATCCGCCAGCGAACTGCGAGACGGTTTGGCCATGCGGGGACGCGTTATCGCCTTGACCGTTGTAGCCGTTTGACAGCCCTCGTGGTTTTCTTCGCCTTCGGACGTGCGGGACGCTTTGCGCGCACCACCCGTGAGGCGCGCCGCTTGGCCGCAGCCGCCGGCCGGCGCACGGCAGCACGCTTGAGTGCCGGCTTTCCGATGGACGGCTTGGCGGCCGCTTTGCCGTTACCCGCAGCGCGCGTCGACGGCTTGGCGGCCTTCAGGGCCGTCCCGTCGGCGGGTGTGGCGCGATGATCGAGCGGCCGGGCCGGCACGCCGACGACCACACCCTTGGGCGGCACGTCGTGCCCTTTGGGCACGACGCTGCCAGCACCCGTCACCGCGCCCTGGCCGATCTTCACGGGCGCGATGAGCACCGTATCGGAGCCGATGAAGGCGCCCTTGCCGATGTGCGTGGGATGCTTCGCCGTTCCGTCGTAATTCGCCGTGATGGTGCCGGCCCCGATATTGACGCCTTCCTCGACCGTCGTATCGCCGAGGTACGAGACGTGGTTGATGCGGACTTTCGGCCCGACTTTCGTGCGGACCAGCTCCGCGAAGTTGCCGACGCGCACGTCATCGGCGATATGGACGCCGGCGCGCAACCGGGCGAACGGGCCAATGGAGCAGCGCTTGCCGATGGAGACGCCGGTCTCAATCACGGTATACGGATGGATGACGGTATCCGCGCCGATCGACACGCCATGATCGATGAACGTTGCGCGGGGGTCTTCGATGGTCACGCCGTTGTGGAGGTGCGTGTCGACGATGCGCTGGCGGATGACGCCGATAGCGCGCGCCAGCTCGGTGCGCGAGTTGATGCCCAGCGCTTCCGGGATTTCCTCGACGCGGCTCACCTGGATCTTCGCGCCTTCCTGCTGCGCGATGTGGGACACGACATCGGTGAGGTACAACTCCTTTTTGGAGGAGCTGGGTTTGAGGACCGCCAGCGCATCGAACAGCGCCTGGAGATTGCAGACCATCGTCCCCACGTTGATCTCGCGGATCGCCCGCTGCGCGGCGTTGGCTTCGGCCTCTTCAACGATCCCGATGACCTGGCCGGTCTCATTGCGGACGATGCGCCCGTAGCCGCTGGGGTCGGCCAGGTGCGCGCTCAGCAGCGTGCATGTCGAGCTGGTTTTGAAATGCGTCTCGATGAGTTTTTGGACGGTCGTGCGGCGCAGCAACGGTGTGTCCGCATAGAGCACAAGGACCGCGCCGGTGCTGCCAAGCACGCGCTTCGCCGCCAGCACCGCGTCGCCGGTGCCCAGCTGTTTGGACTGGATCACGACCTTCGCTTCCTTGGGGAGAATCGGCTGCACCTGCTGGGCGCCATGGCCGAGGATGACAACCGGCTGCTTGACGCCGGCGAACGTGGCCAAATCCATGGAGTAGGCGATCATCGGCCGCCCGCAGATCGTGTGGAGGACCTTGGGCGTATCCGATTTCATGCGCGTGCCTTCCCCGGCTGCCAAGATGACCGCCTGTAGGCTTCTCATAGTGGGCGTCTTGCGTCTCCTTGTTGTCCCGGCTCCAGCGTAAACTGGGGAGCCAGGATTCGAACCTGGACGGAGAGCTCCAAAGGCTCTTGTGCTACCGTTACACTACTCCCCATCGCTTGGACCGCACATAGAACCCTTCGAGCCTCTGCGCCTTACGCGCCCTGGTGGTGTCTGGCGCGTTCAGCTTCGTACGCCTCAATCACCTTTTGATGCAGATACTGCCGAAACTCCACCGTCACCGGATGCGCGATGTCCCGGTGGCTCGGCGTGTCCGCCCCTTCAGGACCGGGCGCGACCGCCATCGGCGGCACCGGCGCGCCGCACTGGCAGCAGTAGCGCCCGCCGGCG
>PCVX01000034.1:21172-33514 GCA_002796105.1 Candidatus Omnitrophica bacterium CG11_big_fil_rev_8_21_14_0_20_63_9 | reverse complement strand
ACGTACATGTCGAACAGACACGAAAGTGGGGCTTAATGATCCGGCGGTGGAAGGTGGAATCGCCGTCGCTCAACGGATAATAGGTACTCTAGGGATAACAGGCTTATCGGTTCCGAGAGTTCATATCGACGAACCGGTTTGGCACCTCGATGTCGGCTCATCGCATCCTGGGGCTGGAGAAGGTCCCAAGGGTCCGGCTGTTCGCCGGTTAAAGCGGTACGCGAGCTGGGTTCAGAACGTCGTGAGACAGTTCGGTCTCTATCTCATGTGGGCGTAGGAATCTTGAGGAGAGTTGCCCGTAGTACGAGAGGACCCGGGCAAACGGACCTCCGGTGTCCCAGTTGTTCCGCCAGGAGCATCGCTGGGTAGTCGTGTCCGGAACGGATAAGCGCTGAAAGCATCTAAGCGCCAAGCCTCCTCCAAGACTAGGATTCCCGGACCGTAAGGTCCCTAAAGGCTCCAGGTAGACTACCTGGTTGATAGGCGGGAGGTATAAGACGTGTGAGCGTTTAAGCCAACCCGTACTAATCGGCCGTGCGGCTTAACTACTTTGACTTCATCATATGAACTATTCCGGCGAGACAATAGGTTGTCAGATATTCAGCCACAGGAGAGCTGTTGCTTCTGTGGCTGGCCTTATTGCCTGGTGACCATACCGAGGGGGAAACACCCGATCCCATTCCGAATTCGGTCGTTAAGCCCCTCAGGGCCGATGGTAGTAATTCCGCAAGGGATTGCGAGAGTAGGTCGTCGCCAGGCTTATTTTTCGCTCGCCCTCGTCTTCGCGCGGCGAGCAAAATCCCACCACCTATCTGCCCCGCCATTCGGCGGGGCTTAATTGTTATGGTTGTGCCAGACCTAGAGCAGGTGGTGGGATAAGAGCGGACAGGTCGATGCCCCCGTCAACCCGGCTCGCTCACGTGCGGGTTCCGGGCGTCCGGCTACGGCGGACCGGCCAACGAACTCCTCGCCCCGGCTGGGGGCTCGTCAAACATCGTTGGCCGTGGTCTTGGAGAGAGTCCGCCTGGCCGGACTGAACCCGCACACTTCGCTCGCCTGGGGTTGCCGGGGCTCCGCCCATGATACAGGGAAGCGATCTCACGACGAAAGCAGGGACCGCTGGGGAAAAGTTGCTGATGGATACAGCTGATTTCGTACAAAAGTCTATCTTTAATGGCTAAAAGAAAACATATTACGACTGTCTTGGCGATTCTGTTGACGATATATACACCTTCTTGTGTTCTTATTGGGAGTGCTGAGGGTGCTGAGAACAGTATAAATAGGCCATCGTTATTGGAACAGGTAAAGCACGCAATCCTATTTCTAGGACATATAAATGACAAGGGAGAACCTGAGTTTCGTGCTACAGGTTTCTTGATTCGCGTGGCTTCACATGTCTACCTCGTCACTGCGAAGCACGTTGTTGTTGATAGAGAGTCCGGTAAAAAACTTGATGAGAAAATGCATGCATTTTTCAACTCACAGACCGGAACCCTAAGCCATAAGCCATTGGCAAACATCACAAAGTTAGGTTTTAATTGGGTCTTCCACGAAAACCCAGCAGTCGATATTGCTTTGCTCCCATTTCTAATAGTTTCGGAAGACAATCTAAAAAATATCCAACTGATAACTGTGCAAGAGGATGGTTGGCTAGATTTTCAGGAGTTGCAGGAGCTGGAAGACGTCTTCTTCATTTCATATCAGCCGGAAGTGCAAATTAATGGAGGAATGATTACCTCAGTAGTTAGGAGAGGTATGGTGAGTCTTAAAAAAGAAGACAAAAGTTTCTACATTGATGGTGCTGCCTTTCCAGGGAATAGCGGAAGCCCCGTTTTTCTTAAGCCTAGTATTAATCGCTCTGGAAGCGGTTTCGTTGGTTCTGGTGAGAGTTCTAAGCCATTTATTGGCTTAATTGGAGAATATATTCCTTACAGAGATATAGCCGTTAGTCAGCAAACGAAAAGACCTCGAGTCGTTTTTGAAGAAAATACAGGACTTTCACGAGTTTGGTCTACTGATCTGCTTCGCGATGTACTAACTTCGAAGGCTTTTATTGATCAACAAAAAAGACTAGAAGAGTTGAGGAAAAAAGCAATTGAAGCGCAACGCGACCCAGAGGCAGGGCAGATAGTAACGCCTAACGCTCAATAACGGCAGGGACGAGGGCGCGGGGGACGGGCGGAGGGGTGGAGCAGGCATGATTCGGGAGAAATTGGGGATGGTTCTCATTTTCGTGAGCTAGGAGTCGTACATGGTTAGAGTGAGCGGATGGCTGGCGGGAGTTTTTGGCATGGGATTGTTGCTGGCGGGCAAGGTGCTGGCTGAAGCGTGTACGTGCCCAGATTCCGTGACCGAAGAAGCCATCGCAAAGATGACGCCGCAGGAATGGGAGCAGCAGAAGAAGGAGCGGAATCAGCGCCACTTTGACGCGGCAGACGTTATCGTCGCTGGTGAGGTCATCCATGTTGAGCCACATTCCTCACGGCCGGATTATGAGGTAGCCACACTCGCTGTCCACACGATCTGGAAGGGCCCACAGGAGCGGACGATTCAGGTGGCCTCATCAACTCAGGAGGAGTGCGGCGCACTCCTCGGGCAGTCTCTAAACGGCGTTCCGCTCATTGTCTATGCCAAACGCTCGCCGGAAGGCTTGCTGATGACTGACCTGTGTATGGGGACAGGTTGGGAATCCTATGTCATCTTCTCCTTGGAGGGCGTGACCCCGACGTGGACAGCGACTCCACAGTAAACGGGCACGTTGAGGTACTCCGGCGCGGGGGACGGGCGGAGGGGTGGGGCGGAAGATGTGGAGTTAGGCCAAGAAAAGAGCGATGAAGCGGGACATTAAGAGGGAATTGCGAACTACGGGTCGTATAGTGGGTTTCAGCTGTGTCGTCGTGTGTCTTCTTTTTACTTGGCTTGGCGTTTGGTTCCTTCGCATCGATGCGGAGCTCACAGCTTCCCGGACGGCGTTCGTGGCCTTGATAGGATGTGGTGCCTGCGTCTACCAGGGGTGGCGTGGTGACGAGTCCTTCGCATGGCCCCCCTCATTTCTATTGGCGCTGGCTGGAAGCCTGATAAATCTCGCGACTCTTTGGGCACGGTTAAGATGAGATTCGTGGCAACGAAGATAGTGGAAATAGGGGACGGTTTTGAATTTCTGGCAAATGAGAGGCGGAGAATTCCACAGACAGAATGCCGAGTTCGAATAATATCTTCCAGCAGTGGTTCTTCTTGATCATGCGGCGATTCTCTATCTTTTGGTGGGGGCTGCTGGGTCTGTTGAGTGTGAGTGGAGTTTCCAGCGCTTTCGCCGATCGCGTGAAGCTTAAGAATGGCAATGTGCTGGAAGGTGAAGTGCGAGCGCAAACCCCCGAGCAGGTGGTCATGCGCATCGGCGGTATAGGTGACCTGACAGTGTCGCGCCACGAGATTGCGGCGGTCGAGCTCGTAGAGGGTGACCAGAGTGCCCCGCAAGTGGTGCAGAGCTCGGGCCCGGTGCGCGTGCCAAAAAAAGAGGTTTTACCGGTCCCGGCGGCTGCCGAGACCCCGCATCAGCGGCCTACCGTGCGCTACAACGCCACAACGGTGGAAGAAGCCTACCGGGCGATTCCGCACCGCCGCACCGTTTTTGACGAGCGCGCCGCGAAGATGGCCCATGAAGAACGGGATTACCTGGAGCAATGCTTTGAGCTGGTGGATGCGGCGATCGTGGAGCGCGTCCGCATGCTGCAGTGGCTGAAATCGGCCGGGAAAGATGGCGCAAAAGCTGCGCACTATGACGCTATTTTGGCGCAGCTCAACGCGCTGCCGGTGCCGGAGCGGTTGCGAGGAGTGCATGAACTGGTGATCGCTGGCATCCAAGAGCAGCGCCAGGCTTTGGCAGAGTGGGAGCGCGACACCCTGCCGATGGATTTGCACCAGCATCCCTTGGTGGGTTCTTCGAGCGCGAAGCTGCGGCAGGCTTATCAAGTGCTGATGCAGCTCTATCCGGAAGAGTCGACGCAGAATAAAGACGCAATATTCGACTATCTCTGCGCGCTCGATTTTATCTAGGGGGACAGGAATTCCTGGGACACGAGACACAATGACGAGTAGGGGCGCGGGGGACGGGCGGAGGGGTGGGACGGGGAATTGGGGACGTGTTTAATTTTCGAATGATGCATTGGCGTCAGGGAAATGTGACAACGGTTGTGATTGGGCTGCTGCTGATGCGGGTCGGTCTTGCCGCAGCTTGTGAGCCCTGCGCGGAGAGTTGGGATCTAACACGGACGGCCCAGGAGGCGGACCTCGTTGTCCTGGCGCAGAAGGTCAGGGAGGGCTCCTCGACAGATCACGGTCGGGTATTGGGCGAGCGAAGACCTCAGGGCGGGCCGGATTGGATCGACGTCAAGGTGTTGCGGACCTTCAAGGGGGGCGTGTCAGCGTCTCGGTTGCGTGCCAATAGCTGGGATGGGATGTGTCGATTCGGTATTGTCGTCGACGATCGGCCCCACGTGCTGTTTCTCATGAAGCCGTCGTCCGGGAACGAGTACCAGGCTTTGAACTTTGGCTGTTCGGTGACGGCGCTGCCCGTGGAAGAGGACCAGGTACACCTCGGTGAGCAGACGGTATCTCTGGCAACTTTTGCCGCATGGCTGGCCTCTCCCAATGGGCCGCTTGATCCAGGGGATCGCCTATAATGCAATGTAACTTGAATAAGACCGATAGAGGAATCAGGCTGATCCTTGGCCTCGCGTTGGTGGGGGTGGGGATCTACTTCCGAAGCTGGTGGGGGTTGCTTGGGGTGCCGCTGCTGGTGAATGCGGCGATGGGGGTCTGCGGACTGTATCACGTCCTGGGGATTTCGACCTATAAGGGAAAGAAACCATAGTGACGGGGAGCCTGTGGAGGTCTGCAGTGAGCCGATGGCTGGCGGCGAGCGCGGGCGCGTTGTTGCTCGCTGGTTGTAAAGAGACGGGCACGGATCCATTTCTGCTGCAAGGGGCAGAGGCAGCACCGGCGGTGCGCGCCGCCTGGACGGAGTACCAGCACCCGGAGCGCGTGACGATCACCGGCTATGACGATGACGCGATGGAGCCATTCATTAGCCCGGATGGCGCCACATTGTTCTTTAACAATAACAACCAGCCGCCGGAGCAGACCGAGCTTCACTACGCCACGCGCGTGACCGATACGATGTTTGCGTACCAAGGGACGCTGTTCGGCGCGAATGCCCCTGCCGCGCTGGATGGGGTTGCCAGCGTGGATGAGCGCGGACGGTTCTACTTCACCTCGACCCGCAGTTGGGACCCGCTCAATGGAAAGACCCAGACGATTTTTTCCGGACTCCTCAACGGTGGTGCGGTGCGCGAGGTGCAGGAGCTGCCCGGCGACACCGCGCCTCAAGAGCGCGGTTGGATCAACATGGATGCGGTGATCGAGCCAGGCGGAAATCTATTGCTGATCGGCCGGGCGATGTTCACCCGGCCGAATTCGCTGCCGGCTAAGACGCAGATGCGCATCGCGCAGCGGACCGCCACCGGTGCGTTCCTTCTTCAACCACAGCTTGACCCCATGGTGGCTGCGCTTGAGGACTTCCATGCGCATGGCGCCATCACGTATGCGCCGGCCGTGTCGTATGACGGCCTGGAGCTCTACATAACGGTGCTGTACCCCAAGGTCCCGTGGCGAGGCTTTCGCATCTTCCGGCTCAGCAGGAACAATGTGGATGAGCCGTTTCAGTTTCCCGAGCCGATCGACGCCGCCCACCAGGGCAGCAAGCCGCCCTACGTGGAAGCGCCCACGATTACGAAAGATGGCCGACGGCTCTACTATCATCAACGGGATGGGGAACAGTTTGTGCTGTACACGGTGTCCCGAACGATGCGGTAAACATTGTGGACGGTTCTGGTTTTCTGAGGGTTGAAAGGATTCATGGATGAAGAAGCAGGCATGGTGGGACTGGCTGGATGCAATGATGGTGCGCTTCATGGCGGCCTGGGGGATTCGGCTGCTGCGCATCTGCCTCGGAGTGGTCTTCATCTGGTTCGGTGCCCTCAAGGTCTCCGGTTATAGCCCGGTCATCGCGCTGGTGGCTGCCGCGGTCCCGTGGTTTGCGCCTGGCGTGTTCGTGCCCTTTCTAGGGATCTGGGAGATGCTTGTTGGGGCAGGTTTGCTCTTCCGTGTCGCTTTGCGCCTCACACTCCTCTTATTCTGGCTCCAAATGGCCGGCACCTTCCTGGTCCTGGTGCTGCGGCCGGACATCGCGTTCCAGCATGGGAATCCGCTGCTGCTGACCACAGAGGGAGAGTTCGTGGTCAAAAATCTGGTGCTCATTTCCGCCGGCCTCGTTGTTGGCAGTACTGTTCCAAGGGGCAAACAGGAAAAATAGGGGACGTTTCTAATTAAGTTGAGGGAGACAGATGAAAACAAAAATGGCTGTGATGCTGGCGGGGTGCTGCCTGGTTATGGGGGAGGCGCAGGCGTTTTCGGTGTCCTATGACCAGAAGATCACGAAGGGCCGCCAGGTCATCGACGGCAAGATGGCTGTGAAGGACGACCTCTTTCGCATGGAGGCCATCATCGAGGGGCAGCGCACGGTGACCATCCGAAACCGCGAGGGGACCTACACGGTCATGCCGGACCAGGGCATCGCCATGAAGATCGGCGTGCTGCCCCCGTCCCAAGAGCCGGTGCAGGGAGGCAACGAGTATCTGGGCGATCTGCGGCAGCGCGGTGCGACGCTGGTCGGCTCAGAAACCGTGAATGGCTACGCGTGCGATATGTACCGCTACACTGATCCTCAAACAGGTGAGACCACCGTGTGGGTATGGAAGGAGAAGCAGTTCCCGGTCAAGATCGTGATGAACGGCCTTGATGGGCAAAGCACGGTAGAGCTGTCGAACATCCGGCTGAATGCGTCCATTCCGGACGCCGATTTTCAGCTGCCCCCCGGAGTGCAGGTTATGGACATGGGGTCCATGATGCAGATGCAATAATATGTGCCTACAAATTCAAGGAGCACGATGATGAGAGCGTGGTTCATGGTACTGGCGGTTGGGGTCGCAGGGTGCGCAAGCTTGATGGGGCCGGAAGCGGCGATTACGGCGACGTCAAGCAACACGCTGGTGGCGACCGGGTACGATGAGGACAAGTCGACATCGATCCTCAAGGCCGAAAAGAGCGTGCACCAGCACTGCCGCAAGCAGGGAGGAAAGATCCCGGTGATTGCGAAGCAACAGACCGTCTACCAAGGGGCGTATGACCCCACAGTGAGCGAATCCGCAAAGGCCGCTGGCCGGGTGGCGTCTATTTATGGCAGCTTCGAAGGATACGCCGTCAGTCAAACGCTCTCCTCACCCACCGATTACAAGACGACGATCGAGTTTGCTTGCCGGTAACGCGGTGGCCGCGGCGTTCTAGGAGGGGCCTGCGTGGGCTTTGCGGGCGGTCAGCGAGAAGCCGTTCACGATATCATCGAGCTCGGTGAAGTTGACGGGTTTCGTCATGTAGAAATCGGCGCCAAACTGCAGCGCGCCCTTGACCACATCGTCATGATCGGCTGCGCTGAGGATGATGATCTTCGGGCGGGGCGTCAACTGCCGCAGCTGTTTGAGCGTTTCGATGCCGCCGATGCCGGGCATGAGCAGATCGAGCAGCACGACGTCGGGGTGGAACACGCCGGTCAACGCCAGCGCCTCTTCGCCCCGCTGGACCTCGCGGACTTCAAATCTATGCAAGGCAAAATGGCGCGCGAGCATCTGGCAGATTTTCGGCTCGTCGTCCACGATGAGCATCTTCCGCTGAGTCGGCGACCCGTACGTGCCGTTCATTTCCCACACCCCCTGTTCACCCACATGCCGACACCCGAATCGGATGGATGATGCCAGGGTCGCGGCTCAGTCTCTTCGCTTACGTCGACTTGCCGTTCTCACTGGGACCCATTCGATGTCGGTGTCTTGGCGTTGCCTGACTTCGTATGGCTCGCATCCTTCGTCAGATTCGTGACGACCGTGTCCATCGCGTGGTCGACGGCCTGCTGAGGCTGTTTCTCCAGCACGTGCCTCGGAAATCGGTCCAGGACTTCCTGCGGACCATGGCCGGATTCGTTGTCGGCAAAGGCCGGGCAAGCAAGCGCCATAGCGAACCACAGCGCGCTTGCAAGGCGCATCGTGCAACTCATTCACGTCACCTCCCCCCGCTTTGCCGTTGTAAAAAATCCCGCTCTCCGGGATCCGGAAAACGGGTGCCGCCCGTTCTGGCAGCTGGCTGCCCCACTCCGGATGGGAGAGTGTCAGGCCCTGTAGCTTTGCGTCCCCCGCTTACGCGGGGTTTGCCATGCCCAGCGCTTGTGCTGGGCGCAGAACGACCTTAAGCTAAGTATACCATGCCGCATCAAGAGCCGGGGGCGTGGGGGCCGCAGACACAAGGCAGATTTGGACGTTAGGTGACAGGAGGATATCCATGGAAGAGCAGATTAACGTGCTGCAGCGCATTCTGGATCGCGTGATCGAGTTTCTGGTGAACTATAGTTTCCAGGTGGTCGGCGCTATCCTCATTTTGATCGCCGGATGGGTTCTGGCCCGGTGGGCCGGGGCGGCGTTTTCCAATCTGTGCCACCGCCGGCAGATCGACATCAGCCTGGCCAAATTCCTATCGGGCATGGTGCGGCTGACGGTGTTCAGCTTTGCCGTTTTGGTGGCCCTGGGGAAATTCGGCATTACGATCGCCCCGTTCATCGCGGCGATCAGCGCGCTCGCGTTCGGCGGCAGCTTCGCCATCCAAGGGCCGATCTCCAACTACGGTGCAGGATTTTCGATTTTGCTGGGGAGACCGTTTAAGGTCGGCGATACGATCACTGTGGTCGACGTCAGCGGTGTGGTCGAGGAAGTGAAGCTGGCCGCGACGATCCTAACGACGGAAGACGGCGAGCGCATTACGATTCCCAATAAGCACATCGTCGGCGAAATTCTGCGCAACTCCCAAGGCAACCGCGTGGTCGAGCTGCGAGTCGGCATCAGCTATCAGGATGACCCGCAGCAGGCGGTGAGCGTTATCCGCCAAACCATCGCCCGCGTGGCGGACGTAGCCCAGCAGCCGGCGCCGCTCGTCGGCCTCAATGAGTTCGGCGACTCGTCCATCAACATCGGGATGCGCTATTGGGTGCCGACGAAGCGCTACTCACAAACGCGCTATGCGGTCAACCTGGAGATCTTCAAGGCGCTCAAACAGGCGAAGATCACGATCCCGTTTCCGCAGCGAGATGTACGTCTGATCTCCGACAGGGCTGGCGCTTGACCATTGTGCCGGAAGAGCTTAGCATAGGGCGCACGCGTGAGTTTCACCCCGCCTGTTTTGCCAAACGGTCCACGTACATCGTCGTCAGCATCGACGCGAGAATGGCCGCGGTGAACACGTAAACGCCGACGCGGGGTTCCACTTTCGCCATGGGGCCCAGCTTGACCAGGACGATCAAGATGGCCACGATGAAGACATCCAGCATCGACCATTTCCCCAGCAGCCCAAGCCAATGCAGCAGGGTGGTCCGCTTGGTTTCCGGAAGCTTCCAGAACCAGATGATCACCAGGCCGACCAGTTTCACGAATGGAAAGATGATGGAAAAGAAAAACAGGATGGCGGCAAGCGCCAGCTCGTTCGCGTGCCATAAGGCCACTACCCCGGTCCAGACCGAGTATTCGCTTTTCCAGAAGATCATCTGCTGGGCATGAAGGAGCGGCAAGGAGAGCCCGGTGACCAGTAGGCCGGTCGAGAGCAGGATGGTGAGGGCAACCACGACGGTGTGCGCGGCGGAGTAGAGCTGTCGCAGCGCGCGGCGGTGTGTCGAAGGGGGTCGTGGCATACCTCCGCTTATAGCACGAGGCTTGTGAGGAGACAACGGCGAATTGCACACCGTGCTGATTGGCGTGGTGGCGAGTGTGGCCTGGCTGGCTGGGATCGCCACTGTGGCCGGATGGTGCAGCCGTTTCGGCTGGCCCTGGGAGCTTGCCAGCCACTTTCGTGTGCAGTATGCCGTAGTGCTGGCGGTTGGCACAGTCGTCCTCGGTCTTGCCGGACGCTCGGCTGAAGCGCTGGTGCTGGCGGCGCTGTGCGCGGCGAATCTCTGGTCGCTGCTGCCGCTCTACCGGAGGCGCATCCATGGCGGCGCGGCCAAGAGCTTCAAGGTGCTCTCGGCGAACCTGTGGCACTCGAACCGGTCCTATGACCGCATCGAGCGGCTCTTGGCGTTGGCCAAGCCTGACGTGGTCTTCCTCGCGGAAGTGAATCAGGAGCAGCTTGAGGGTTTACAAGGATTGCGCGAGACGTACCCGTTTGCCAAGGGGATCAGCATCGGGAAGCGCAACTTCGGCATTATCGTCATCAGCCGGTTGCCGGTCGAAACCGCGGAAGTAGTGCGCATCGGGGGGCATGGGTTGCCATCGGTGGTGGCCCGGCTGCGGTGGAACGGGCAGGTGGTGACGCTGATCGGCACGCACCCGGCGTCCCCGACAACGCCGCGCCGGCTGGCATTGCGCAACCGTCAGTTGGCGGCGATCGCCGCCTTTGCGGCTCGGCAGTCCGGTCCGGTGATGGTGGTCGGCGATTTCAACACCACCTCGTGGTCTGCGGCGTTTGGCGAGCTGATCGCCGCATCCGGCTTACAGGACAGCCGGATCGGCTTTGGGCTGCAACCCACGTGGCCGGCCTGGATGCCGCCGATGCGGATTCCGATCGATCACTGCTTGATTTCACGGGAACTGGCGGTGGTGGCCCGGCGGGTGGGAAGCTTTGTCGGGTCGGATCATTATCCGGTCGTTGTGGAAGTATCGATACGGGGAGAAGCACGCACATGATCGAAGTGTTCGCGATTTTGATCGCGCTGGGAGCGCTGGTCGTCGGCCTGTTGGGGATCGGCTGGGCATATGGGGACTTCCGGAAGCCGTCGAAGTAGACGCGCGACCAACACAGAGGGGGGCCGCATGGCGTATGGGATCGGGATTCTGTTGCTGTCGGCGGTGGCAGGCTATTGGGTGCTCGAGCGCTCCGCGTTGCACAAAGGGCAGCTCAAGCGGGTCGGGCAGTTCGTGGGCTGGCTGGTCATCGTGGTCAGCGTCGTAGGGATTGCCTGCCGCGTGTGGTGCCTGGCGTCGGGGAATTCGGGCTGGTGTTCCATGGGGAAAGGCTGGAAGGGCGGATACTGCCCGTTGACATCGAAATCAGCCCCAGGGCCGGCCCAAGCTCCGTAAGCGTCAAGGGAGTTGGGGATTGTGGCGGGTTTCAAAGGCGCTGATCGCGCCTTCCTGCTTGAGCGTCAGGCCGATATCGTCCAGCCCGTGGATGAGCCGTTCTTTGACGGCGGCGTCGATCTCGAAGTGGAAAGCCATCTCCTCCGGCAAGTGCAGCGTCACGCGCTGGCGGTCTAAGTCCACCGTGGCTTCAAGTCCTGCGTAGCGGTCCACCATCTGCACGATCTCCTCAACCTCCGGCTCGGACAGCTCGATCGTCAACAAGGCGTTTTTAGATGCATTGTTGCGGAAAATGTCCGCGAACGCCGGCACCCGCGTCGCCCCGCGCTGCTGCCAGGGCGCGATGACCGCGCGATACCCATCCTGCTGGATCGCCCACACCGCATGTTCGCGGCTTGAGCCGCAGCCGAAATTATTGCGCGCGACCAAAATCGACGCGCCCTTGAAGCGCTCGGCGTTGAGCGGGAAGTCCGGGTTGGGCTTGCCATCCGGCAGGTAGCGCCAGTCGGAGAACAGATGCCGACCGAAGCCGGTGCGCGCAATCGACTTCAGGAACTGCTTCGGAATAATTTGGTCGGTGTCGACATTGGCGCGATCAAGCACCGCCAAGCGTCCCCGGTGGGAGCGGAAGGCGTCCATCAGTTGCGGTTCCAGGTGCGGATGTCGACGAAGTGGCCCGCGATCGCCGCCGCTGCGGCCATTTCCGGGCTGACCAAGTGCGTACGCCCACCCTTGCCTTGACGGCCCTCGAAGTTGCGGTTCGAAGTGGAGGCGCACCGCTGGCCGGACGTGAGTTGATCAGGGTTCATGCCCAGGCACATGCTGCAGCCGGATTGGCGCCATTCGCAGCCGGCCGCCACGAAAATTTCATGCAGCCGTTCGTCCTCGGCTTGCCGCCGGACGTGCTGCGAGCCGGGCACGACCAGGACGCGCACCCCAGGCGCCACCTTGCGGCCCTTGAAGATGCGCGAGGCGGCGCGCAGGTCTTCAATGCGCGCGTTCGTGCAGCTGCCGATGAACACGACGTCCAGCTTCAGCTCGGTGAGCGGCGTGCCGGGCGTGAGCCCCATGTACGCGAGCGCTTGCTCCACATCCTTGCGGCTGTAGCCGGGGACGT
>PCVX01000034.1:2356-21140 GCA_002796105.1 Candidatus Omnitrophica bacterium CG11_big_fil_rev_8_21_14_0_20_63_9 | reverse complement strand
CCGAGGGCAGGGTGCGCCAGCGGGCCACCGCCTCATCGAAAGCCTTCCCCTGCGGCGCGAACGGACGCGGCTGTACCGCGATGTACTGAAAGGTCACATCATCCGGCGCGACCATGCCGGCGCGCGCTCCCGCTTCGATGCTCATGTTGCAGATGGTCATGCGTCCTTCCATCGACAGCCCGCGGATCGCCTCGCCCGCATACTCCAAGACATAGCCGGTGCCGCCGGCGGTGCCGATGTTGCCGATGAGCTTCAAGATCAGGTCTTTGGCGGTGACCGGAGGCTTGGGGCGGCCGGTGAATTCCACCTTGAACGTCTTCGGGCGCTGCTGCGGCAGGCATTGCGTGGCCAACACGTGCTCGACTTCGGAGGTGCCGATGCCAAAGGCCAGCGCCCCGAACGCGCCGTGCGTCGAGGTATGCGAATCGCCGCACACGATGGTGGTGCCCGGAAGCGTGAGGCCCAGCTCCGGGCCGATGATGTGCACAATGCCCTGGCGCTCGCTGCGCAGGTCATAGAGGGTTACGCCAAACTCGTGGCAGTTCTTTTCGAGCGCTTCGATTTGGGCTTTCGAGATGGGATCGCGAATGACCAGCCGGTTGTCGGTTGGCACGTTGTGGTCCATGGTCGCGAAGGTCAGCTCCGGGCGGCGGACCTTGCGACCGGACAGGCGCAATCCCTCGAACGCCTGGGGGCTGGTGACTTCATGCACGAGGTGGCGGTCGATGTACACGATGGCCGTCCCGTCGGGCAGGGTGGTCACCAGGTGTTGGTCCCAAATTTTTTCGAACAGCGTCTTGGCCATGGAATTTTTACCAGTATAACTCCAAGCATCCCTCTTGACAATTCCCCGCAACTCCTCTATATACTAGACAAACGTATAGTATACGCTGTGAGCCATGCCCGAGCCCAAACGCATCTGGAACCCGCCGAATCCGTACCTGACAGAGCACAGGCAGCTCCTGGGTGAGCCTCCCTCGGCCGAGCTGCAGATCTACGAAGACGAATCCCGCTCGATCCTTTCACACAATGACAGCCCGGACATCGGCTTTCGCTGGAGCGTGAATCCGTATCGAGGATGTTTTCATGCGTGCAGTTATTGTTTTGCTCGGCCGACGCACGAATACTTCGGCCTGGGCGCTGGGAGCGATTTTGAGCGCAAGATTTTCGTGAAGCCTGATGCCGCGCGGCTGCTGGAAGCGGCATTTCGCCGCAAATCGTGGCAGGGCGATCTAGTCATGTTTTCCGGCGTGACGGATTGTTACCAGCCGCTGGAAGCGGCGTGGCGGTTGACGCGGCAGTGCCTGGAAACATGCCTGGCGTTTCGCAACCCGGTGGGGATCATCACGAAGTCGCTGCTGATCCGCCGCGACGCAGAGCTGCTGGCCGCGCTGGCGCGAGAAGCCGACGCCGGGGTGTCGATCAGCATTCCGTTTCTCGACGAGAAAATCGCACGATTAATCGAGCCCGGAGCGCCGACGATCAAGCGGCGCTTTGAGACGATGGAAATCCTGGCGCGCGCCGGCGTATCGGTGAGCATCGGGGTGGCCCCGCTTATTCCAGGGTTGAACGATACGGATATCCCCGGGCTGCTCAAGGAAGCCAAGCGGCGCGGGGCCCACGCGGCCTTCCACACCTTGCTGCGCCTGCCAGGGAGCGTCAAAGACGTGTTTTTCCATCGGTTGAAAGAGGTGATGCCGCTGCGCGCCGCCCGGGTCGAACATCGCATTCGCGAAGGGCGCCGTGGCCAGCTCTACGATAACCGCTTCGGCCACCGGCATGAAGGCACCGGGCCGTACTGGGAAGCGATCGAGCAGTCCTGGGCGATGTGGACCCGCCGGCTGGGGTTCGCCGGGGACGATGGGCCGCCCAAGCCCTCCACCTTCCGCCGGCCGCCCTTGCCGACCTTGGAGGATCAGCTAGAATTTGCGTGGCACCTTGACGCCGCCTCCATCCCTCAGCCATAGTTACTGTGGCGCCCTCCAGCAGCTACTGGGGGGCGCTGTTTCTTCGTATAGGCAAGGAGGGGGTATGGGCGACGGAGTGGCTCCAAAGGAAATCCTATTGATCGAGGATGATCTGTCGCTCGCCGAGCTGATCCGCCTACGGCTTTCGTCGGCCGGTTTTCAGGTCCATCTGGCCGGTGAAGGGCAGCCTGGCTTGAAGCAAGCCGCGGAACACCGGCCGGACCTCGTGATTCTGGACCTCATGCTGCCGGACATGAGCGGCTATGATGTCTGCCGTGAGCTGCGCCGCATGTACCACCGCTGGCAGTTGCCGATTCTGATGCTGACCGCTCTGGGCCGCCCGGTGGATGAGCTGCGCGGATTTGCCCATGGCGCCGATGCCTACCTGACGAAACCCTATGAACCGGACGAGCTCCTGAGCACTATCGCCACCCTCCTGAGCGAGACCCCAACATCCTAGACCCTGCAAGCCCCGCAGTGTTATACTACCGACGATTATGGCCGGGCATTCTAAATGGAAGGGCATCAAGCACAAAAAGGCCATCGTTGATGCCCAGCGGGGCAAGGCCTTTTCAAAAGTCATCCGCGAGTTGACCGCAGCCGCGCGCATCGGCGGAGGCAGCCCGGATGCCAACCCCCGCTTGCGGCTCGCCATCGTAAAAGCCCGTGAAGTCAACCTGCCCAAAGATACGCTCGAGAAGGCGATCAAACGCGGAACGGGCGACTTGCCCGGCCAAGCCTATGAAGAAATGGTGATCGAAGGCTATGGGCCCGGCGGCGTCGCCATCCTGGTCGAAGCGCTCAGCGATAATAAGAACCGCACCAGTGCCGAGATCCGCAGCCTCTTTTCCCGCCATGAAGGCAACCTCGCCGGCGCCGGCAGCGTGTCCTGGATTTTTCAAAAGAAGGGACTGATTACCCTCCCGGCGAAAGGGCTCGATGAAGAGCGGCTCATGAACAGCGTGCTGGAAGCCGGGGCCGAAGACCTGAAGATAGAAGGTGAGCAGGCGGTGGTGACGACCGATCCCCACGCGCTGGAATCGGTGAAACAGGCGCTGCAGGCCGGTGGGTTCACGATCGACACGGCTGAGCTGACCATGGTGCCCTCCTCGACGGTCCGCGTGGAAGATCCGGGGCGAGCCAAGTTACTGCTGACGCTGCTGGATGTGCTGGAAGAGAACGAAGACTCCCAGCATGTCTACGCTAATTTTGATATTCCTGATGCGCTCTTAGCTGAGCATGTCGGGGCCTGATGGTCATCCTTGGCATCGACCCCGGGCTGCAAGCTACCGGGTACGGGTTCATCGACGCCGAGGGTGGACAGCTGAGTATCGTTATCGCCGGTGACATCCGCCCGCCCAGAGAAGAGCCGCTAGCTGAGCGGTTGGGATTTTTGCACCGCGCGCTCTCGAAGTTGATGCAGCGCCACCGGCCCAGGGCGGTCGTGCTGGAGAAGATTTTCACGCACCATGCGCACGTGACCACGGCCGCGCTCATGGCGCACGCCCGCGGGGTGGCGTGCCTCGTCACGCAGCAGCATGGCCTTCCGCTGGCGGAGTACCTGCCGACCCACGTGAAAAAGTCGCTGACCGGCAGCGGGGCGGCGTCGAAGGACCAGGTAGCGCGCATGGTGGGGCAGTGGCTGAACCATCTGGAACCGTCCTGGTCGCGCGATGCGACCGATGCGCTGGCTCTTGCGATCGTCCATGCGCACGCGCAGCGCGCCCAGCGGCATTTGCCTGAAGGGATGGTGGTGGGATGATTTCCCGTCTTCGGGGTGTCGTCCGCGAAATCGGAGACCTCCAACTCTTGTTGGACGTGCAAGGCATCAGCTATGATGTGCTCGTGCCGGCCTCGATTCTCACCGCGCTCCAGGAGCGCGTTGGACCCAGCGGCGAGCTGGAGCTCATCACCTTCCACTACCAGCAGCTCGAAGTGGGTCGCGGCATTCCGGTGCTCGTCGGGTTTCTCAACGAGATCGAGCGCGAGTTCTTCATCCGGTTCATCTCGGTGGCGGGCATCGGCCCGCGCGCGGCGCTCAAAGCCTTCACGTTGCCCATCCCGGTCATCGCCAAGGCGATCGATCACGGCGACTTGAGCCTCTTACGGTCGCTGCCGGGCATCGGAGAGCAGCGTGCTAAGGAAATCGTGGCCAAGTTGCAGGGGCGGGTGGGCAAATACGCGCTGATCCAGACCAAGGACACCACCGCTGCGCCCGTCCACGAAGGGCAGGAAACACTGGAAGATGAAGCGGTCGCTGTCCTGGTACAGCTGGAGTATAAGAAGGGCGAGGCCAAGCAGATGGTGCAGGCCGCGCTGCAGCGCAATCCCAAGGTGAAGAGCTCCGAAGAGCTGCTCAACGAAGTGTACCGGCAGCAGCGCGCCGCCGAGCCGGAAACGGTTGAGCGATGATCCCACCACCTCTCGGACCCTCCCCGGTGACACCGCGCATCGAGAATGACGACGACCAGATCCTGAACCTCAGCCTGCGGCCCAAGGCGTTCAACGAGTTTGTCGGGCAATCGCGGGTCGTGGAGAACCTGCGCGTCGCCATCCAGGCGGCTAAGCGGCGCAGCGAGTCGCTGGAGCACCTGCTGCTTGCCGGACCTCCCGGGCTGGGCAAGACGAGCGTGGCCCACATCGTGGCCCATGAGATGGGCGCGAAGATCACCGCGACCAGCGGGCCGGCGATCGGTCGGGCCGGCGATCTCATCGGCATCCTGACGAACCTTGAGCAAGGCGACATCTTGTTCATCGACGAAATCCACCGGCTCTCGAAGGTCGTGGAAGAGTTCTTGTACCCCGCCATGGAAAACTTCGAGATCGATTTCATCATCGACAAAGGGCCCTATGCTAAGACGATCAAGTTCCACCTGAAGCGCTTCACGCTCGTGGGGGCGACGACCCGCTCCGGGCTGCTGTCGAATCCCATGCGCAGCCGCTTCGGCATGGTGTATCATCTGGATTTCTACACGCCTGACGACCTCGTCCAAGTGCTGCAGCGCTCGGCGAAGATCCTGAGCATGGCGGTGCAGCCGGAGGCCGCCCGGGCGATTGCGGAGCGCTCGCGCGGCACGCCGCGCATCGCCAACCGGCTCTTGCGGCGCGTGCGGGATTACGCGCAGGTGAAGGCGGGCGGCAAGATCTCGCCGGAAGTCGTGCATGCGGCGCTGGCCGCGCAGGGCGTGGATGATGTCGGCCTGGACAGTTTGGACCGCAAGGTGCTGCGCACGATCATCGAGTTCTACAGCGGAGGGCCGGTGGGCATCGAAGCGCTCGCCGCCGCGCTGAACGAAGAGCCGGATACAATCGTGGATGTCGTGGAGCCCTATTTGCTGTCGGCCGGGCTGCTGAAGCGCACCGCCCGCGGCCGCAAGGTGACCCGGTTCGCCTACCAGCACTACGCCAACCTGAAAAACGAAAAACTGGAACTCTTCGCTGCTGCCGAATCCTAATGTCCAAGTGGCATCCCATGGGCCGCGCGCTCATCTTCTTTGGTCTGATCCTATGGTTCATCGGGCGCTTCCGCTAACCACAGAGACACAGAAGGGCCACAGAAACACAGAGAAGATGCGATGGACTATCTCTGTGTCTTTGTGGATTTCTGTGTTTCTGTGGTGTGGGTCCTTGTCTGCGCAGCCAAGCCCGGAGTGGATCCGCGTGGCGGTCTCGCAAAGCGACCCGGAAGTCACCTTGCAAGTCTACGGCCGCTTCACCATGTCGGCCCTGCATACCGGCGAGCCGATCCAGCAGGGACGCCGCCTCGACTCGGTTGCGGTGCGCGCCGTGCCCCAAGGGCTGGCCGTGGGCGAACAGGTGGTGCCGTTTTTCGGCGTGAAGATCGAGCCGGCCAGCGACGCCGCGATCAGCCTCAACGGCAAGCGGCTGCGCGGCACGATCGAGATCGTCCGGCAGCAGAACCTGACGCTGCTCGTCATCAACCATGTGGCGCTGGAAGATTACCTGCGGGGCGTGCTCAGCAAGGAAGCCCCGGACTATTGGCCGCTGGAGTCGCTCAAGGCCATCGCCATCGCCGCGCGCACGTACGCCCTGTATCAGCGGCTGACCAAGACCACGAGTCCGTTCGACGTCAGCGGCGATGTGATGTCGCAGGATTACGGCGGCAAGACCGCGGAACGGGCGAATACGACGCGCGCGGTCAAAGCGACGCGCGGGCTCATCCTGACCACCAATGGCGCGCTGTTCCCGCCGTTTTATCACTCGACCTGCGGCGGCAAGACGGAGCACGCGCGGGTCATGGGGCCCTTTAACATCACGCCCTTGCGCGGCGGGGTGGTCTGCACTGCGTGCTCGGCGTCGCCGTTTTACCGGTGGCAGCGCCGGCTGACCAAGGCGGATGTCGGATGGGCGCTGCGCCAGAGCCGCCATGGGTCGATTGGCCCCATTCTGGATATGCAAGTGACCAAGCGCACGCCGACCGGACGGGCGGAGACCATCACCATCCGCGGCCGCAACCGGGATGTGGCGCTGACCGGCTATGAGTTTCGCGCGCTGTTCGGGTTTGAGCGCATCCGCAGCCCGCAATTGACCATCCAGTCCCATGGGGACACGTTTTTCATCGACGGAGCCGGGTGGGGGCACGGGGTGGGACTATGCCAGTGGGGTGCGGCGGAGTTGAGCCGCCGGGGGCTTTCGGCCAGAGAGATCCTGGCCTTTTATTATCCAGGTGCAACGCTGACGAGCGTCAGCGAGCTTGAAGCCACACCGATTCGAGTCATCGACGCAGGAGGACGCTGATGGGACAGTCAACGACGACCGCTCCGGGCATCATGGAGCTGTTGCCGATGTTCGTGTTTCCGATCCTGATTTTCTACCTGTTGGTGCTCAGGCCGCAGGGCAACGCCCGCAAGGCACACCAGCAGATGTTAAAGCAATTGAAGAAAAACGACGAAGTCGTTACGACCGGCGGGTTGTTCGGCACCGTCGTCAACGTGCGGCCGGAGTCGATCACCCTGCGCATCGACGACAACGTCCGTGTGGAGGTGGAGCCTTCCGCCATCACGCGCCTGGCGAAGCGCAGCGGCGCTGAGGCGGCCGGCGCGGAGAAGCGCGCCTGATGTCTCCGAGCCTACGTTGGCGCGTTCCTCTGGTCCTGGCGGCTGTGGCGCTTGCCGCGTACTTTGCGTTTCCGCTGCGCGAGCGCATCAGTCTGGGGCTGGACCTGCAGGGCGGGATGCATCTGGTCTTGAAGGTCGATACCGCCAATTTGCCCCCCGAAGCGCAGCACCGGGACGTGACCGAGATTGCGCTGGAGATCATCCGCAACCGCATCGACCAATTCGGCGTGCGCGAGCCGGTCATCCAGCGGCAAGGCATGGACCGCATCCTGGTCCAATTGCCCGGCATCACCGATCGCGAGCGCGCACTGAGCTTGATCGGGCGGACCGCGAAGCTGGAGTTCCAGCTGGTCTCCGACAACCCGCGGTTCCTTGAGCGCGCGGCGGCTGGTGATGTTCCGACGGGATTTCATCTCGCGGAAGACCCGGAGGACGGCAGCCCGCTGCTGTTGGAAACCGAAGGCAGCCTCAGCGGCTCAATTCTCGCCAGCGCCGAAGTGACCGCCGGCGAGCTGGGGCTGCCGGTGGTGGATTTCCGGCTGAACAAAGAAGGCGCCAAGGCGTTCGGGCGGCTGACCGGCTCAAACATCGGCCGGCGGCTGGCGATCGTGCTGGATGGCGCGGTGCAGTCCGCGCCGGTGATCCGCGACCGGATCACCGATTCCGGCCAAATCAGCGGCCGGTTCACGCGCGAGGAGGCGCATGACTTGGCGATCGTGCTGCGGGCGGGTGCTTTGCCGGCGCCGATCGTCGTCGAAGAAGAGCGCACCGTCGGGCCGACGCTGGGCAAAGACTCGATCCGCGCCGGGTTGCTCGCCACCGGCGTGGGCGCCGGACTCATCGTGCTCTTCATGGCCGGGTACTACTTGCTGGGCGGTCTGGTGGCGATCGGCGCGCTGCTGCTCAACCTGTTGATGATTTTAGGCGGAATGGGCTACTTGCAAGCCACGCTGACGTTGCCAGGAATCGCCGGCATGATCCTCACATTGGGCATGGCGGTGGATGCGAACGTGCTGATCTACGAGCGTATCCGTGAAGAGCTGCGCGCCGGCCGGCCGCTCAGTTTGGCGATCGATGCGGGATATGACAAGGCTTTCACCGCGATCTTGGACTCCAACGTGACGACGCTGATCGCCGCGATCTTTCTGTACTGGTTCGGCACTGGACCGATCCGTGGGTTCGCGACGACGCTGGGTCTGGGGTTGATGGCCAGCATGTTCACCGCCATCGTCGTCACCCGGGTGGTGTTTGACATCTTGCTCGGCCTGGGGGTGCTCAAGCGCCTGGCGATGCTGCAATTCATCGGCCAGACGAAGTTCGATTTCATCGGCATGCGGAAAATCTGCTACGTCCTTTCGGCGGTCCTCGTGCTGATCGGTGGCGCAGCGTTTGTGATGCGCGGCGATGAGCGGTACGGCATCGATTTTACCGGAGGGCTGCTGCAAGAGTACCGGTTTAACCGCCCTCTGAGCGCTGATGCGCTTCGCTCAACCCTCTCGAAAGTGGGGCTGGGCGACGCTGTCCTCCAGCAATACGGCGAACCGACAGAGTGGCTGATCCGCACGGCGGACGACACCCCGCAAGAGCGCGATGACACCGCCGTCCGGACGCGCGAGGCGGTCTACGCCGATTACGCCGACGCTGCGCCGGAACGGGTGCGCTTGGAGCAGGTCGGCCCCTCGGTCGGCGCGCTCTTGCGCCAAAAAGCCTGGCTGGCGATTGCCTGGTCGATGCTGGGCATTCTCGTGTACGTGGCGATACGGTTCCGGCACTGGGATTTCGGCACCTCCGGTGTGGTCGCGCTCATCCATGACGTGGTCATCGCGGCGGGTGCGTTGTGCCTGCTGGGCCGCCAGATCGACATGACCGTGATCGCCGCCCTGCTGACCATCGCCGGGTTTTCCATCAACGACACGATCGTGATCTACGACCGCGTCCGCGAAAATCTGCGGCTGCACCGCAAGCTCGACATGGCCGCGGTGATCAACCTCAGCGTGAACGAGACGCTCAGTCGCACGCTGCTCACTTCGCTGACGGTGATTTGCGCGGTCGGAGCGCTGCTTCTCTTCGGCGGGGAAGTGCTGCGGGACTTCTCCATCTGCCTGCTCGTCGGGTTCTTCTCCGGTGTGTATTCCACGGTGGCGATCGCCACCGCGTTGGTCGTGACCTGGCGCAAGCTGTTCCAGCCCAGGCCCGCGTAACGTCCTGAGGGTGCATGGCGTCTGTTTGGCGTGTTGACGCTCCGGATCTCCAGCGGGCCCGCGTACTGGCGGGCGCGCTCGGCGTGCATCCGCTCACCGCGCAAGTCCTGCTGAATCGCGGCCTGGCCGAGCCATCCGCCGCGCAACGGTTCCTCCAGCCGGGCCTTGAGACGCTCTCCGATCCGGCAGCGCTTGAGGAGATGGACCGCGCAGTGGAGCGGCTGCGCCTGGCGATTGCCCGCCGAGAGCCCATCACTATTTTTGGCGATTCCGACGTCGACGGCCTGACCGCCAGCGTCATTCTCTATGAGGTGCTTGAGGACTTGGGGGCGGTCGTGCGGGCGCGCGTGTCCAACCGCATCGCCGGAGGCTACGGGCTGCCTGATACCATCGTCCGCAGCCTGGCGCACTCGCGCACGCGGCTCTTGGTGCTGGTCGACTGCGGCACGAACCAGCCCGAGGCGATCGCGCAGTTGGCCGCATGCGGCATCGACACCATCATCGTGGACCACCACGTGCCCCTAGCCGGATGGGCGAAGCCGCACGCGTTGATTAACCCGTATCGATCGCAGGGGGCCGGGAGGGAACTGTGCAGCGCGGGGCTGGCCTTTAAGCTGGCGGAAGCGCTGATCGGCCGCACCCCACCACTGGAAACGTGGCTCGATTTGGCAGCGTTGGGGACGCTGGCGGACTGCTCGCCGCTGGTGGGTGACAGCCGCGCGATTGTTGTCGAGGGTATGGCGCGCCTCATGGAGACTCAGCGCCCTGGCTTGCGGGAATTATGCCAGTCGACGGGCGCGACCACGCCGGATCCTGAGCGGATCTTGCGCCGGCTGACGCCGCGGCTGAATGCGAGCGGCCGGCTGGGGGACGCGACCGCCGTGTGGCACCTACTGCGGCGCACCTCCGACACGCGGCTCTCCGCGCATCTGGAGGAGAACCAGGCGGCGCATGCGACGACGAAACAGCTGCAGCGCCAGATCATCATGGAAGCGGAAGAGCAGGTTCAGCGCCAGCACTTCCGGGATCAGTATGTGATGGTCGTCAGCCGCAGCGGATGGCACCAGGGACTGATGGGTCCGCTGGCGGCGCAATTGGCACAGCGCTACGGCCGTCCAACGATCGCGATCGCGATGAATGAGACGCAAGGCACCGGGTCCGGCCGTTCGATCCCGCTCTTCAATCTGCTGGATGCGCTCAAGGCCTGCCAGGACGTCCTCATGCGTTTCGGGGGGCATGCGCAGGCCTGCGGCCTCACCGTCGGCCGGGAACAGCTCGAGATATTTCGCGCTCAGGTGAACACGCACGCGCGCCAAGCACTCGGTTCGTTGGGACTCGTGCGCACCCGGCGGGTGGACTTAGAGCTGACGCTGGATGCGGTGGAGTCAAGCTGGGTTCAGGAGATGGAGCGGTTAGCACCGTTCGGGCAGGGCAATCCGCGTCCGACGGTGGTCATTCGGCGGGTGCGCATTGAGGCGCGCTCGCCTCGTCTTGGCGCGTTGACGGACGGCACGAGCCGCCTGGCGGCCCGTGGGTCGTTCGCGGACCTTGGCTCGGAGCAGTGGTACGACGTGGTCGCCAGTCCGACGATGGTGAATGACGACGTCGTGCTGGCGGTGAGCGAGGTCAGGGAGTTACCGCAGGGGACGAAGCTGCCTTCGGTCGCCGCGGGGCTTTGATCACCCGACCGGACTTCAGGCATGACGTGCAGATGCGGGCGCGTCGCGTCACGCCGTTGAGCAAGATTGTGGCGCGCTGAAGGTTCGGAAGAAATCGCCGACGGTTCACCCGGACGGTGCGGCGCCCGACCCCGCCTTGCTTCTTCAACATCCCGCGGTGCGTGACCGCACTGCCGTTGAACGGTTTTTTCCCGCAGATGACGCAGACTAGCATGGCCAGCTCCTTATGGTTACGACGAGCGGGTATTATACCGTGCCTATGACCGTCCCACAAGCGGCGTCTGTGCGCAAAGGCCCCGGAGAGCAGTCCATCCGGTACGTCAAGGGCGTAGGACCCCAGCGCCTGACCCAGCTCGCGCGCCTGGGCATCGAAACGGTCGAAGACGCGTGTTACGCCGCGCCGCTGCGCTACGAGGATCGCACGCACTTACTGCCCATCGCCGAGGTCAGGCCTGGCCAGACCGTGACGGTGCGCGGCCGCGTGGTCGCCCGGGCGCTGCGCCGCATCCGGGGCGGCCGCACGATCCTGGATGTGGCGTTCGGCGATGGCTCCGGGGTCCTCTACGGCGTGTGGTTCAATCAGCCGTATCTTGCCCAGCAGTTGCAGGTGGACCAGGAATACGTCTTGTACGGCCAGGTCGAGTCCAAGCCGCGGCTGCAGATGATCCATCCGGAGCTAGAGCAGATCGAGGAGGACAGCCAGGGTTCGTGGCACGTCGGGCGCATCGTGCCCATCTACTCGCTGACGGGCGGGGTGGGCCAGCGCTGGCTGCGGCAGCTGATCGGCACGGCGGTCGAGCAGTCCGCGGAGCTGCTTGAGGATACGCTGCCGCAGGAGATCCGGCTGCAGCATGGCTGGCCGACGCTGCCTGAGGCGGTCCGCGCGCTGCATTTTCCCGCGACCTGGGAAGCACTCGAGGCAGCACAGCAGCGTCTGGCGTTCGATGAGCTATTCTTGTTCCAGCTAGCACTGGCCCAGCGCCGCGCCCAAACCGTCGGCCGCACCAAGCCCCACCGCTATCAGCTCGAGGGCCCGCTGCTCTCCCGTTTCCTGGAAGGGCTGCCCTTTCATTTGACGGCATCCCAGCGTCGCGTCCTGGATGAGCTGCTCCATGAGCTGGGGCGCCCACACCCGATGTACCGGCTGCTGCAAGGCGATGTCGGCTGCGGCAAGACCGTCGTGCTGATGGCCTTGATGGCGGCGGCGGTGCAAAGCGGCTATCAAGTTGCGCTGATGGCGCCCACCGAGTTGCTGGCGGAGCAACATGCGCGCGTCGTGCAAGACTACCTGGGGCCGCTCGGGGTCGCCGTCGGGCTCTTTACGCAGGCACTCGCCCCGGCGGACCGGCGCCGGCAAGCACAGGCACTCGCCGAGGGGAAGCTCTCCGTCGCCATCGGCACCCACGCGCTCATCCAGACAGCCATTCAGTTCAAGCGTTTGGCCCTGGCGATCATCGACGAGCAGCATAAGTTCGGCGTCGTCCAGCGCGCCCACCTGGCCAAGAAAGCAGACGACCCGGACGTGCTCGTCGTCACTGCCACGCCCATTCCCCGGACGCTGGCCCTGTCGCTCTACGGAGATCTTGAGGTCTCGACGATCAGCGAGCTGCCCAAAGGCCGCCAGCCCATCGTCACGCGATGGCTGCGCGAGCTCGAACGACCCGCGCTCTACTCGCTGATCCGCCAGGAGCTGTCGCAGGGCCGCCAAGCGTACGTCGTCTACCCGCTGGTCAATGAAGGCTCGGCGAGCGAGCTTCGACCGAGCCGCCGGCGGCGAGGAAGTATCGGAGCGCGGGGGCGATCCGACCGAGCAGCCTCCCAGATGGCGAAACGGCTCCAGGCGGAGGTGTTTGCGGAGTTCCGGGTGGGGCTCTTGCACGGCCAGATGAAGCCGGCGGTGAAGGAGCGGACGATGCGCGCCTTTGCGCGCGGGGACGTCCAACTACTGGTCTCGACGGTGATCGTCGAGGTCGGTCTGGACGTGCCCAACGCCACGCTGATGGCGATCGAGCATCCGGAGCGCTTCGGGCTGGCCCAACTCCACCAGTTGCGCGGCCGCATCGGCCGGGGGGCGCACGCCGCGACCTGCGTCGTCATCAGCGATGCGGTGGATGAGTCGGTGGCCCAGCGGCTGGGCGCCTTCGTGCAGACGAGCAACGGCTTCGAGCTGGCGGAGAAAGACCTGGAGCTGCGTGGGCCAGGGGAGCTGCTCGGCCGGCGCCAGCACGGCTGGCTACGTTTTCGCATCGCCAATCTGGCGCGTGACCAGGGGTTGCTTGAGCTTGCGCGCGAGCACGCGCAAGCGCTCATCGGCCAGGACGCGGCATTGCAGGCACCATCCCTGGCGGTGCTGCGCCGCCGCCTGGCCGAGCTGCGAGGCCAGCGGGGCTAAA
Source organism: Candidatus Omnitrophica bacterium CG11_big_fil_rev_8_21_14_0_20_63_9 (assembly GCA_002796105.1). Taxonomy (GTDB): domain Bacteria; phylum Omnitrophota; class Gorgyraeia; order Aquiviventales; family Aquiviventaceae; genus 21-14-0-20-63-9. Next base: position 7,822 of record PCVX01000034.1, on the reverse strand, counting down.
GGTGGGCTCTTAATGTCGAGAATTACCGGCGGGGAATTTAAAGGATTCACGCTCAAGATCCCGGGCAAGCTGCGCGCCACCGAAGCCAAGGTCCGGCAAGCGCTCTTTAACATCCTGGGATCGTTCATCGAAGGGGCCCGGGTGGTAGATGGTTTTGCCGGCAGCGGAGCACTTGGCTGCGAAGCGCTCTCGCGAGGCGCCGAATTCGTAGCCTTCATCGAGTCGGACGGCGAGGCCGCGGTCACGATCCGGGACAACCTGGCGAAGCTCTCGCCCGAGGTGCCGCCGGAGGCTTGGCGGGTTTTGAACCTGGATATCGAGCGCGGGTTTCGCACACTGGCGGAGCGCGAAGCGCCCTTCGATGTGGTGCTGCTGGACCCTCCGTACCGCGCGGACCAGGGAAAAAAAGCCTTGAACGCTCTTGTCGACTGTGCTATCCTCGCACCCACTGGGCTTGTGGCGGTTGAGCACGAGCGACGGGCCATCCTTCCAGTAACGATCGGTCCCCTGAGCCAGTGGAAACAGCACCGGTACGGCGATACGGTGCTCTCTTTTTATCGGCGGACGCATGAGATCGCGAGCGATTTACCCCGGCACGTTTGACCCTGTCACCTACGGTCACATCGACCTCATTCAGCGCGCCCGGCGCATCTTTCCCGAGCTCATCGTAGCGGTGGCGAATAACCCCGGCAAGGGGCCGCTGTTCGATGTCGAGGAGCGCGTGGCGCTGCTGCGCCAGGCCACCCGGTCGATGCGCGGGGTCGTGATCGACCAGTTCGATTCGCTGGTGGTCGACTATGTCCGCCGCCACGGGGCGCGGGTCATGGTCCGCGGGTTGCGGATGCTCTCCGACTTCGAGTACGAGTTTCAGATGGCGTTGACCAACCGCAAGCTGTCCGAGCATGTCGAGACGATCTTCATGATGCCCTCAGAGTCCTACGCGTACATTTCCGCCCGCTTGATCAAGGAAGCTGCCGCGCTGGACGCGGACCTGTCCGCGTTCGTGCCGTCGTTTGTCGCGCGCGCCCTGCGGCGCAAGTTGCGCGGCGAGGCCGCGGCATGAGAACCCTCCAGCGCCAGGAGGAGACCGCCATGAAAATCCACGTCAACCGCATTCCGGACGAAGGGCTCAAAGAGCACGCGAGCTACGATCCCAGCACCATGGACATGGATCGCGACGATGTGCATCTGCGCGAGCCGTTTGAGGTCGACGCGTTCATCTCCAAGGCGGACAAGGAACTGGTCGTCGATGTCGACATCCAAGCCCCCGTGCATTTCACGTGCGCCCGGTGCCTCGTGGAGTTCACCTCGACCCTCAGCGCCGACGCGATCTTCAGCTACGCCATCCAGCCGACCGATGTCGTGGATATCACGGACGATGTCCGCCAAGAAGTCATTCTGGCTTACCCGCTGATGCCGATCTGCCAGCCCGCGTGCCGCGGGCTGTGCACCGTCTGCGGCCAGAATCTTAACGAAGGCCTGTGTGCGCATCAAAAGGAGTGACGCATGGCGCTACCCAAGAGAAAACATTCGAAAGCCCGTCGGGACAAGAGCCGCACCCACTGGAAGCTGAGCTTCCTCTCGCTGACGAAGTGCCCCCAGTGCGCCCGGCCCATCGTCCCGCACCGCATCTGCACGGCCTGCGGTTTTTATCGCGGCCGCCAGGTGCTGGTGATCGCGGACAAGAGCCAAAAGAAGAAGTCCAGCGAATAACCTCTCCCCGCCCACGCCGATGAAGATCGCGCTGGATGCCATGGGAGGCGACGCCGCGCCGGAGACCCCGGTCGCCGGGGCGGTCCGGGCGGCCCGCGAATTCCCGCTTGAGATCATCCTCGTCGGCCAGCAAGACGCCATCCAACAGCAGCTCGGCCGCTATCCCAAGCGCCCGTCCAATATCTCCATCGTCCATGCGCCCGATGTCATCGGTATGGACGAATCTCCCGCCGCCAGCATCCGCAAGAAGCGGGAGTCGTCGATCACGATCGGGGTCGAGTTGCTCAAGGACAAGAAGGTCGACGCGTTCGTCTCGGCCGGTAACACCGGGGCGGTCGTCTCCGCCAGCACGCTGCTCGTGGGGCTGCTCCCCGGGATCGAGCGGCCCGGCATCGCCATCATCCTGCCCGGCGTCAAAGGCGATACGCTGCTCATCGACGTCGGCGCCAATATCGATCCCAAGCCGATGCATCTGCTCCAGTACGCGCTCATGGGCGAGTCGTATGCCCGCTACGTGATGGGCAAAGCGCGCCCGACGCTTGGGCTCTTGAACGTCGGGGAAGAGGAGTCCAAGGGCACCGATTTCATCAAGGAGACCTATGGGCTCCTGGAAGGCTCCGGGGTCAACTTCGTCGGCAATGTGGAAGGCCACGATATCTTCTCCGGAGAATTTGACGTGATCGTCTGCGACGGGTTTGCCGGCAACATCGCCCTGAAGACCGCCGAAAGCCTCGCGCATGCCATCAACGTGCTGCTCAAACGCTCGCTCATGATGAGTCCCATTACCCGCCTTGGGGCATTTCTGGCGCGTGATGCATTCGTGAACCTGCGCAGAGAAGTGGATTATGCCGAACGGGGCGGAGCCCCGCTGTTGGGCGTGGATGGTATCTCGATCATCGCCCATGGGGCGTCCAGCGGCAAGGCCATCAAGAACGCCATCCGGGTGGCGTATGAATCCGTCCGGCATGATTTGAATAAGCACGTGGTCGAGGCCGTGAACCTTTACACCCAGCACGCCAAAGAGCATTCCGCATGAGCCCCAGCCGAGCGTCCCGCACCCGCCGCATCGGCTTTCTCGGTCTTGGCATGTATGTGCCGCCGAAGGTGCTGACCAACCACGACCTGGAAAAGATGGTGGAGACGAGCGATGAGTGGATCGTAAGCCGCACCGGCATCCGCGAGCGGCACATCGCCGACCCCGGCACGACGACTAGCGATATCGCCACCAAGGCTGCGCAAGTCGCGCTGAAGCAGGCGCATCTCTCCGGGAAAGACATCGACCTCATCATCGTGGCCACGACCACCCCCGACATGCTCTTTCCTTCGACTTCCTGTTTGGTCCAGCAGAACATCGGCGCGAAGTCGGCGGTGTGTTTCGATCTTTCCGCGGCGTGCTCTGGCTCGGTGTTCGCGATGATCACCGCGCAGCAATACCTCATGAGCGGCCGCTACCGCAACGCGCTGGTGATCGGGGCCGAGGTCCTTTCGGGGTTCATCGACTGGACCGACCGCGGGACCTGCATCCTCTTCGGGGATGGGGCCGGCGCCTGCGTCATGGCGCCGGTGCGACGCGGCGGCATCCTGGCGACGGATATGGGCTCCGATGGCTCAGCCGCGGAATACCTGTATATGCCGGGCGGCGGCTCAAAGTACCCGCCCTCGCACGCGTCGGTGGATCAGCGGCTGCACTTCCTGCGCATGAGCGGGGGAGAGGTCTTCAAGCTGGCGGTTCGCCGGATGGCCGATTCCACCAAGCGGGTCATCAAGGACGCGAAGGTCAAACCGGAACATGTGGAGTGCTTCATTCCGCACCAGGCGAACACGCGCATCATCGAAGCGGTCGCCAAGTGGGCGGATGTACCCATCGAGAAGGTCTATATGAACCTCCAGCGCTACGGCAACACCTCCGCCGCCTCGACCCTCATTGCGCTCTACGAAGCGGTGAAAGAAGGCCGCATCAAGAAGGGCGATCATGTCGTGATGGTCGCTTTCGGCGCCGGGCTCACGTGGGGCTCCGTCCTCCTGCAGTGGTAAGGCGTCGGATCCGCGGCTGATGCCCTCGCTGGTCTATCTCCTCCCAGGCCAAGGCGCGCAAGCCGTGGGCATGGGCAAGGCGTTTTACGACCGCTTCGAAAGCTCCCGCCAGCTCTTCAAGCAAGCCAATAAGCACCTGGGGTTCGATCTCGCCGCCCTGTGCTTCGAAGGTCCGCCGGAAGAACTCACCAAGACGGAGAAATGCCAGCCGGCGCTCTTTGTGACCTCGCTGGCGGCGTTCGTGGCCTTTCGTGAGACCGTGGGGGCGCATACCCCGCTGGCGTGCGCAGGGTTGAGCCTCGGCGAGCTGACCGCGCTGGCGGCTGCCGAAGCGATGTCCATCACCGATGGGCTGTATTTGGTGAAGGCGCGTGGCGAGGCGATGGCGGAGTGCACCGCCCGCCAGCACGGCGCGATGCTAGCACTCATCGGCATCAGCCCGGAGGGCCTGGCCTCACTGTGCAAGGCATCAGGGGCATGGCCGGCGAATTACAATACTCAAGAGCAGGTGGTGCTCTCCGGCACCGCAGACGCCATCGCGAAGGCTGAGCAGCTTGCCAAGGAGCACGGGGCGAAGCGGGCGATCAAGCTGGATGTAGCCGGGGCATTTCACTGCGAGCTGATGCGGCCGGCGGCTGACGCGTTCAAGGAGGCGGTGGCCAAGGTGACGTTTCGTCCGGCGAAGTGGCCGGTGGTCAGCAACGTGACCGGGCGGCCGCTCTCACCTGCGGAAAACCCGCGGGAGATCCTGGTCCGACAGATCGTCAGCCCGGTGCTGTGGGAGCCGTCGATGCGCTACCTGATTCAGCAGGGCATGACGCACGCGGTGGAGTTTCCTCCGGCAAGGGTCCTGGCGGGGATGTTGCGGAAGATCGACGCGAACGTGAAGACCGCAACGGTTGACGAGCCGTCCGACTTTGAGAAGCTGGCCGAAGCGTTGGCCGGCTAGGTAATGTCCAGCATCCGCTGGATCGGCCGGATGGCGCGCTCGGCGATCTGCGGGTCGACCGTGACGACCGGCTGCATCTTCACCAGCGCCATGAAGGCTTTTTCAAGCGTGTTGCGCTGCATGTGGTGGCAGCTCGCGTGCTCGCTGGCAGGGTAGAAGCGCTTCTGCGGGTGCTGCGTGCGCAGCCGATGCAGCAAACCGTTCTCCGTGGCAATAATGAACTCCGTAGCCGGGGAACGGTTCACGTGTTGTACCATTCCTTCCGTTGAGAGCACCTGGTCGGCCAAGTGCATCTGCTTGGTGGTGCAGCCGCACTCCGGGTGCATCAGGAATTCCGCCTCCGGGTGTGCGGCGCGCAGCTCATCCACTTTCTCAGGCAAGATCGCCGCATGGGCCGGGCAATAGCCTTTCCAGAGATGGATCTTGCGCTTGGTCTTAGCCTTCAAGTAGCTGCCTAAATAATAGTCCGGCACGAATAGAATGTCTTTCTCCGCCGGGATGTGCTCCAGCACCTTTACTCCATTCGTGGACGTCACGCAGTAATCGCATTCCGCCTTCACCGCTGCCGAGGTGTTCACGTAGCACACCACGACGCCCTCCGGGTGCTTGGCCCGCCACGTCCGGATCTGCCCGGGAAGAATCATGTCGGCCAGCGAGCAGCCGGCTGCCAGGTCAGGGATCAGGACTGTCTTGTCAGGGCAGAGCATCGCGGCGGTTTCCGCCATGAAATGCACCCCGCAAAAGAGGATGACCTTCGCATCTGTGGCCTG
>PCVX01000034.1:0-2150 GCA_002796105.1 Candidatus Omnitrophica bacterium CG11_big_fil_rev_8_21_14_0_20_63_9 | reverse complement strand
GCCCGTTGGTCGCGTGTCCGTTGGTCGGCATGGTTAGAAGGGGACGATGATCCCTTTTTCCTGCAGCTTCACGACTTTCGGCTCCGTAAAGGTGTACAGCCGCGCCGGCCGCTGCCGCCCGATAGCCCGCACGTGCGCCGTGTCCTTCAGGATGCCCAACTGGAGCATCTTGCGCCGGAAGTTTCGCTTATCCAGCCGCTGGCCCAAGATCACTTCGTAAGAGCTCTGCAGCTCCGTCAACGTGAACTCCCGGGGCAGCAGCTGAAATCCCACCGTCGTGTAGTTGATCTTGTAGCGCAGCCGCTCCAGCGCGTAGTCCACGATCCGCCGGTGGTCGAATGCCAGGGTGGGGAGCCGTTTCACAGCAAACCAGCTCGCTTCCGTCACGCGCTGCCGCGCTTTGAGCTGAAATTGCTGCCAGTTTACCAGCGCGTAGTAGGCCACGGTGATCACCCGGCCCCGCGGGTCCCTGGTCGGATCCCCAAACGTATAGAGCTGCTCGAGGTAGATGTTGCCGATGTTCGTTTCCTCGTGCAGCTCTCGCAGTGCTGCGTCATCCACCGACTCATCGGCTCCCACAACGCCGCCCGGCAAGGCCCACGTGCCGCGGTAGGGGGCTTGCTCGCGCTTGACCAGCAGCACCTTCAGCGTGCCGCCCTGAATGGTCAAGAGCACGACATCGACCGCGATGGCGTGCTTGGGGAGATGACCGTTGGAGGACGTTTGTAGTGTCGGCATACTAAGTGTCTAGGTTACACTAATCAAATATAGTGTAGGATAGACACTTTGTCAAGGGCAAATCCCCGGTTGGAAGATGGGCGATTACTGGGCGGTCGAAATACTGGCGGGAGTCTCTGTGCCGTCAGCCGATGGGGCTGGCTCAGCGGACGGGGCGGCGATTACGTCAACAATCGGCGCAGGCGCTTGACGCTCGTACGCCTGGCGTTTAGCGGTGGCTGTGCTGCGCCCGGTGGCATGCCCGGCGAGGATGCCGGCCAGCGTGCCGACAGGGGCAAACAGGTAGCTGCCTACGTAAGAGCCGTAGGCAGGATAGAGGATCTTGTAGGCGGCGAGCTCCGCTTCGTGGTCCTGAGTTTCTTTCAGATAGTGCAGCGCTTCGTCCGTCGCCCGGGCTTCCTGGTACAGGTCCACAAAGGGGATCAGCCGGATGACCGCATAGGTGCCCTTGAAGCGCTTCCTGGCGAAATCATACGCATGGCCGGCTTCATGCAAGGCGACCGCCGTATGATCCGAATAGAGGTGCACTGTGTTGGTGTAGGGATTGTAGTAGTCGCCCCAGGGAAACACACGCCCGGGCAAGACGACGTCGATAACAAGCGTGACCGGTAGCCCAATGAGCAAACGATACGGCCAGGCGACATGACGATTGCTCGCGAGCCGTGAGAGATCCTGGACGGGCCGGTATTGGTTGAGCCGGAATTTGGTATCTTCCAGCGCAGGCAGGTCGCGGGCCTCCAGGTAGGAGACGACATGCGCTTCGGTGTCCGGTGAGATGGTGTGGGCGTTGAACTTCCAGCTCCACAAGATGAGCTTACCGGGCAGGGAAAGGACATTGCCGATCGCATCCACCGGAGGGACTGCCGCCCCGCGCTCCAGCTGCGGGTGCGGTCCCTGGCCCGTGTAGGGAACGGTCGTGGCGCAACCGATCACCAACAGTAATCCAAGCCACCAAGGGATTCGAGCGCTCATTGAAAGGATGGTGGCATGTTAGACCGGCACCACGACCCTGTCAACGACGGCGTGCAGCGGCGGTTATTGGCCGAGCTGGCGATACATCTCCAGCACTACCTGGTTCACCTCATTCTTGGTTTCTTTGGTGAGCAGCACCACACTGTCGTACCACTTTGCGTCTTTGCCTTGCTGGCGCGGCATACTGACGAACAACCCGTTTCTCCCCTCGATGACACGCAGCCCCTTGATGACGAATTGCTTCCCAATCTCCAAATCACAGAACGCCCTCAATGAGCCTTCGTTCTCCAACCGAACCATCCGAGAGACTTCAAGGTCCATGGTGCCGGTCATCATGCGCCTCCTCCTGGTGAGGTTGTGGTCCGATACGCCGAGAAAATTCTCCACCGGTCAAACCGTCGATCAGCGCCGTCAGTTCTTGCAGGCGCAGTTCTTGCTCG
>PCVX01000103.1:44143-50588 GCA_002796105.1 Candidatus Omnitrophica bacterium CG11_big_fil_rev_8_21_14_0_20_63_9 | reverse complement strand
CGCGAGCGCTGATACATCGGCATCTCGCTGATATCGCGCCCGTCGAGCGTAATGCGCCCGCCGTCGGGGTGCACGTAGCCGACCATCATGGCGAACGTCGTGGTCTTGCCCGCGCCGTTGGGGCCCAGCAACCCGACGATCTCGCCACGGCTGACGCGGATCTCGACCCCGTCCACGACCGGGCGGCCATTATACCCTTTCACGAGGTGTTCAGTCTGTAGTTGCTGCATCGGGAGTCGCTTTGCGAGAGGACGTTTCGTCCACCAGGCCGCCGAACGACATGGTGGCTTCCTGGCTACCCCCCTCGTTCGGATACACCAGCAGCGAGGGCCGCCCGACGAGCGTGATTTTGCCGATCGCCGGCTCGTAAATGGCGCGCTCGCTGTGCGCGGTGTTCTGGTTCTGGTGAATGCGCACGTGGCCGGTCGCCTCCGCATAGCGGATCGTGTGCGTCGTCTCGTCCAGATAGGCGACGAGCTTGTCGGAGTAGAGGTCCCCGCTGGGGTCCTTTACGTGCACGTTTTGCTCGAACGTCGCGATGTGGTTCTGGTAGTCGAAGGACAGCGGGCCGTCGCACGTGATCTTCACCTGCTTCGGGCCTGGGCGCGGCAGGTCCTGGTCGGACGGATTGAGCACCATCTCGATGTCCCGCTCGATGACGGCCAGCTTCAAGTTCGTCCGGCCGCGGGCGCCGCGGCCGCGCAGCAGCATGTGGTCGGTTTCAATCCGCACCGATTGGTCGGTGGCCATCTGGTCTTGGTCCGGAATCCAGTGCAGGATCGGCGAGGTAAACCACAGCCCATCCGACGTGTGGATGGTGACGTCATGCTCCATACGCACATGCCGCGTCGCCTGATCGACTTCGGCGGCGCTGGCGGTGAGCCACGCGGTCCGCTGCGAATCGTAGCCGATGCCGTCGGGATGCTGGATCGACACGAGCTGGCCGTCCATGCTCGCGCCACTTCCCGTCAGCTCCCATCGTTTCGTGCCGTCCTCTTCATAGCCGGTGAGCGTGAAGCCGCTCATCTCCTGGTTGGCGTCGGGGTTGGAGGACGTCTCGGCGGTGCGGCCAGCGGCCGGCTTGGCGCCTGCCGCCGACGCATTTGGCTTGCCGCATCCGGTAAGTGTGGCGGCGAGCAACCAGCAGCCGGCGATGAGCAGGCCGGTGAGCACCGGCAGCGGGCGCGGTGCTTGGCTGAATCGCGGCGCCTGGGTCACCGTGGAGAGCTGCGTTTTCCATCGCCGATGCATCCACACCCAATGGTCCGGCGCGCGGCGCAGGTACGATTCCACCACGCGGCTCCAGGCCTGGGTCAGCTCACGGATCGCTTGGGCCCGGTCGTTGGTCTGAGGCATCGGGACGGGCGGCTCGATAATCAACCGGTAGTCGCCGGCTTCGCGCAGGAGAAAGCACGGCACGATCGGAGCTCCGGTCATGATCGACAAAGCGGCCGGGCCGACCGGCGTATACGCAGGGTGGCCGAAGAAATCCACGAAAATCCCCTCAAGGCTGTCGATATCCTGATCCGGGAGCATCCCGACGATATGGTTGGCTCGCAACACCTTCGCGACTTCCTTCACCGACCCGCGGGCCAGCGTGGGCACGCCGCGCTGCGCGCGCAGCGTGACGAGGAAGGATTCATACTCCGGATACCGCAGCCGACGGGCCAGCACCGCTCCCTCAAATCCCAGGCTGCTCAGATAGAGCGGAATCAGCTCCCAATTGCCAAAATGCGCGGTGAGCCCAATGACGCCATTGCCCTTGCGCAGCGCTTCGCGCAGGTGCTCGAGCCCTTCACATGCCACCTGCCGCTGCAGCGCCTGCTGGGAGAGCTTGGGCAGCAGCAGCCACTCCATGATGTTCTGGCCGAGGTTCTCGAACACGCCCCTGGCGATACGCGCCCGGCGGCCCGGCTCAAGCGACGCGCCGAATGCCCGCTCCAGATGGGCCAGCGTAAGGCGCCGCTGGCCTGGAAGCAGCCAGTAGCCCAGCCGGCCAATGGCACGGCCGAGGACTTGAGCGGCCCCCAGGGGCAGCAAGAGCGCTAATACTCGCAACCCCTGAAAGCCCAAGTACATGAAGCGACGACGGATTGGATGTTTCATAGGCAGAAAGGCTATCTTACGCTATAGAGGAAGGGCCGTCAATTGAAAGGAGGGCTAGTCCGTGGGGATGGCGGTGCCGGTGGCGATGAACTCCTGGCGGGTACCTTGCTCGAGCACGATCCCATCCTGTCGGATTTCGACCACCCGCCACCCATCCACGAAATCACCGACTTGAACGGTCGCTTCCCCCACCATCGCCAGGGGCTTGGTGGCATCCCAGAGCACGCCGATCAGCATGGCCATCCCCGCCTGGCTTTCGCTGCGGGGACCGAACACGAATGGATCCCGCAACTCCTGAGCCTGGGTCGGGAAGCTCAGCCATGCCACTCCCAGAGCTGCCGCAACGCTGAGTAAGCACCTGCTCATCTTCAACTCCCTACCGGCGCCATCGTGACATACAGCATCAACCGCAGCGTTGCCGCCAATCTGGCACCGCCAGCCGCCGGCCTGGCCAGCTCAATTTGTTGGACGCTCACAACCCCAGGAAACGCTTCGTCCGTCAACTGTTCCAGCATCGCGCGCACGGCATGATAGCCGCCTTCGGCGGTCATCGTGACCGGCAGACGGGCGCATGGCCGGCCATCGAGCAGCACCGGCTGGCCATCCTGCAGCACCGGTTCAAGATTTCCCTGGGCCAGATTGGCCACTTTGACGTCGCTAGCCTGGGCCAGATTGGCCACTGCATTCAGCAATTGCGGCAGGTGGGCCTGCATCGGCACGCGCGCTCTCAGCGCAGCCAGCCGCTGGTGCTGAGCCGTCAGCCAATCAGACGCGCTCCCAACTTCTTTGACCACAGCCTCCACACCCGCCAACTGAGTTTCCAGTGCCGCGCGGCGCTGCACCAGCCGATGGTACTCGGCTTGCGTCGCCCGCAGTCCGCCATGCCATACCACCATCAGCAACCCGGTACCGAGGACAACCCATAGGCCTTCCAGCAACCGGAGATCAAAAGGATGCTTCATGGCCGCTCGCACGTCAGCGAAAATTCGACGGCGCCTTCGACGCCGCCACCCCGCTGGCTTGATTCCAACTGTACATCACGGCAGATCTCGACCTGCTCGAGCCAAAGGGTGAGCTCCGACAAGGCCGCTTCCGGCGTTTGCTCCCATCCTTGCGCTTGGCCGGCGAGGTTGACCGATCCTTCGGCCGTCATGACAAGCCGGTTGAGACGCACCGGCCCGGGAAATTCTTCGGCCAGTTGACGGAACCACATGGCGCGTACGCTCGCTTCGGTCAGGCGCTGGAGAACCTGGTGCTCCTGAGTCGCCGTCGCCTGCAGATCCTCCACAGGCCGCAAGGTCTCCCAACGAGTTTCCAGCGCCGCCACCTGCTCAGCAGCGGTGCGCTGGCGATCTCTCCACGACCAGGTCGCCACGCCGGCCAGCGCGGTCGCCAGCAGGAGGAATTTCCACGTCCGTGAGGCGGCGCGGGCAATGACAGCCCGTCGGCGCGATGGCGCAGGCTGTAAATCAGACGAGGAAACGCGGCCCTGCGCGCTCCATACCAAACCGCACGGGATGGTGGCATTCGCCCCGGCCTCACCCAGGAGCTTTTCGCACTGTAGCCGGACCACCGGCACCCCGAGCTGGCCTGACAGCCAATGAGGAAGATTCGGCAGCCGCGAGCCGTCGCCCGTCAAGAGCAGCCGCTGGGGGCTTGAGTCGGCCGGCGCATCGCCGGTCAACGCCATGGTGCGCCGCACCTCGGCCACAACCTGTTCAAGGATCGGTTGCACCATGCTGAGATAGACGCCCAGCGGCAATGGCAACTCCGCCTCGGAAACGCCTGCGCCGGATTCAGGGATGCCGATTTGCGTTTTCAGAACGCGCGCTTGCTCAACCGTCAGCGCGATGGTGCGCCCCTGCGCATTCACTTCTCCCGTCAATGCATCCGTCAAATGCTCATCACCGATGGCGACATCCCGGGCGCACAGCAAGCACCCGTCATCGATGAGCGCGATGGTCGTCTGCCGCGCGCCCAGCTCCAGCAGCACCGCCGGCTCTTTCCCTTCGGCTTCCAATTCCTGCACGGCGGCATGCAGCGCGGCACCCGCCGGCACCAGTGCTGCGACCGGCCATCCGGCGTGCCACAGCGCATCAAGCAGCTCCTGCGCGGCGGCCCGGTCGCAGGCGCTTACGAGCACCGTCGCTTCCACTTCATCGCCTGCGGGACGCTGGGCTTCGATGTCAAAACGGACATGCGCCTGCGCCGCATCGAACGGCAGCAGCGACGGCAACCGCGCTTGCACCGCTTCGCCGATGGTCCGGGCGGTCGCCGCCCGTACGGTCAGGCGCCGCACATAACTGTTGGGGGCGGCCAGGATGAGCCGGGCGTGAAATCGCTCCCGGCGCCATGGTTTGAGAAGTGCTGCAAGGTCTTCGGAAAGGGTGTGTGCGTCAGCGTGGTCCCGGCGGACCTGCTGGCGATACCGCCAAGTGAGGCGACCGCCCTTGCGCATCGCCCAGGCGGCCTTGAGGACGTGCGCGCCGATCTCGACGCCAATCGTTGGCGATGAGAACATCTTAAGGGACTCGGATGGCCACGGAGGATGTCATCGTCTGTTGCGCCTGGGCTGAATCAAACTGGCCGCTGCCACTTTGGGCGACGAACCCGACATCGATGCGCCGAATCGACGTGATGCCGCCCAGCGAGCAGCCGGGCGCACCAACCGCCACGCCGCTTTGATTATAGTACCGAAAGACTGATGTTGCGGCAGGGATCTGCAAAACGCGGACCGAGCCCAGCGCCTCGTACGGCAGCGCTTCGCTGCCGGCTGACGGCGCCGGGCACGCCATTGGGCACGCCGCCGGGCTCACCCGGCGCCTCATCGTCTCGGTCGATGAGTCCCACCAGATCAGCACGTCCTGACCGCCGGATGCCCGGAATCCCACGCAGTCATCCGCGGCGAGCCACAGCGCAGGCGCGCTGCTGCTGCGGCGCAGGGCAAACCGCAGCCCTTGGACCATCGGCTGCCCTGCCAGCGTCGAGAAACTGCCTTCGGTCATTTGGTACATGATCTCGGTCGCCGCATGGTTGACCGCCATGGCTTTGGGAAGGAACGCCATGGCTTTGGCGCCGTGGAAGACGAGCGGCGGGATGGTCATCGCCAGGAGTCCGCTGACGGCCATGGCGATCACCAGCTCAACCAGCGTCAATCCTGAATTACGAGCCGAACAGGACATATTTTGTGCGATACGTTGTCAGCGAGGCGGCTAGCTCTCCGGAGCCGGTGCGCGTCACGCGCAGGTCGACGCGCTTCAGGCCGTTGCGGGTATTCGTGGGTGGGTGGCACACGCCCGGGGACTGCGACGCGCAATTGCCGGCCGCACAGGTCACAATCCGCGTGAGGTCGTACCCCGGCCAGTAGCCGACAAGTGCCGGCGGGGACAGCCCGGTGACGTTGAGATCGGCGTGGCAGAAATTGTTCAGGCTATCGAGCCGCTCCATCTCGGCTCGAGCCAAATTCATTGCGACGCTGTGATCACGCGCCTGGATGGCGCTTCGCAGCTGCTCGCTGACGAGCATGCCGATCGGCACGCCGAGGAGGCCGGCGAGCGCGATGGCAATGACGAGCTCGACTAGCGTTAAGCCGCGGGTCCTGTCCCGGCGCACCCCAGGCCGTCCTCGCCGCGCCGCACGCTTCCGGCGTCGTCGGCTCCGGGCGGCTGGGGGCCCCGCGCCGTGCCACCCGCGGCATAGTCCCCAGGTCATGGAGTTTTCCATGTCAGCTCATGGTAGCCGGGCCGGCCGGCGGCGGCATTCGGGTCCGACGTGAGATTGCCGATTTCTTGGATATTCGTCGTCCCATCATCGTCGTTCATCCGGTATTCCGCCTGAAGGCGCCTCCAGACCGTGAACGGCGCGGGCGCGCGACGGATCTCTCCCGCCGATTTGACGGTGAAGCTGCCTGAGCGCTCCGACAGCGCGCCGGCATAGCGGCCGATGCGGAGCGAGCGATTTGGCGCATCCGCTGCGTGGTCGCTCATTTGAACGGTGACGTCGATCGGCCACTTCGTGGAGCCTGTCAACACGCCGGTCGTGGAAAACCATATCACGCCGGTGCGAGCCGCGTCGGGCGGAATGGTCGTGTCGGTCACGTCCAGCAGCGTGCCGGAGGGCTGCGGGGCTGATGCGGTGCCGCTGGCCGGCCAGATCCGCGTCCCGGCGGGAATCTCAATGCGAATGACGCCTTCCCCTGCCGCAGGATTCGCCCACGCCACCGCTATGTGCGTCACTTGCACAGGAAGGCCGCCGGGCGGCGCGTTGCCGCACAGCACATTTTCCACGCTCCACGCCCGCAGGCGGTCGCGGGAGCCCACCCCTCTCAGGCTATTGGTCG
>PCVX01000103.1:37285-44115 GCA_002796105.1 Candidatus Omnitrophica bacterium CG11_big_fil_rev_8_21_14_0_20_63_9 | reverse complement strand
CGCCGCTCGTCCCGGGCGTCTCGGAGACCGGATATTCCCCGAGCGTCAAGCAGTTGCCTCCGGAATTCAATCGGACGTCGTAGACCGCTCTCATAATTCCGGCCTGGGCCAGGGCGACCGCTTTGACTTGATATCGACGCAGGCTGATGGTGCGGAGATGTTCGCCCAGGAGCATCGTCGCGCTGACCAGCGTGACGCTGACGATCGTCAGCAAAATGATGAGGGCTGGCAGGAGCCAGCCCCCGCGGGATGGGGACAAGCTTACCGTCGCGGGTTGGGGGGCGCCAACGATCGCTGGCACACCGGTGTGCCGTCAGCTACACGTCAACGTGCCGTCGGTACTGCTGTACGTGCAGGTGCGGTTTTCCGCCGCATCACTTGGATGCGTGTAGGCATACACGGCGGCGGCTGTTTGCTGCCACTCGCCGCTCTCGACGCCGCCGGACACGACGAGCTGAAAGCACGGGTTCGCGGCATTGCAGTTGGCGGGAAAGCTGCCGGGTTGCGCGCCACCCGGGGTCGTAATACCGCCCCAGCTGGCCTCTAAGTTCGTGGGGAACGTGCCCGCGGAGGCGCTCGTCGCCTGATTTCTCGCCGAAACGGTCAGGATGCCGGCGCGGACCGAACCGATGATCCCGTCGCGCGCCGCCACGTTGGCTTCGCGGCGGATGTCGATGAACCGGGGAATCGCAATGGCGGCCAAAATGCCGATGATGGCGATCACGATGACCAGCTCGACTAGCGTGAACCCCGAACTCGAGCGCCGCATGCGCTACCTCCCCGAATGTTTGAAGAGCTGCACCAGATCCCACATCGGCACGAACACCGCTGAGGCCATCAGCAAAACGCCTAAGCCTACCACAATCAACAGCAGCGGTTCAAGCGATGTGGTCAGGCGCCGCACGCGGTACGTCACTTGCTGATCATAGTAGGCCGAGATGCTGTGCAGCAATTCATCCAGCCGTCCGGCTTCTTCCCCGCTGGCGACCATTTGCACCACCACCGGGGGAAACAGCGGCTCGCTGCGCATGGCCGCCGCCAAGGCGGAGCCTGAGGCGACGCGCCGGCGGACCGTGTCCAGCGCGGACCGGACAGCTCTATTGCTCACGCTGTGGGCGGCAAGCGCGAGGGTCTCCAGCATCGGCATGCCGCCGCGATGGAGGAGGGCGACTACGCGCGCTACCCGCGACATCGCCAACTGCAGCACCATGGAACCGGCAATGGGCACGCGCAGCAGCCAGGCGTGCCAGCGCTGCCGGGCCGCGTCGGTGCGCATCCACAGCGCGCAGCCCGTTCCGGCGGCAATCACGAGGAGCGTCATCCACACGCCGTAGCGGCTCAGGAGCTCGCTGAGGCCGATGAGGAGCCGTGTTTGCAGCGGCAGCTCGATGCGGAACGACCGGAACATCTCGGCGAAACGCGGCAGCACGAACACCGCCATCAGCAGCAGCGCCACCGCCAGCGTGCTGAGCACGACGAGGGGATATTGCACCGCGTCCCGGATGCGGCGGCGCACGTCGAGCTCCCACTCGAGCAGCTCGGCGAGATGCTTCAAGGTGTCATCCAGCAGCCCGCCGGCCTCCCCGACCCGCACCATCCCGACGTACACCGGCCCGAACATCCCGTTGTGCCTGGCCAGCGCCTGAGAGAACGAGCGGCCTTCAAGCAAATCGTGATGGACGGTTTCGAGGATCTCCTGGAGCGCGCTGGAAGGCATCTGGCGGCGCAGCGCCTCGAGGCTGGACAGTAGCGGAACCCCGGCATGCTGCAAGACATGGAGTTGCTGCGTGAAGAGGAAACGATCTTCCAGGGAGAGCGCCGAGCGGTGAGTGAGGAAGGTGCGGATGGATCCGAAGCTAGCCATCGACGTCGCGGGGCACGACACGGTCCAGCTCTTCCAGCGTCGTCAGCCCCTGCTGGACTTTCATGAGACCATCAGAGCGCATCGTGCGCATCCCGCGCTCGACCGCCAGCCGCCGCAAGGTGTCAGAGGTGGCGTGGCTCGTGACCTGGGCGCGAATCGTATCGTCGGCGACCAGGAGCTCGTAGACGCCGACCCGCCCCGCGTAGCCGGTTTGGCGGCAGGCATGGCACCCTCGCCCATGGTAGACCACCGTCAGCGCAGGGTTGTGCCGTTTCTGTTCGGCTGAGGGACGGCCGCCCTCCTGGCAATTGTGGCAGATGCGGCGAACCAGCCGCTGGGCGATGACGCCCAACAGCGTGCTCGACAACAGATACGGCTCGAGGCCGATATCCAGCAGCCGCGCCACCGCCCCGACCGCATCGTTGGTGTGCAGCGTAGAGAGCACCAGGTGCCCGGTGAGTGCGGCATGAATGGCGATCTCCGCGGTCTCCCGATCGCGAATTTCTCCAACCATGATGACATCGGGATCCTGCCGAAGGATCGAGCGCAACCCCGTGGCAAACGTCACCCCGGCCTTGGGATTGATCTGCGTTTGCCGGATGAGCGGCAGCTGGTACTCCACCGGGTCTTCGATCGTCATAAGGTTCTTCTCCACGGTATTGATCTGCATGAGCGAGGCGTAGAGCGTCGTGGTTTTGCCGGAGCCGGTCGGCCCGGTCACCAGCAGGAGGCCGTGCGGGCGGCGGATCAGCTCCTGCAGATGGGACAGCGCGTCGGCCGACAGCCCGAGGCTCTCGAGCTTCAGCGCCACCGCGGATTGATCCAAAAGCCTGATGACGACGTTTTCACCGGTCACCGTCGGGTAGGTGGAGATGCGCAGATCCACCATCCGGCCGGTGACCTTCATCGGGATATGCCCGTCCTGCGGCTGCCGGTGCTCGGCGATGTCCATCTTCGCCAGGATCTTGATGCGGCAGCACAAGGCCTCGTGCAAGCTCAGCGGCAGCTGCTTCAACTCATGCAGCACGCCGTCGATGCGACAGCGCAACCGCACCGCGTCAGTGCTCGGCTCGATGTGGATATCGGAGGCGCGCGCATCCAGCGCTTCGGCCAGCAGCGCGTCGACGAGCTTGATGATCGTGCCTTCATTGGCCGCTTCAGCCGCGGATTTCCCCGCCAGGGCGGCGGCGGCCGTGGCGAGGTCGGTGTTGGCAGCCGGCCGGGGCTGGGCCGCGCGCTCCACCACCTGCCGGCCATAAGCGCGCTCAATCGCTTTGCGGATGGCGCCCGCGCTGGCCACGACCGGGTGGATCATCGGCAGCTTGCTGCTCACCCGCAGGGCATCGATGGCCACGACGTCCCAGGGATCTTCCATCGCCACGGTCAGCGCGTTGTCGATGCGATAGAGCGGCAACACATGGTGCGTGCGCGCCACCGATTCCGGAACCAGGTGCAGCGCGGCCGGATCGATCTGATAGTCGGCCACATCCATAAACGCCACCCCAGCGGCCTCCGCCTTCAAGCCGGCGATCTGGTCGTCCGTCAGGTGGCGCTCTTCCACGAGGAGCTGCGCGATGTCGCTGTGGCGCGCTGCGGCCTGCTCCACCACTTCCTGCACGATGGACTCCGGCAGGAGGTTGCGGCTCAAAACAAGGCGCACCCACTGGTCCTTGCCTCGAAACTGGGTCTTGATCGCGCTCATGCGTCGCGGCTCCCGGCCAGCAGCTCTTCGACTTTCTCAATGAGGCCTTTGCCGTCGAAGGGTTTAGTGACATACGCGTCCGCGCCGACGGCGTAGCCGGTGCGCATGTCGTCCTCACGCGACTTGGCCGTAAAGAGGATGACCGGGATGTGCCGGAACTTCGGATCGAATTTCAGCAACCGGCACACGTCAAACCCGGTGAGGGTCGGCAGCATCAGGTCCAGCAGGATGATGTTCGGATGCTCTTCGCGCCCCTTGCGCAGCGCCTCGAGGCCGTCCGCGGCGGTGACCACCTCAAACCCTGCCGACTCAAAGCGCAGCTTCAAGGCGTGCCGCAAGTCCGGGTCGTCATCCACCAGGAGCAGCTTTTTGGCGCGCGAGGAAGCCGCTTTCGGCAGCGGCGATTCGAAGAGCGTGCGGAAGGTTTGGCGGACCTCGGCGGAGAGCGGTCCAAACTCCAGCCCCAGCTTGTAGCCGAACTCGCCGTCATCGGACTTTTGGAACCAGGCCACGGTGCCGGAGATTTCCACCGGTTTGGCTTGGCCTGGGAGCGTGATGGCGCAATAGAGCTGGGCACCGATGGGGTAGCGCTGGGCGCTGTAGACGCACAGGCCGCCCTCGCTGAGGTTAACGGTGACGGTGCGTTCTAACGGATGGTCGGCGGGATGACGGCCGTCGCTTGCAAGGGGACCGCAGACGGCGTCGAGCGCCATGTGGTAGCGAGGAGCCTGGCGGCGCTCGGAAGGTCCGGAAGCTGAGGCAGGCTGAGGAACGGTGGCCATAGGATCCCCGTGGGTGCGGCGCGTTGAAGCAACGCAAGCGCCTTAGTCAGCGTGCCGATGCATCTGGGTTTCAAGCCACTCATCAAGCACATCCCGCTTGAAACGCCACTGCCCGCCGATCTTCGCCGCCGGCACCCGCCCCTCCCGCGTCAGCTTGTAGACCGTCATGACGTGCAGCCCCAAGTACTGGGCCACCTCGCGGAGGGTCATGATGCTTTCGTTCTTGTGTGCCCCATTCTTTTTCATGGCTCACCGTCCTATTCTTTCCGAAGTATGCCATATGTCAGCACAATCCTTCAATACTTTTGCGTTATTTTTATAATCGCTTACTTATTTGCGCAAACGAATATTAGGTATAGCGTTGCAACACTTGATCCCACAGTCCCTTAGACTTTAGAATGAGCTCGACGACTTCGCGCACAGCGCCTCGACCTCCCTGCCGGCGGGTGGTGTAGTGGCAAATCTGCTTCACTTCCTCCACCCCATAGGGCACGGTCACCGCCAGCCCAACCCGCCGCAAGATCGGCAGCTCCATCAGATCATCACCGATCGCGCAGACCTGCTCATCGGCCACCCCAAGCTTCTTGAGCATGCGCTCATACGCAGGGAGCTTCAGCAGCGCGCCTTGGACGAGGTAGTCCACGCGCAGCTCTTTTGCGCGGCGCTTGAGCAGGCGGGAACTGCGCGAGGTGATCATAGCCGATTTCAGCCCGACCCGGTTCCAGAACACCAGCCCGGCGCCGTCCTGCACATCGAAGAACTTCAGCTCATCGCCGTAGTCCGCGTAGACGATGCGGCCGTCGGTCAAGACGCCATCCACGTCGATCAGCAGCACGCTGATCCGCGAGGCGCGCTGAATCACCTGAGGGGAGATGGTGCTGGGCAGCCCGGCCGCAGGCATCATCCCTCGTCCGCTTCGCCAAGGACGCGCAAGACTTCTTCCACCGTGGTCAATCCCTTCGCGGCCTTTTCAAGCCCGTCGGCGAGCATCGTGCGCATGCCGGACGCGATGGCGTGCTTGAAGAGCGACGTAGTGGAGCGCTCCAGCACCGCCAGGCGAAGCTCGTCCTTCAAGACCAGCAGCTCGAAGACGCCGGTGCGGCCCCGGTAACCTGTTTGGTTGCAGGCGCCGCAGCCCTTTCCCCGGCGGAATTGCGCCGGCGAGGTCCACGTCGGTTGCGCGTGCCCGATCGTGCTCAGCAGCTTCACCGCAACCTGCTCCTCTTGGGGGTCTGCCGCAGCGCAGTGCGTGCAGACCAGCCGAACTAGCCGGATCGCCATCACGCCGGAGAGTGCCGAGGCGATGAGGTGCGGCTCCACCCCCATATCGAGCAGGCGGCTTACCGTGCCGCAGGCGTTTTTGGTGTGCAGCGTGGAAAAGACCAGGTGCCCGGTTAGGGCGGCGCGGACCGCGATCTCCACCGTCTCCTTGTCGCGGATTTCTCCGACGAGGATGACGTTGGCATCCTGCCGCAGCGCCGCGCGCAGGCCTGAGGCAAACGTCAGCCCGATCTGCGGGCTCATTTGGGATTGGTCCACGCCGTCGAGCTGATACTCCACCGGATCTTCCAGCGTCACGATCTTGATTTGCGGTGAGCGGATTTTTTCCAACGCGCCGTACAGCGTGGTGGTTTTCCCGCTGCCGGCCGGGCCGGTCACAAGGAAAAGCCCATTGGGGCGGTGGATGAGCTGGAAGAATTGCTGGAGCAGCTCCGGCGGGAACCCCAACTGCTCCAGCTTCAGCAGCGGCGCGTTGCGATCGAGGATGCGGATGGCGAGCACGTCGCCGAACATCGTTGGAAAAGAGGAAAGCCGCAGGTCCAGCATGCGGCCGTCCACCTGGAAATCGATGCGGCCGTCCTGCGGTTTGCTGCGCCCGACGAAATCGGTCGCGAGGCTGGCCTTGGTTTTGACCGCCCGGATGAGCGGGTCGCGGATCTCCTCCGGCACGAGCAGCAGCTCCTGCAGGAGCCCGTCGATGCGGTAGCGGACGCGCGCTCCGGTGCGGGTCGGCTCCACGTGGATATCGCTGGCCTTCGTTTGCACGCCGTGGCTCAGGAGGAGCTGAATGAGGCGGACGATGAAGGGGTCATTCTCGGAGGAGGTGGGGCGCTGCGTCGAAGCGCCGCTAGCCATGCGCAGCTCGTCGTACTGTTCGCGCAGCGTGGGCATACTAACCACTACACCACGGAAGCTGTCATACAAACCCAGCTTTCAGCAAATCTTGTATGTCTAACAATCCTACCGGCCGGCGGCGGCCGTCGATGACTACAAGCTCATCGATGCGGTGCTCATGCAGGATGCGCAGCGCTTCGGCCGCGAGGCAATCGGCTTTGATCGCCTTGGGCCGCCGGGTCATCACGTCGCGGACGCTGCGGCGCGCCAAATCCGGGGTGTCATCGAGATGGCGACGCAAATCACCGTCCGTGAAGATGCCGACCAGCCGCCCGGCGCGGTCCACCACGCTGGCGCATCCGGCCCG
>PCVX01000103.1:20965-37259 GCA_002796105.1 Candidatus Omnitrophica bacterium CG11_big_fil_rev_8_21_14_0_20_63_9 | reverse complement strand
CGCTTGGTGCGCATCAAATCGCTCACCCGCCACAGGAGCCGCCGGCCGAGCTGGCCGCCCGGATGCAGCAAGGCAAAATCCCGCTCTTTGAAGTTCTTACGTTCAGCGACCACCACGGCGAGCGCATCGCCCATGGCCAGCATGGCGGTGGTCGAGGAAGTCGGCGCGAGGTTCAGCGAACACGCTTCCCGCTTGACGCTGACATCCAGCACGACGTCGCTGTGCTTGGCCAGCGTGGAGCGCGGGTTGCCCGTCAGCGCAACCATCGGCGTGCCGATGCGCTTGAACACCGGCAGCAGGCGCGTGAGTTCTTCGGTTTCGCCGCTGTTGGAGAGCGTGATGAGAACATCGTCCTTCGTGACGCGGCCCAAATCGCCATGGATCGCCTCGGCCGGATGGACCCAGTGGCTCGGCGTGCCGGTTGAGGCGAGCGTGGATGACAGCTTCTGGCCGATGAGGCCGGCCTTGCCCATGCCAGTGACGACGACGCGCCCCCGGCATTTGGCGACCAGCTCCACCGCCCGCTGAAACGATGCGCCGATGCGCGGCACCAGCCGCTGAATCGCTTCAGCTTCGATCCGCAAGACCTGCTTCGCCCGCTGAACGCTCATAGGCGCCCCAGCGCCGTGCGGATGGCCTGCATCTGAGCCAGCAGTCTCGGCAGCTCCGCCAATTTCAACATGTTGGGCCCGTCAACCGGCGCGTGGTCAGGGTCCTCATGCACTTCCAAAAACACGCCATGGCAATACCCTGTCGCGATCGCCGCGCGCACCAGCGTCGGCACGAACTCGCGCTGGCCGCCCGAGGCAGCGCCGAGCCCGCCAGGCAGTTGGACCGAGTGGGTGCCGTCGAAAATCACCGGGTAGCCGAAGCCAGCCATCACTTGGAGACTGCGCATGTCGGAGACCAGGTTGTTGTAGCCGAATGTGACGCCGCGCTCGGTGACCAGGATGGACCGGTTGCCTGCGGCTTCGGCTTTCTCGATCACATGCTTCATGTCCCACGGTGCGAGGAACTGGCCCTTCTTGATGTTGATCGGCTTGCCGGCTTTGGCCACCGCCGTGACAAAATCG
Organism: Candidatus Omnitrophica bacterium CG11_big_fil_rev_8_21_14_0_20_63_9; assembly: GCA_002796105.1. Classification (GTDB taxonomy): domain Bacteria; phylum Omnitrophota; class Gorgyraeia; order Aquiviventales; family Aquiviventaceae; genus 21-14-0-20-63-9. The sequence goes on along the minus strand of PCVX01000103.1, from coordinate 36,186 downwards.
GTCTGCCGGCTGAGGAACGCGGGGATCTGGATCACATCGAGGACCTCTGCCGCAGCCGCGACCTCTTCCCGGCAGTGCACGTCGCTGAGCACAGGCAGCCCCAAGGTCTTTTTGACCTTCGCGAGAATCTTCAGGCCGGCCTTCAGCCCTGGGCCGCGGGCCGAGCGGCCGGAGGTACGGTTGGCTTTGTCGTAGCTGCTCTTGACGATATACGAGACGCCGGCGTGCCGGCACATCGTCGCCATGCGCTCCGCGTGCGAGAGCAGATGCTGCTCGCTTTCGATGACATCCGGCCCGGCGATCAGCACGAGCGGCTGGCCGGCGCCAACCGCGATGGAACCAATATGCACCACGTTCGTCTGGGACGTGGGGTGTGGGGTGTGGGGTGTGGGAGAGCGCTGCGTCATGCTTTCTTCGCTCTTGCGGCAGAACTCTTTGTGTTTTTTCTTTGCTGGGTGGTCTTGCGCCTTTCCCCCGCCCCCTGGCTCCCGCCCCTTGCCCCTGAGCATCGCAAAGCTGCACCAACGAAGTCGCGGAAGAGCGGATGCGGCTCAAGCGGCCGCGATTTGAATTCCGGATGGAACTGGCCGGCGACAAACCATGGATGGTCCGCCAGTTCGATGATTTCTACAAGATCCCCCGGCTCGTAGGTCGCGGCGATGGTGAGCCCGGCCTTCTCGAGCTGGCTGCGGTAGCGGTTATTGACTTCATACCGGTGCCGGTGGCGCTCGGCGATTTCAGCGCGCTGGTAGGCCGCCTGCGCTTTCGTCCCTTGCTTGAGGCGGCAGCGTGATGCGCCCAACCGCATCGTGCCACCCTTCGACATCACGCCTTCCTGCTCTTCCAGCAGGCTGATGATCGGGTGGGGGGTCTTGGGGTCGAACTCGGTCGAGTTGGCTCCTTTGAGGCCGCAGACGTCCCGGGCGAACTCGATCACGGCGCACTGCATGCCCAAACAGATGCCCAGGAACGGCACGCCGTGCTCGCGCGAAAACTTGATCGCCTCCAGCTTGCCCTCGATGCCGCGGTGGCCGAAACCGCCGGGGATCAAAATGCCCTGCACATCGCCCAGCGTCGCCGACGCGCCCTCGCGCTCGATCTGCTCCGAATCCACACGCTTCACCTGGACGGCGGTATCGTGGGCCAGCCCGCCGTGGCGCAGCGCTTCATAGATGGACTTATACGCATCCTGCAGCTGGATGTACTTGCCCACCACCGCGATCGTCACCTGATGCTTCGGCTGCAGCGCGCGCTCCACCACCTGGGTGCGCCAGGCCGTCAAATCCTGCTGCGGACGGTCCAATTGCAACAAGCGAAGGATTGTGTCATCGAGGTGCTGCTGGTTGAAGATCAGCGGCACTTCATAGACGTCTTTGACGTCGAGCGCTTGAATCACCGCTTCCGGCGCCACGTTGCAGAATTGCGCGATCTTGGCGCGCACGCCTTCGGAAAACGGCTTTTCGGTGCGGCACAGCAGCACGTCGGCCTGCAGCCCGATCTCGCGCAGCTTGCCGACCGAGTGCTGGGTCGGCTTGGTTTTCAGCTCATCGGCCGCGCGGATGTACGGCACGAGCGTGAGGTGGACGTTGATGGCATTGCCATAGCCGACCTCGTTGCGCAGCTGGCGGATGGCTTCGAGGAACGGCAGCCCTTCGATATCGCCGACGGTGCCGCCGACTTCGACGATCACCACATCGACGTCAGTCGCAACCTTCGTGATCGACCGTTTGATCTCATCGGTGATGTGCGGTACGACCTGCACGGTCCCGCCCAAATAGTCGCCGCGGCGCTCCTTGGTAATCACGGAGTAGTAGATCTTCCCGGCGGTGACGTTGTTGTCTTTCGACATAGTTTGACTAGTGAAACGTTCGTAGTGCCCCAAGTCCAGATCGGTCTCCGCGCCATCTTCGGTGACGAAGACCTCCCCATGCTGGTAGGGGCTCATCGTGCCGGGATCGACGTTAATGTAGGGGTCGAGCTTCTGCAGCGTCACCTTCAGGCCGCGCGACTTGAGCAACAGCCCGATGGAGGCGCTGGCAATGCCCTTGCCAAGACTGGATACGACCCCACCGGTCACAAAGATATATTTAGCCATGTCGGGATCCCGTAGGCCGCTGTAGCATTCCTTCCACGAGTTTCAGATCGTCCGGCGTGTCCACGCCGATGCTGTCGTGTTGTGTCTCAAGCAATTTGATGCGGTACCCATGCTCGAGCGCCCGCAATTGCTCGAGCTGCTCGGCCTGCTCCAGCGGCGTCGGCGGAAGACTCGGAAACTGCAGCAGGAAATGCCGCTGGTAGCCGTAGATGCCCAAATGCTTCCACACCTGCGGCGAGCCGGCGCGCGCGAACGGGATCGCCGAGCGCGAGAAATACAGCGCAAACCCGTCGCGATCGACCACGACTTTCACGACGTTGGGGTTCCCCGCATCCTCGGCCCGCGCCAGCTTCGTCATGAGCGAGCCCATCGGTACCGCCGCGTGCCGGCTCAAAAAATCCGCCAATGGCGCGATCATGCTCGGGTGCACCAGCGGCTCATCGCCCTGGACATTGATCACCACAGCGGCTTGCCGCGCGCGCGCCACTTCAGCCACCCGGTCGGTGCCGCTGCGCGCCTCTGGACTGGTCATCGCCACCTTGCCGCCAAAGCGCTCGACCGCCTGGCGGATGCGCTCGTCATCCGTGGCGACGACCACTTCGTCAGCTCCTGACGCTGCAGCCCCCTCATACACGTGCTGGATCATCGGCTTGCCCGCGATCATGGCCAGCGGCTTGCCGGGAAACCGCGTCGAGCCGTAGCGCGCCGGAATTACAACCAGCACCGCCATTACGCCCGCCGGGCTGACCGGCGAGGCGCCACCACGCCGCGGCGCGAGCGCAACGTGGCGCTCAGCTCTTCCGGACCGGCGGTCGCCACCCCAAGCTTGCCAACGACGATCCCTGCCGCGTAGTTGGCGAGCCGCGCGGCCTGCTCCATCGACGCCCCGCTGGCCAGCGCGAGCGTAAACGTCGCGATCACCGTGTCGCCCGCGCCCGCCACGTCGAACACTTCCTGCGCGACGGTGGGGATTATCGTCTGCCGGCCGCCTTGCTCAAAGAGCGCCATGCCGTCCTCGCCGAGCGTGATGAGCAGCCCGTCCGCCTCAAGGCGCTGCAGGATTTCCAGCCCGGCGCGGCGCACATCGGCGTTGCTTTCCAGTTCCCGGCCGACCGCCTCGCCCGCTTCGGAGCGGTTCGGCGTCAGCGCGGTCACGCGCTGGTACAGGTCGAAATGCTCCTGTTTCGGGTCCACCGTGATAATCTTGCCCCGCTGCCGGGCAAGCGGGAGGATCGCTTCCAGCAACGGCCTAGTGATGACGCCTTTGCCGTAGTCCTCGATGACGAGCGCATCGACGCGTGTGAGGTGTTTCTTGACTTGTTCAATGAGCCGGTCGACGAGCGAGGCGGGCAGCGGCTCTCGCTGCTCCCGGTCCACCCGCACCACCTGCTGATGATGCGCGATCACGCGGGTCTTCACCGTCGTCGGACGGCGGATCTTCAATACGCCGCTGGTATCGATTTTGCGGGATGCCAGATCCTCCAGCAGCGCGTGGCCCCACCGGTCCTCGCCGACCGCTCCGATGACCGACACCTGGCCGCTGAGCGCACGGATATTGTTGGCCACGTTCGCCGCTCCGCCGGGCATTACCGACTCCGATTGCACCCACACCACCGGCACCGGAGCTTCCGGACTGATACGGCTGACCCTGCCCCAGATGAACTCATCGAGCATGAGGTCGCCGATTACAAGCACCCGCGCGCGCTTGAAGCGCGGAATGAAACTGGGTAGCGAATTGGCCGAGGCGTGCGTCATAGGATGCGCAGGCTCAGAGCCGCTCGATCACCGCCCGCACAAGGAGCGGGACCAGCAGCTCATGGTGGCCGGTCACATGGATGGCCCGGCCGCCCAGCAGCGTCGGACGCTTCAAGACGTTTTCCGAGGGGCGGTAATGCCGGATCATGTCGAAATCAAACGCGGTGAAGTTCTTCACGTCATGGCCCAGGTTGCGGGAGATGGACACCGCCTTCAAGAACACCTCGGGCAGGATCACCGCCGAGCCGATATTGCCGGCCACTCCGCCGTTGCCGAGGGTGGAGACGACGCCGACCAGCCGGCGGAAGTCGGCTAGCGAGGTCTGGCCGATCGCCGCGCCATCCGCGGATGATTGCTGGTGGATGATGTCGGTGCCGATCGCCACATGCACCGTCGCCGGCACCCCGAGCTGATGACAGGTGGCCAGCAGGCTCAAGTTCTTGTACGGCAGCCGTTTCTTGGCGATGAAGGCACCCACCGATTGGCCAAGACCCCAATCCTTCTTCGCACCCTCCCGGATCGCCTGATTGATGAACCGGTGCGTTTCCTCCGCCATCCCGAAGGAGCCATCAGCAAGCGCGGCCGCCACATCCTCCGACGTCGATCCCATAAATGCCAGCTCGAAGTCGTGGATGACCCCAGCCCCGTTCATGGCGATGGCGGTGACGACCTTGCGCTTGATGAGCTCAATGATGAGCGGGCTGAGGCCCACTTTGATGACGTGCGCCCCGAACATCCACAGGACGGTCTTGCGCTGCTCGTGGGCGGCCACGAGGGCATCCACGATCGCCTTTAACTCATTGACCGCCAGGATATTGGGGAGGGACTCGAGATATTCGCGGAAGGTGCCGCCTTTGCGGCACACGCGCGCAAAGGCGTTGAAGTTGACCTTGCTTTTGCGAGAGCCGGCGGGGTAGGTCTTAAGCTTGGTGAAATCGAGCCCAGGACTCGGCACCTGGAAATTTTAGCAGAGCGACCTCAGAGTGTCAACGCGAGGTCGGTTCCTTACGAAGGCTGGCGGCTTGGGCCGGGAGCTGCCGCTCGCACTCCTTCAGGAATTCCTTCGCGCTTTGGAGAAACGTCATCCGCTCAACAGCCAGCAGCAGGCGCAGCGGCACCGAATGCGACGGCTTCAGCCGGGTGGAGAGCTCCACCATCGTCCCACCCTGGCTCTCCTGGGAGCCGGGCGCATCCTCAAGCACGCATACCCCCTCAAAGATGCCCAAGGCAGCATTCGCCATCCGGAACGTGACGCGATGGGGTGCCTGGTGCTCCACTTCAAACACGAAGCGGATGGTCTTCCAGAGCACCTTGGCGTCCACCTGAATGATCTGGCGGTTCGGCGCATCCTCAAGCATTTTGATCGCCGTGACGCCCGGCGTCTTGCGACCAAGGCCGGTATAGTCTGTCGCCAGCCGCCAGGTGGTCGCCCGGTCCGTAGGCGCCTGGAATCGCACGCCGGCGAACAGCCCATCCGCCCGGCTCAACCGATGGCGCCAGCGCACCTGGTACCGATCGACTTCCACATCCCGCACAGTCTGTTTGGGCCACGTCTGGTGGAGGGTATTCAGATTCAGGCCCTCGGCCGCGAGTGCGCCACCTACGAGCCACACCAGTATTCCCCATAGGACGACGCGGATCGTGTGCATTATCCAGCGGACTGTGCTGAAGGCGGTTGCGACGGCGTTTCCACCACCGGCAGCGCAAGGATCGAGCGCGCCGTCCCCTGAGTGTCGACATCCGACCAGTACCGGCCATGGTGGCGCTCAGCGATATCTTTCACCAGATGCAGTCCCAGCCCCTGCAAGGATACGGGGACGTCGTCGGCTGAACTCTGGCCAGACGACACGGGATGGGCGACGGTGAGCCGCCACTCTTGCGGCAGTGGTTGCAGCTCGATGGTAACCGCAGCGCCCACCGGACTGGAACGGCTGGCATGGTAGAGCAAGCACGTGAGGGCCTGCATCAATTTCTGGCGGTCTCCGAAAAACCACACCGGGTCCTTCGGCAGCTGCAACTCCGTGGTCAGCTCGTGCGAGGTGAAGTACGCCCGGCCTCGGTGGACCGCTTCATGGACCGCCTCGCGCAGCTCAAACGCATCGAGCTGCAAGCCTTCCCGCCCCTGCTCCACGTCGGTGAGCTCGATGAGGTCGGTCGTCAGGCGCGTCAAGCGATCCACGGTGATGTGGCAATCGGCCACGAGCTCCCGCTGCGCGTCGCTGAGCGAGCCGAGCAGCCCGTCGGTCAGGTTTTTGAGCGAGAGCTGGACCGCGGCCAGGGGCGGGCGCAGCTCGTAGGCGACGTTCGCCACAAAACCCGACTTCAATAGTTCATGCTGGCGGACTTTGATGTTCGCCTCCACCAGCCGGGCCAGCACCGTCTGGACCAAGCGCCGACCGACGACAAATCCGAGCAGCGCGAAGACGACCGCCAGCAGGAGGTACGCGCGGGTCCAACTGCGGAAGATGTCGATGGCGAGCAGGCGCGCTGCGTAGACATAGGCGCCGATGAGCAGTGGGATGAGACTCATGAGCGTGAACGCGATGCTGAACTCCCGGAAGGCCGGACCGCCGACCGAGCGCATGATTTCCTGGCGGACCTGCGCGGCGTGCTGCGGACTTTCAGGCGTGGCCATTACCCGTCAGGATACAGAAAACGGGGACGTTTCTCAATTTTCTTGAGCGTTTCATTCGTCCATGCCGAAATGGTACAATTCGAGGGAATGCTTCGGACCTAGATGCATCAATTGACGCTGCTCCAAGATATGGCGATCGTGATGGCGATCAGCGCCGCCGTCATGGTGGCTTGCTATCGATTTCACCTGCCGTTTGTCATCGGCTACATCGTGGCCGGGCTCATTATCGGCCCGCACACCCCACCCTTCCCGCTTGTCAGCGATCTGACCAGTATCCATACTCTGTCCGAGCTTGGCGTCATTTTCCTACTTTTTGGCATCGGGCTGGAATTCAGCGTCAGCAAACTCTTGCGCGTGGGGATGGTCGCTGCGGTGGCTGCGACATTGGAAATCTTGCTCATGATCGGGCTGGGCTTCTGGCTAGGACAACTCTTCGGCTGGAGCTCCATGGACAGCTTGTTCCTCGGGGCAATCCTCTCGATTTCCAGCACCACGATCATCGCGAAGGTGTTGCTCGAAACGAAGCGTATTGAGGAACGGTATGCCCAGGTGATCCTCGGCATCCTCATCATTGAAGACTTGCTGGCGATCGTCATCATCGCGCTACTCTCCGGTTTGGCGACGACCGGCAGCGTCAGCTTCAGCACAGTTGGATGGGCGTGCGCGAAGGTAGGGGCGTTTGTGGGGGTGACGCTGGTGCTTGGTCTCACACTCGTGCCGCGGCTCCTGAACTACCTGTCGCGTTTTTACAGTTCGGAGCTGCTGGTCGTCACCGTGCTAGGGCTGTGTTTCGGGGTGTCGCTGGCCGGGACGAAGCTCGGTTTGTCCGTCGCGCTTGGCGCCTTTCTGATCGGTGCGATCATCGCCGAAACGCCGCAGGCACCTAGCATCATTCAACACACCGAGCCGATCCGGGATATGTTCACCGCCATCTTCTTCGTCTCGGTCGGTATGCTCATCGACCCGGCATTGCTGTCGCACTCGGTCTGGCCAATCGTGTGGATCACCATCGCCACCATCGTGGGCAAGGTCGCCAGTTGCTCGCTGGCGACGCTGCTGACAGGCTACGGGATCGATACGTCGCTTCGGGTGGGGTTGGGGCTGGCGCAAATCGGCGAGTTCTCGTTCATCATCGCCAGGCTTGGGGAAGCGACGCAGGTGACGAGCGCGTTCTTGTACCCGATCGCGGTATCGGTGTCCAGCCTCACGACGCTGACCACCCCGCTGCTGATGCGCCAAGCGGACCGCGTCGTCGAACTGTCGATGAAGCTCAACCGACTTGGCAAAGCCCCGAAGGATTCCTAGGGCAGCTGCAGCTCACCGTCCTACTTTCCGAGATACACCGTTCCTGCTGGAATCTTGGTATCTTTGGGCACGAACACTCCCGCCCCGACCACCGCGCGATCGCCGATCTCCACGCCCGGCAGCACGATCGCGTTGAGCCCGATGATCGCGCCGCGGCCGATACGGACTTTCTTGAGGATCAATCCGCGGGATTCCATCGAGTGGGCGATCACCGTCGCATGGCCGCCGATGACCGCGTTATCGCCGATCTCCAGCAGCGATAGATCCGCGCAGTACTTCGAGTTGATCTGCACGTTAAGCCCCAGCTTCGCGCCCATGAGCCGGTAGAAGAGCGACGCGAACGGGGTCAACAACAGAAAATCGCCGAACACGCTCCAAACGATGAACTGGAGCGCATTGGCGATGTACCAGCGTAGCATCCCCAGCGAGGCCAGCGGATATTCGCCTTCCGTGAGATCCAACCGGAAGACCCACCGCAGCGCCGCTGCCACGAACATCAAGCTGAAGCCGAAGATGAAGTAGCCTGTCCCGGCGGCCAGACACACCCCAAGCGTGCGCTGCCATGGGAGCGCATCAGTGAGACATTGCCAGGCGCATTGGGTAAACAGGACGGCAGGATAGAGCGCCACACCCAGGACGAAGGCGCCGATGACGTACAGCGCCAGAGCGAGCAGCACCCGCACGATGGTCAGGAGCATCCGCGTGGTATCACCGCTGCGGCTGCAGCACGAGCGCGACCGCGTTGATGCAGTACCGCTTGCCGGTGGGTGGTGGGCCGTCGTCGAAGACGTGCCCTAGGTGCGAGCCGCAGCGGGCGCACAGCACTTCGTCCCGCCGCATGCCGAAGGACCGGTCCGACTCGATCTTCACGTTCAGGGGAGAAATCGCGTTCCAAAAGCTCGGCCAGCCGGTGCCGGACTCGAACTTCGTGCCGTAGGTAAACAGCGCCGTGCCGCAGGCGGCGCACGCATAGACGCCCTCGCCGCCGCTCGGGATGGCGCACTGGCGGCTGAACGCCCGCTCGGTGCCCTTGCGCCGCATCACCTGGTATTGTTCCGGCGTCAGGAGCTGCTTCCACTCGGCGTCCGACTTGATGACGGGATCGACCGCTTCCACGGCGTTCGTCGCAGGGTTGAAGATCTGGATCTTCTCGTTCGGGGTTGTCTGCGGTTTCATGCCGGCACCTAGGGTTAGGAGCGTGAGGAGAGAGACGAACGCCATCCTGAACATCATCGAGCGGATCATGAGCTTTATTGTACTCCAAAGCACTACTTCGAAAACTGTTTCGCTACGCCTTTCTAACCGCTTGATTTTAAACTATCAGCTCGACGGGTTCCGAGCCGGTCGGCTCAGGGGGACGCTGCTGCACGAGCGCTATGCCAAACGTGACAGGCCCCACGCGTCCGAAGTACATCAGCGCGATGACAATGAGCTTGCCAGCCGCGGTCAGCGATGAGGTGATGCCCATGCTCAATCCCACCGTCCCAAGCGCGGAGGCGGCTTCAAAAAGGTTCTGGTCAAAAAGCGACATTTGCGTCATTTCGAGCAAATAGGTGCCGACGAACAAGAAGAAGATATACAAGCCGAGCGCTGCGGTCGCAGCGAGAATACTTTCCGTCGCAACAGGGTGATTCCACAGGCGAACCTCTCGACGGCCCCGAAGCAGGCTCCAGATGACCCCAAGAATAGTGCCAAACGTCGTGGACTTCAAGCCGCCTCCGGTGCCTGCCGGGGAGGCCCCGATGATCATGAGGGCGGTGATCAACAGGATGGCTGCTTTCGACAGCGGAGCAATCGGGATCGTATTGAACCCGACGGTCGTCTGGGCGGTCATGGTCTGAAAAAATGCGGCGAGCAGCTGCTGGGACGCCGGCAGCGCATGAATGGCCGGTTCATTGGAGAGCAGCAGCAAGGTGCCGATCATGCCCAGCCCGGCGGTAGCCGACAAGATGACCTTGCTGGTAAGCGACAGCAGATGCGCCCGCCGGTTGTTGACAAAACCCCAGACATCGGTCCAGACGATAAAGCCGATGGCCCCCAAATAGCTGAGCACCGCGATGACAAGATTGATTTCCACGTGCCCGACGTACGACTCAAAGCTGTTGTTATAGAGGCCGAACCCTGCGGTGCAGAAAGATGAGATGCTGTGAAAAATAGCGCTCCACACCGCGTGTCCTACCGGCAAGCCGATGCTGCGAAAATTGCTATACAAAAATATGGCGCCGATCGCCTCCACGATGATCGTGAATTGGATCAAATTCCGAATGAAGATGGCAAGAGGAAAAGAGGCAGGCAACCCGAAGGCCGTCCGGGCGATGCCGGCGTGTTCCGGCGGCAGCGTCTCCGATTTCCCCAGCACGAGAAACGAACCAAACGTCATGTAGCCGATGCCCCCGATCTGGATGAGGAGCAGAACCACAAACTCTCCGAGCCAGGAGTAACTGTCCGAGGTGCTGATCGTAACCAGCCCGGTAGTCGACAAAGCAGACATCGATGTGAAGAGATGATCGAGGGGGTGCAAGCCTTGTGCCTGGTGCATCCATGGCAAACAGAGGAGTAGCCAGCCGATCACCATGTAGAACAGATAACCCAGCGCGACCTGCCGCGCAGGATGTAACGTTTGAACCTCGACGCGGAGGCGGCGGATTCGCTCTTGAAAAGAGGTGGGGAGTCGCATAAGGAATGGCTGGCGAGCTAGGATTCGAACCTAGACAAGCAGATCCAGAATCTGCTGTGCTACCGTTACACCACTCGCCAAAGATGGGACTGTTAAATTGTCAACTGGGGCCAATGAGAATTCGAACCTAGACAAGGCCGTCGCGCTGCGCGCTCCGGCACTTCTTTCGGCCACCCATGCCTGCGGCGTGGGTACCCGGCCTCGGTCGCAGCTCCAGAATCTGCTGTGCTACCGTTACACCATCCGCCAATGGATGGACGTTGGAAGGGCTGAAATTATATCACACCCGATGGGTGAACAGGCCGGCGAGGTGGCGGGCCAGGCGCTGCCGGTCCGGGTCCTGGATCCAGCGGAAGCGCACGCCCACTTCGTACTGGGGCGCCCCGAGCCGTGACACCTCCCGGATCCACATCACTTCCCCGGTCGCGTGCATCGTGGCCTCGCGAAACGGCAGCTCCATCGTCATCGCCAGCTCCTGGCCGATGGACAGCTTCACCGCCGTGGGAAATCGCATGCCGCTTTCGCTGATGTCCTGGGTATAGCTGCGCTCGGTCTTCATCGTGTCCGGGTTCGGAAACTCGAGCATCACCGGTGAAGCCACCCGCACGTGCCGCCGCTGCTCCTGCATCGTCACCCCGCCACCAGTTGCGTCCCCGCATACTCCAGCCGGCGCAGCACCTTCTCCTTGCCGATGATCGACATCGTCTCAAACAGCGGCGGGCTGACCGCGCGGCCGGTGACCGCCACCCGGATCGGATGAATCAGTTCCTTCGGCTGCAACCCCTGTTCTGCGACGAACGCCCGCGTGGCTTCCTCGACGGTAGCGGTCTCGAAATTCGCCAGCCCGCTGAGCCGCTCGCGCAGCGCCAGCAAGTGAGCCGCCACCCCGTCCCGCCGCACGTGCTGGGCGACCGCCTCGGCCTGATACTCGGGCGGGTCCTGAAAGAAGAACACGTGCTCCTCTTCGATGTCTTCCAGCACGCGCATGCGGTCCTGCACGACCGCGGCGACCCGTGTCAGCCATGTGCGGTCGTACGAGGTCGGCAGCAATCCCTTGGCAATCAACCGTTCGGCCAGCAGTTCGGCGAGTTTCGCCGGCGGGGTCTGTTTGATGTACTGGCTGTTGAGCCAATCCAGCTTGCGCTGATCGAACTGGGCCGCGGCCTTGCGCACTCTCGTTAGGTCAAAGAGCTGGATGATTTCGGACGGCGGCACCATCTCCCGGTTGCCGCCAGGAGCCCAGCCCAGCAGTGCCAAATAATTGAAGAACGCGTCAGGCAGATAGCCGACCTGCCGGTACTCATCCACCGACGTGGCGCCGAAGCGCTTGGACAGCCGCGCGCGGTCCGCGCCCACGATCAGCGGGATGTGCGCGAAGACCGGCAGCGGAAAATCCATCGCGCGATAGAGGACCACCTGCTTGGGCGTGTTGGCAATGTGGTCGTCGCCGCGGATCACGTGCGAGATCTTCATCAGCGCGTCATCCACCACGCACGCGAAGTTGTACGTGGGTGTGCCGTCTGATTTCATCAAGACGAGGTTTTCAAAGAGCGTCGTGTCCACCGTGATGTCGCCGCGCAGCAGATCCTTGAAGGTGACCTGCTGCGGGCTGACGGGGAACATCACCGCGCCGTCCCGCTGCACCGCCTTGCCCTCCTTCAGTAGTCGCTGGGCGTGCTCTTGGTAGACCGCCATCCGCTGGCTTTGGAAAAGCGGGCCTTCATCGGCTTTGATGCCCAGGAATTCAAGGCTGGCGTAGATGTCCTTGAGGAATTCCGGATTGGAGCGCTTCTGGTCGGTATCTTCGATGCGCAAGATGAAGGTGCCCTGCTCGTGCCTGGCGAAGAGCCAGTTGAAGAGCGCGGTGCGGGCTGAGCCGACGTGGAGCTTGCCGGTAGGACTTGGGGCGAAACGAACACGGACACTCATACGTAAACCGCGTTAGGAGGGGTGGGTTAAGACGCGCAGCGATTCTGACGCAGAGGGTCTGACCGATGCATACCACTGATGAACTCGCTGGATCAATTGCTGCGGGTCAAGATGCGTCAACTGCAGCAGTTCGGAGCGCTTGCCATGCTCGACGAACGCGTCGGGCAGCCCGATGCGTAGATGCGGAAGCGCCGACACGCCCAGCGCACCCAGCGCTTCTGAGACCGCGCTGCCAAATCCGCCGGCGATTTGCGCTTCCTCGAGCGTCACAATAGCTCCGGTCGCGGCGGCCTGCTTGAGGATCTCCTCATCGAGCGGCTTGACGAAGCGGGCGTTGATCACCATCGCCTCGACCCCGCTGCGGCCCAGCGCCTCAGCCACCGCCAGCGCAGGATACACCAGGCTGCCAAGCGCCACGAGCGCGAGGTCCTTGCCATCTCTGAGCAGCTCGGCCTTGCCGAGCGCGATCGGTACCGGCGGGCGCGGAGTGCCGCAGATGATGCCGCCCCTCGCATACCGAAGCGCCACCGGCCGGTCCTGCTGCAGCGCCCACTGCAGCATCAGCCGCAGCTCTGCGGGATCTTTCGGCGAGAGCACGCGCAGGTTGGGCAGCACGCGCAGGTACGCCACGTCGAACACACCGTGATGCGTTGGCCCATCTTCCCCGACGAGGCTGGCGCGGTCGATTGCCAGGATCACAGGCAGCTCCTGCAAGCACAGCTCGTGCATGATCTGATCGTAGGCACGCTGTAAAAAGGTGGAGTAGATCGCGACGATGGGGCGCGCACCCCCGCGCGCCAAGCCCGCCGCCAGACCCAGCGCATGCTGCTCGGCCATGCCCACATCGATGCACCGCTCCGGGAAATGCTTGGCGAACTCGGACACGCCGGTCCCTTCGGGCATCGCCGCGGTGATGGCGACCAGCCGGCTGTTGGTTTGGCCAAGGCGGATCAGCTCGTCGCTGAACGCATCGGTGAACGTCTCGGCGGGCGCTGCAGCCGGCTTGCCAAACAGCCGCACCGGCAGCGAGGGAGCCGATTTGGGCTGGCCGGTTTTCAGATCAAACGGTTCGGTCTTATGGAACCGCTCGGGATCGTCTTCCGCAAACCGGTAGCCTTTTCCTTTCAGCGTCGAGATATGCAACAGGATCGGCCCTTTCAGGCGGCGCAGGTTCTTGAGCGTCGCGATGAGCTCCGGCAGGCTGTGGCCATTGATCGGACCGACGTAGCGGAAGCCCAGTTCTTCGAAGACCAGCCCAGGCACCAGCAGCCCCTTCAGCGACTCTTCGACCTTCTTGCCAAGGCGGATCAGCCGCGAGCCGTGGGGCAAGCGCTCCATCAGCTGCTCGATCTCGCCGCGGATGCGGTTGTAGATCGGGTTGGTGATGATGCGGTTCAGATAGCGGCTGAGGCCCCCGACCGGCTGCGCGATCGACATGCGGTTGTCATTCAGGATCACCAGCAGGTTGGGCTTGAGATGCCCGATGTGGTTGAGCGCCTCAAGCGCCATCCCCTCGCCGAGGCTCGCATCGCCGATGATCGCCACGACATCGTGCGCACCCTGCACCTGATCCCGCGCCATCGCCAAACCCAGCGCGGTGGAGAGCACGGTGCCGCCATGGCCGGAGCTGAAAGGATCGTACGGGCTTTCATCTTTATGGCTGAAGCCGGAGAGCCCCTTGAACTGCTTCAGGGTGTGGAAGCGCTCGCGCCGTCCGGTGATGAGCTTGTGGGCGAAAGCCTGGTAACCCATATCCCACACCAGCTGGTCATCCGGCGCATCGAAGACGTAGTGGAGCGCTAGGCACAGCTCGACCGCGCCGAGGCTGGAGGCGAGGTGGCCGCCGAGCGTGGAGATCGTGCGGAGGATTTCTTCGCGGATTTCTTGGGCCAGGGCGGCCAATTGCGCCGGCGTCAGCGACTTGATGTCGCGCGGGCGGTCAATCTCTTGGAGAACACTCATCGGGTCGGGGCACGCTCCGATGTGGATTCCAGCCAGTCGGCCATCTGCCGAAGCATGTCCGCGCGGCGGCCGAAGGGCTCAAGGGCTTTCACAGCCCGACTGATGAGCTTGTGCGCCTCATCGCGCGCCGCGTCCACCCCCATCGCCGCAGCGAGTCCATCCTGGTCATGCATGTCATCGATCAACTGGAACGCCAGCCCGAGGTCTTGCCCATAGCGTTGGGCGGCGCGGACCTGGTTCGCGTTCGCTCCGCCGGCCAAGGCCCCGGTGACGACGCTGGCGGCGATGAGCGCGGCGGTTTTGCGCTGTGCGATGTCGGTCAGCGCTTTCGCGGCCGAGGCCAGCGTATGGCTGGCCGCCTGTAGATCAAGCACTTGGCCGCCGATCAGCCCGGTCGTGCCGCACGCATGGCTGATGATCCGCACGATCTCGAGTCCGTTCGGCGTGCCGTTGCGCCCTAAGACCTCGAACGCCAGCGTGAGCAGCGCATCCCCAACGAGGATCGCGTTCCCTTCGCCGAACTTGCGGTGGCACGTCGCCTGCCCGCGACGCTCATCCGCGTTATCCATCGCCGGCAAGTCGTCGTGCACGAGCGAATACGTATGGACGAGCTCCAGCGCGCAGGCGACCGGCAGCGCCTGGCGGGCCTGAGCCCCAACCGCCTCGGCCGCCCCGAGGCACAGCAGCGGCCGAAACCGCTTGCCCCTGCCGAGGACGCAGTAGCGCATGGCTTCATGGACGATGGGCGGCACCGCGGTCGCATCGGGAAGCAGGCGCTCTAGCGCCTGATCCACGAGGATCGCGAGCTGCTCAAGCCGTCGCGTCTTGGTCTGAGGTGAGGGTTTCGTCGCTACCGTCATCGA
>PCVX01000103.1:0-20952 GCA_002796105.1 Candidatus Omnitrophica bacterium CG11_big_fil_rev_8_21_14_0_20_63_9 | reverse complement strand
GAATTTCTTTAGGCGGGTTTCCAAATCGAGCTCGGAGCGGTCCAGCTCCCCAACTAGCTTTTCCAGCCGCTTGAGCGCTTCTTCGTATTTGACGTCTTTCGCGTCATGCGTCTGCGCCATGCCCGTCCGTTCGTTCGGGTGGCAGTGTCTGCGCCACCGTGCTGATCACGCGTCCTTCCGCCAACAGCGTCTCCAGTTGGTCGCCGATACCCAGCCCCTCGGCGCTCGTGAGTACGCGCCGCTGGGGCAGCCGCAGCGTGATGCTGTAGCCGCGCGCCAAGACCGCCAGCGGGCTGAGTGCTTGCAACCGTCCGGCCAATCCCTGCAGCCGCTGCTCGGCGCTTGAGAGCGTGGCGCGCATGCCGTACACGAGCTGCGATTGCAGCTCCTGGCTGCGCTGCGCCATCCGCTCCAGCTGATGCATCGGGTGCAGCAGCTGCAGCCTGGCGCTGAGCGTCCCAAGCTGTTGGACCTGGTCGTCGAGGTGTGTGCGCATGCCGTCGAGCAGCTGCTGCAGCAGCAGGCGGCTTTGCTCGAAGAGCACCTCCCGCTCGCGCACCAGACCTTTCGCGGCGTCGGTGGGCGTCGAGGCGCGCAGGTCGGCGACGTAATCCGCGATGGTCCAGTCGTCTTGGTGCCCGACCGCGGAGATCACCGGGATGGCGGAGCGCGCAATGGCCCGCGCGACCGGCTCCTCGTTGAAGGCCCACAAGTCTTCGATGCTGCCGCCCCCGCGCCCCACGATAAGCACATCCGCCAACCGCAGCCGGTTCGCGAGATCGAGCGCGTGAGCGATTTCGGCCGCCGCGCCCTCCCCCTGCACCTTGACCGGCAGGATGGCGACGTAGAAGTGCCCCCGTAACTTGCTCACCATATCATGAATTGCCGAGCCTGTCGCTGATGTAATGATGCCGACCCGCTGCGGCAGGCTGGGGATGGGGCGCTTGCGGGAAGGCTCAAAGAGCCCTTCCGCCTTCAGGCGCTTTTTGAGCTGTTCGAAAGCCAGTTGTAGCGCGCCCACACCCTTGGGCTCCACCCGTAGCACGCGCAGCTGGTATTGCCCCCGGCCCTCGTAGGTCGTGATCTGCCCCAGGCAGAGCACTTTGATCCCGTCTTCCAGACGGTACTTCAGGTGCTGGTTTGCGCCTTTGAAAAACGCGCACGGCAGCATGAGCCGCTGGCCGAACCGGTCGCTCACCTGCTCGTCGACCAGGGAGAAATAGATGTGGCCAGACGTGGGATAGCTGCAATTCGACAGCTCGCCCTCAATCCAGATCGGCGCCGGGAATTGCCGCTCGATCAGCGCTTTGATGCGCAAGACGACCTCGCCGACGCTCAGCGGCTTGGCGCCATCCGGGGCCAGCCCGGAGGACGCGCCGCGCGCGCTTGGCACGGCCTCACTGATCTCGAACGGTCCCATCCAATGTCCTCTTGATCCGCTGCACCGAGCTGGCCTTGCCGGTCGTGGGATGCACCTCGATGATCAAACCGTGGAGCTGGATGTTGCCATCAGCCACCTCGGAGCGCATCGGCAGGTTCGAGAGAAACCGCTGCAGGATTTGGTCGACCCGCCGGCCGATGACCGAGTCGTAGGGGCCGGTCATCCCGATGTCGGTGATGAATGCGGTGCCTTTCGGCAGCACCCGTTCATCCGCGGTGGGAATGTGGGTGTGCGTGCCGAACACGACCGAAACTTTGCCGTCGAGGAACCAGCCCATCGCCACCTTTTCGCTCGTGGCCTCCGCGTGCATGTCCACGACGATGACCGGCGTCACCAGCCGCAGCCGCTCCAGCTCCCGCTCCGCCGTGCGAAACGGGCAGTCCAGCGGCTCCATAAAGACGCGGCCCATGACGTTCAAGACGCCCACTTTCTGCCCGCCGAGCGTCTCTACCACCGTCGAGCCTGAGCCCGGCGCGCCGTTCGGATAATTGGCCGGGCGAATGACGCGGGGATCGAGCTTGAGCAGCTCATACGCTTCTTTCAGCTTCCAGACATGGTTGCCCGAGGTCAGCACGTCCACGCCCGCGCGGAACAGCTCGTCCGCCACGCTGCGGGTAATACCGGCCCCGGCCGCCGCGTTCTCGCAGTTGGCGATCACTAGGTCCAACTTGTACTCGTCGCGCAGCCGGATGATCTCGCGATCCATGATCGCCCGCCCCGGCCGCCCCACGATGTCCCCGACGACGAGAATCTTCATTTACCGGGCATACTCGATGGAGCGCGTCTCGCGGATCACCGTGATTTTGATCTGGCCGGGAAATTCGATGGAGCTTTCCACCTTCCGCTTGATCTCCCGCGAGAGCGCGATCGCCTCCAGGTCGGTCACCCGCTCCGGCTGCACGATGACGCGCACCTCGCGGCCCGCTTGGATGGCGTACGCTTTCTCGACCCCCTGGAAGGAGTCGCAGATCGCTTCCAGCGCCTGCAGCCGCTTGACGTAGTTTTCCAGCGTGTCGCCACGCGCGCCCGGGCGCGAGCCGCTGATGGAGTCCGCCACGATCGTCAGCACCGCGTACAGCGTCGTCGGCGCCACGTCTTCGTGGTGCGCCTCGATCGCATGGACGATCTCGGGCGCTTCCCCATACTTCTTGGCCAGCTCCGCGCCGATGATGGCGTGCGGGCCTTCGACCTCGTGGCTGACCGCCTTGCCGATGTCGTGCAACAACCCGCAGCGTCGGGCCAGCCGCTGGTCTAAGCCGAGTTCCGCGGCGATCATGCCGCACAGGTAGCCGGTCTCTTTCGAATGGATGAGCACGTTCTGCCCGTAGCTCGTGCGGTAGCGCAGCCGGCCCATCAGCTTGATCAGCTCGCGGTTCACGTTGTGCGACCCCAGCTCCTGCATCGTCTTCTCGCCTTCCTGCTCCAGGTGCTGGGCGAACTCCTTGCGCACCTTCTCGACGACCTCTTCGATGCGGGCCGGGTGGATGCGGCCGTCGGACATCAGCCGCTCCAGCGACTGCCGCGCCACTTCACGCCGGACCGTATCAAACGAGGAGAGCGTCACCACGTCCGGCGTATCGTCGACGATGAGGTCCACGCCGGTGGCCAGCTCGAAGGCCTTGATGTTGCGCCCCTCGCGGCCGATGATGCGGCCTTTCATCTCTTCGTTCGGGAGCTGGACGACCGCGGTCGTCGACTCGACGGTGAATTCCGCCGCGCAGCGCTGCATGGTCTCGACCAGGATGCGCTTCGAGAGCATCTGGGCGTCGCGCTTGGTGTCTTCCTCCACCTGCTTGATCACCGAGCCGGCCTCGCCGCGGCATTCCTGCTCGATGCGCGAGAGCAGCAGCTGCTTCGCCTGGTCCATCGAGAGGTTGGAGACGGTTTTGAGCTTCTCTTTTTCTTCGACGATCAATTGGGCGAGCTGATCATCTTTAGTCTTGAGCGCCTGCTCCCGGCCGCCGAGCTGCCGGTCGCGGTCGGTCAAATCCTTTTCCTTCCGGTCCAACAGGTCCAGCTTGCGGTCCAGCAGCTCTTCGCGCTGATGGAGCCGCTTTTCCAACTGGCTCAACTCATTGCGGCGCTCTTTCGTTTTCTCTTCGAAGTCCTGCCGAAGCGTATGGAGGTGCTCTTTCGCCTCCAACTGCGCTTGCTTCGCCAGGGCTTCAGCCTGGCGGCCGGCTTCTTCCAGCACTTGCTGGGATTTCAGCTCGGCGCTGGCCAGTGACTTGCGGCCGCGTAACGTCCGCAGCCAATAGCCGCCGAGGAAGGTCGCTGCGCCGATCAGGACGCATGCGAGTAACCACCCCATCATCGCTCCACCTCACGCTTCATCAGACTGCTTGTAGGGACGTGCCGACCCGCCGGCTGCACAGTGGGCAGCCGTTGGGGTTAGGCGGAGAGGATCGTCTTGACGGCGCGGTCGTGCGCGTGGGCGGGCAGACGGTCGATAAGCTGGAACCGAAACGCCAACCCCACGGTCGGGGTTGTGCGCGGCACGCGTGCGAGGAACCGGTCGAAATAGCCGTGCCCGTGGCCCAGCCGGTGCCCGCGCCGGTCGAACCCGACGCCCGGCACCACCACCAGGTCCACGTCGCGCAGCCGCACCGGCCGATAAACGGCACGGCGCGGCTCCCAGACGCCGAAGGCCCCCCGGGCCAATTCGGTCGTCGGGTTGCGCACCTCGGAGAGCCACAAGCGCTTTGTCCGAGGCCGCATCACCGGCACTGCCACTCGTTTGCCATTCGCCAGCATTGCTTCAATCATCCGCCACGTTTGCACTTCATACGGCAGCGCGACGTAACAGCACACCGTCTTCGCTTGCCGAAACGCCTTCAGACGTCTCAATTTCCGCCAAATCGCTTGACTGCGTCGACGTCGATCGTCCTCCTTCTGTTGTTTCAACCGACGTAACAACGTCGTTCGTGCGTAAGCCTTCGTCATGCCGCTTAAATGTGAAAGACATACCGGTGGTCCAGCGGCTCACCGTCGAGCGCGCGAGCCTCGTCGCACAGATCCTGCAAGGTCACCGTGCCCAACGACTCCGTCAACCGCTCATGGACGCAGCGCCACACCGCTTGGGCGATCCGCTGCGCGTGCCGTTGCCCATCCCCGGTCTCGTGGCCGCGGGCGGTACGCCGGCCGTGGCCGTTGCCCGCAGCCTGGCGCGCCCCGTTGGGCCGGCGGCCTGGCTCGGGCCCGGCGATCCCATCCAACACCCGGACCACATCCGCCATCGTGATCTGCTGCGGGGCCTTGGCGAGCAGATAGCCGCCTTTAGGGCCGCGCACGCTGCGCACGAGGCGCTGCTGCTTGAGGCGGTGCAGCAGCTGCTCAAGGTACGCAATCGAGAGGTGTTGGCGCTTGGCGATGCGCGCGGCAGACATCGGAGCGCGCCCGCCCATGAGGGCGAGCTCGACCAGCGCGCGCATGCTGTAGGTGGAACGCGTGGAGAGTCTCATGCCGTTTTCTAGTGTAGAATATCCTACCAATTCTGTCAAGATATTCGGCGGCGGCTGACGCCGGAAGGATGACGAAGAAAGCGGCGCCTTAGCGGCGGACGGCGAGCTTCGCCTTGGATGAGCGCCCATGGGTCAGGGGCCGTGCGGGCGCTTCCAAGGCGTCAAGGAACGTGCGCATGAAGGCGGGCAGATCATCTGGCTTGCGCGAGGTGATCAGGTTACCGTCTCGGACAACCTCCCGGTCGACAAAGGTGGCCCCGGCGTTGACGACGTCGTCCCGGATCGCCGAGAAGCATGTCACCGTTTTTCCGCGCAAGACATCGGCGGAACACAGCACCCAGCCTGCATGACAGATCGCTCCAATGACTTTGCCTTGTTGGGACGCCTCACGGACGAGTTGAAGGACCGCCGGGTGGCGGCGCAGCAGATCCGGCGCATAGCCGCCCGGCACGATGATGCCGTCGAATTGCGCGGCGGAGACCTGGTCCGCCGTCACGTGCGGGAGGAGCGGATACCCGTACTTGCCCCGGTATTCAGGTTTGCCGGTGCCGATGAAGACAGCTTCGGCACCGGCTTCCTTCAGGCGGTAATAGGGATACCAGACTTCCTGGTCTTGGTAGAGGTCTTCCACGAGGATGGCGACGCGCTTCCCTTGGAGGGACATGACCGATATAGCTTATCGAAAACCGCGCGGAGCGTCAAGCGGCGGCGCTACTGCCGCCACCACGCCCCCCGATCCATCTCGACCGACCATGGCGTAAACGGCGGCAGGTTCGTGCCGCTGCCGAAGGATGTGTCCCAGGCCCAGTTGCGGATCGGCGCGGTGTACTGCATGCCACCATACGACCAGGGGCCGGTGCCGATCTGGCTGTTCCACAACGACACGAACGAGCCTTGGATCGTCAACGTTTGGCCATCCCATTTCTCGTGCAGCCGCGGGTAGTTCTCCAGGCCGCCGTTGTACTGGCCGGTCGTCGTGGTGTTGATGCCGGCGATGAACGCCGCGTTGATCGTCGTGCCGGTCGCAGGACGGCTACTGAGCGAACTCGCGCTGTTCGCATCGTTCCAGTTGTTGGAAAGCAAATTCATGGCATCGCCGATGACGGCACAGGGCTTCTTCGACACCGTGTTGTAGTTGCCCTGGACGTACACCGGATCATTCGAGACCACCGTCAGACCCCCCGCCCGCTTCACCTCGGAACCGTTGACGAGCCTAACGCCGGGCTGTTGACCAGACGGCGCATCGTCGCGCGTCGCGTACACGAGCCCGTTCGCGGGCATCTGACTCGGATACGTCTTGCCGCCGTACGTGCCGCCGCCCAGCCTGCCGATATCGATGTTGGTCATCCGTACGTATGCATTCTCCCGGTTGTTCTTCATGGTGGTGACGGTCGTGATGGTGCCAGGCGGAACGCAGTACGTCGTATCCGTATTGCAGGCCGGATTGCTGCCATCCATCAGCGTCACGCCGCCCTTGGTCAGCGTCCCATTGACGACCTTGACGTCCGCATTGGTGTCGTAGTACCCGCCGGGCTGGGTCGAGCCCACAACCGGAACCGAGCGCTTCACAACTCCGTGGACCCCGCTTTTCACCGTGCCGCTCCACGTCGTCTGCGAATCGGCGAACCAGGTCGGACTGCTGCTGTCGATGCTCATGACCGGATACGTCGCCGGGCTAGAGCCGGCTTTCAAGATCTGCACCGAGCCGTTCATGTCCTGCGTGCTGTCCTTGCGGCGGTTATAGATGCTGCCCACCGCGCGCAGATATTCGCTGTCGACCGTGAGGATGTTGTGCGTGCCCAGATACATGTCGCTGTTGCTGTGGACGCGGCCGCTGAGCGTCATGTTGGGGCCGGGGAGCCACTCCAAATCGGCGTCGTAGAAGACCGCGTGCTGGAACGTGTAAATGATGCGGCGTCCCACGACCTGGTGGAGCGTCACCGAAATATTCGCGTTCAAGGGATGCTGGGCGGTCGTGACGATTTCATAGTTTTTGACGAAGACCGCGGTGTCGTCCGGATCGACGATGGTGCGGGGCGCTGGTTCCGCTTCCGTAATGACCGAGGAGGCGGTGCCGCCGGAGGCGAACGTCGTCACCAGGGAGCCGACCGCCGGATAGCGGACGGTGTTGGCATCGACCTGGAAGTTGGCGATCGCTTGGGCGAATTTGGCCGAGGCGTCCTCGACCCCGCCCTCCGTGAGGTAAAAGGTTTCGCTGTAGAGCTGGTCGATGTCGTTATGACGCGTGCTGGTCAGGCTGTGGTTGAGCAGCGAGCCCCCCAGCACCGTGATGACGAAGACGGCCACATACGCCAGCACCATGGTCTGTCCGCGGCGGTTGCTCATCGTCTCCCTCCGGTCGGCGTTCACGTTAATTCCTCGCGCGAATGATTTCCGTGGACGTGGCGGTCACCGTCCGCTGCTGAGGCGTCACCCGCTGCACCGTCAAGCTGATCCGCACTTCATCCAGGCTCAAGGTCGGGTCGGTCGTCACGTCGTCGAAGCGCGCGGCTTGCACATCAGTCGCCAGGATCGTGATTTGGCCGCCCTGCACGCGCTGCACCTGCCGCGAGGCGGGCACATAGACGTACTGGATGGGGACGGCAGGGTTTGGCCACTCGATCTCACCGATGGCATCCACGATCGTCGTATTGGCATCGTTGGTGTCAGCCGGCAAGTAGAACGTCATGCTGGTGTTGTTGGGCACGGCCGGCACGGCCAAGTTGGGCGGGCTGGCCGCGGCGGTGCGCGTAGCCAAGCGCAGCTCGTCGGCCATGCGGGCCACCGCTTGATGAGCCTGCTGGCGCACGTGGCTTTGTGTGTTCGTCGTCCACCAGACGTCCGACACGCCGGTCAGCCACAGCGTGGCGATCAGGCTCATGGAAAGGAAGATCGTCCCGGCGACCATCGTTTCCACAAGCGTAAACCCGCTGCGGCGCCGCGTCATGGTCAGCTCGCTTTCACAGTGGAGAGCGTGCGCGTCATCTGCCGTCCCCGGTTGTCCCACGTGACGGTCACGATCACTTGCAGGGGGTTGCGCGCCTGGATCTGGGCCGCGATCGCCGCCTGCTTTTGGGCCGCGGTCCCGGCGAAGACGTTGCCGTTCTGGTCCCGGAACGTCACGGTGATCTGTTCATTGAGGAGCGTGTAGTCGGGGATGGTGTCGCCGGTAGTATCAATCCCGACGATGCGGGGGTACTGGTCGGCCCCGGTGCCGACATCCGTGCCCGCCCCGATGGCCCCGTCTCCGCTGGTCCCATCCGGAAAGAGTACCGGCAAGTTCGCGTTGTAGGGGCTGGAGCGGATGCGCTCGGCCATGTCGCGCAGGTCATTGAGGGCGACGGAGCGTTCGTTGGACAGCTCCGCGAGGTGGATGCCGGAATGGTAGGCAGCAAGGAGCCAGGTACCGGCGACGACGATGACGCCGATGGCAAACAACGGCTCGATGATCGAAAAGCCGCGAGAAGCTCCGCGGTGCGTTCGAGATCCCACGTGCTGTGTGCGCATGATCCCCTTGTCGTGAGCTTGAAACAAATCGACGAGCCCCGAGATTGCTAGGGCTCGTCGGCTCACGCTCCCACCGGCAACCCGGCTACCCGTTCCCCGCCGCATGGCGGAGACGAGGGCCCGTGGCTTTGCGTCCCCCTCTCTCGAAGAGTTTGCCCTTCCCCGCCTGTCGGCAGGGTCTTATCAGTTGGACGGTTAAAGTATGCCTGATCGGGAAGGAAAAAACTAGGCAGGCAGGACGGTTAGGGGGCCAGGACGAGCTTGCCGAACACCGCCCGGCGGGCCATGCGTTCCTGGGCCGCGCGAGCCTCCTTCAGCGGAAACACCGTATCGACGACCGGATGCAGCCGGGTACCCAGCAGCGGTAGGAGTGTCTCGAACTCCCGGCGGGTGCCCATCATCGAGCCAAGGATCGTGAGCTCCCGGGAGAACACGTAGCGCAGATCCAGGGGCGTCGTAGGGCCGGACGTGGCCCCGCAGATGACCAGCCGGCCCCCTTTGGCCAACGCCTTCAGGCTGCGCTCGAATGTCGCCGGACCGACGTGTTCGAACACAACCTGCACGCCGGCAGGGCCGGCCAGCTGGCCCACGACGGATTGGATGTCTTCACGCTCATGCTGGATGACCGCATCGGCTCCGAGAGCCGAGGCCTTGGCGATCTTGTCGTCGGATCCGACGGTGGCGATCACGCGGGCGCCATGATGCTTGGCGATCTGGACCGCGGCATGGCCGACGCCGCTGCCCGCGGCTTGCACCAAGACTGTTTCGCCCGCCCGCAGGCCTGCGCGCGTCACGAGCATGTGCCAGGCGGTCAAGAAGACCAGCGGGAACGCCGCGGCCTCCTCAAACCCTACGGCATCAGGCAGCGGGTAGGCATCGCGTGCTTCGGCGACGACGAATTCGGCGTAGCCGCCGTCGGTCGCCGCCCCACGGATCCCATAGGAAACACACCGGTTGTCCACTCCCGCGCGGCAGGCGTCGCAGGCCCCGCAACTCAGCCCGGGCATCAACACCACCCGCGCACCGGCGCGCAGCGACGTCACCCCATGGCCGACCCGCTCCACGATGCCGGCGACGTCACAACCTGAAATATGCGGCAGCGCGATCCGGTAGGCAGGGATGCCCTGCCGGATCCACAAGTCGAGGTGGTTGAGCGCGCACGCCTTGACGCGCACGAGCGCTTGGCCGGCGCTGACGGCAGGCTCCGGGACGTCGGCATACTCGAGTACTTCCGGACCACCATGTTGACGGAAGACGACAGCCTTCATTGCAGCATCTTTGCAGCACTCAGGGGCACGGGGCGGGAGACACGGGGCATGGAAACAGTTTTCTCTTGCCCCACGCCCCACGTCTCATGCCCCGAAGGGGGATGTTTCGTCAAGTTAGCTGAGGGCGTTGATGGTCGCTTCGAGGTCGCTGGTCCGCAGCACCAGCGCCCCGCCAGGCTGCGAGGGAGAGACGGTGCAGTACGCGTATTCGATGTTGATGCCGGCCTCGGCCAGCCGCTCCGCGATCGTGGCCAGCGCGCCGACCTCGTTGGGAACATCGATGAACACTACGTCGCGCCGATGCACGGTGGCGGGCAGCTTCGTCAGCACCTGCTCGGCATCGGCCGGCCGGTCCACCACCATGCGGACAATCGCGTGGTCGATGGTATCGATGACCGACAGCGCGCGCAGGTTGATCTTCGCTTTCGCCAGCGCCTGGCAGGTGCGGGCCAACACCCCGGGCCGGTTGTCCAGCAGCACCGCGAGCTGCGGTTCGATGCGAATGTTCGCCATAGCTTACCGCCGGGCTTCCCGGCGCTTGAACTGCGTCCAGGCCGTGACCGCTTCCCGCTCAGAGCCGTAGTGGCCGCTGAAGCACGGCACGCCGTCCACCATCACCACCAGGTGCCACCGCTGCGCATGGTTCGCGACACGCTCCAGGCGGGGAGCGTACGTGCGGCCGCGCACCGTGGAAGGCTCCAGCCCCTTGGCTTGCACCGGAGGGCGCTTCAGCTCAGCGAGCCGGCTGCCGCGCCCCAACAGTTGCCGGATCAGCGGCGGCGGATCGATGAACTCGATCCCCACGTCAAAGACAAACGGCGGCGCATCCCGCAAATCGAGCCGCTGGATCACCCAGGCGACGCGGGCGGCGCATTCCACCGGTTTGAAGGTCCGGGGCGGGCCGGCGCTGCCGGGAGCCAGCTGCAGGCGGATCGTGGAGCGGACTTCCAGCGCCTGCTGCAGCCGCAGGCACAACCCGCCGTCGCTGAAGTTGACGCCGTTGGCGGCGATGGAGCGGTCCGGTTGCACCAGGCTGACGGCCAGGTGGGCTGGTATCTCGCCGCGGGAAAATTTGCGGCGTTCTTGAATCGGAGGCAACGTCGTTGGCATCGTCGTGGAAACGTGAACCTTATTCTAGCGGGGTTTACCGGAGCTGGCAATCACGGAAGCACAACTGTGCCTCTGTGGTGTAAAATTGGGTCGTCATGGCCATTGCCCCGGCCTCCCAGCGCATCCGGAAAATCCTCGCCGCGCTTGAGCGCGCCTACCCCGATGCCGCGTGCTCGCTCGCTTTCCACAACCCGCTGGAGCTGCTCGTCGCGACGATTCTCTCCGCCCAATGCACGGACGTGCTCGTCAACAAGGTCACCCCGGAGCTGTTCAAGAAATACCGCACGGCGCGCGACTACGCGCGCTCCGACCTGGCGGAGCTTGAGCGCGACGTCGCCCGCGTGAACTTCTACCGGAACAAAGCCAAAAGCATCAAGGCGGCGTGCCAGCTCATCGAGGAGCGCTTCGGCGGCAAGGTCCCAAACCGGATGGACGATCTCGTGCAGCTACCGGGGGTCGCCCGCAAGACGGCAAACGTCGTGCTGGGCAACGCGTTTGACGTTCAGGAAGGGATCGTTGTCGACACGCACGTCATGCGCTTGAGCCAGCGCATGGGTCTCAGCCGGCAGACCGACCGCGACAAGATCGAGCAGGACCTGATGGCGCTCATCCCCCGCGCGCAGTGGACGCGATTCGGCCACCAGATGATCACGCACGGGCGGAAGGTCTGCGCCGCGAAGAAGCCGGCCTGCGCCCAGTGCCCGCTGACGTCGGCGCTGTGCCCATCCCGCCAGGCATAGCCCCGCCGGGTGCGCTGCGCACCGCCTCGAGCACTTCCCCGGTGTGGCCATCCACGCGCACTTTCGGGAACACGCGCGCCACCCGGCCGCGGCCATCGATGACGAACGTCGTGCGCTCAATGCCCCAGTACGTGCGGCCGTACATGGACTTTTGCACGTAGACGCCATAGGCCTTTGAGATCGTCGCCTCCGGGTCGCTGAGCAGCGGAAAGGCAAGCCCGAATTTCTGGGCGAAGCGCTGATGCGACGCCGGGCTGTCGCAGCTCACCCCGAGCACCACCGCATTAAGCTTGGCAAAGTCGTTGTGCTGCTCCTGGAAGCTGCACGCCTCTTTGGTGCAGCCTGGCGTGTCGTCCTTTGGGTAAAAATACAGCACGACGGTGCGTCCGCGGAAATCGCGCAGCGACACCGCGTCTCCTCCCGCGCCGGTCTGGAGCGTAAAGTCCGGTGCCGCCTCTCCCTCCGCCACTCGCCCCATCGTCTCCCCTAACGGCCGCCCGTTTCTTTCAGCACCGCCACCAAGTCATCGAACGTCGCCGGGGTCAATCCGCCGGCGATCGGCACGCCGTTGATCACGTACGTCGGCGTGCGGTTGACGTTCGCCACAGCCGCTTGCTCAATATCCTGTTTAACCGCCGCCATTCCTTGCCCGGAGTCGATGCACGAGCGGAAGCGCGCAACGTCCAACCCCAGCCTCAGCGCGTCTTCCTCCATCCGCGAGGGGACGTAGTGCTTGGGGTCGTGGAAGACCAGGTCATGAAAGGGCCAGAACTTTCCCTGAAGGTTCGCGCACTCCAATGCGGCTGCAAGATAACAAGCGCCTGGATGCACCGGCTGCGGCACCCGGCTGTTGCACGTGGAATCGAGCGGGTAGTTCTTGAACACGAGCGTGACGTCGCTGCGATAGTTGGCGAGCAGGATGGCGTTCATCTTCGACGCCTGCTGGCAGGCGGGACACAGGAAATCGCTGAACTCGACGATCTGGATAGACGCATCGGCGCGGCCAAGCGTCGGATCGCCGGCGACGTCCAGCGCAACACGGCTCTGGCGCGCGACGTAGTCGCGGATTTGGGTGCGCACCGCGCCGGCCGGGCCGCGCGTCAAAAACACCGACGTCGCGTGCACGCCGGCCGTAGCCAACAACCCGCTCAGCGCGATCCCCCAAAACAGCCACGCCGCCGGGCGGGCTGCGGTGGGGCGCAGCCATCCCAGGGCCGCTCCAAAACCCCCCAGCGCTTGCGGCCAGGGACGCCCGATTGAGGAGGCGGCTGCGACCAGCAACCCGAGGTTCACGGCATAGGTGAACAGACAGAACAGGCAGAAATTCCTGATGACCGCCGCCATCAGGTAGAGCAAATAGAGGTCGACCGCCATGAAGGCGAGGGCAAGGCCGGCGAGCAACGTGAAGGCTGCTTCGGCCCACTGCGCGGATTGCCGCGCGAGCAGCGAAAGACCCAGCGCGAGGAGATATCCGAAGGCGCCCCATAAGCTGACCGGCATGCCCAGCCAGGACGCCCACCGGCCGCCGGTCACCGCATGGCAGTTGAACGTGCCGCCGCCGCACGCGGCGCCGCCGAGGAACTCCCCGCGCAGAAGGCCGTAATGGAGGTAGGTGAGGTACGCAGCGAGCGCGAAACCGATCAGGCTAAGGAACGCACAAATCCATGCCCCGCGGGATGGTCGCATGGAGGTATTTAAGCGGTGGGCTCCGAGAAAGTCAACAGTCGCCTATTCCAGAAGGAATACATTTGAATAGGCGCGCATCGTAATCCGTTGGCCCGCTCCCACCAGAGTGGGATCTGATTTGTTGATTGCATACAGGAACATGAAACGATATCGACCAGGCATGATCTTGAAGTGCGTGTGCTCATAGACGTCCTCCAGATGGACATTGTATGTCCTGGTACTGCCCGATAATAGTTCATCTGGAGGTGCGAGGCAATCCTTCGTCGGGTGGGCTCCATGAAGTTCCTCGCGACCATCTTCGTGGAGGGCGACCAAATCGGGCTCTCCACAGCTGGTGAGTAGCCACACAGCCATCGCGTTCTGGTTCTTCAAAGTGACACTGATTCGCTCACCCATCCGGTATGACAATAAACTTGTCTCCGCTTGCACGTCGGCTTCGTGAAGCTGGGGTGGTGCAATCGTTTGTAGGAATGCCAGATCATCTTGAGCGATTTCGATCGGCTTGGTGCCAGAACATAGGTGCGCTTGAAGCTCTGCAAACTGTCCGCCCTTGGCATAGACGAGGTAGGTCTTTCCGACCTCAAAGAAGAAACTGCACATCCCCTCATCGGCGTTAACTTTGATCACCGTCTCTGCCTCGCCCTTCCAGCGTCGCGCCACGCGGATCCAGGCTGTTTGAACCGCTGGTGATTTCTCAAGATATTTTCGAACCCCAGCTCCTTGCTGCTCGTACCAGGTGTCATCATGACCAACGCGTTCAACCATGCCCTCAACGACCACATCAGCTCCAGCAAACGCCTCTTGGGAGGATGGCATGGGGCAATCACAGGCCCGTGCTGGAACTCCACAGAGCATCACGAATGGGGCGATGGATGCAAATAGAATTCCTAAGCGTCTTCTCATACCCAATAGGACACCGCAAGCTCCGCAAAGTTCCCTGAGTTTCACGCGTGACCGAGGACAGCAACAGCTGCTTGATACACCTCTTCGGTACTCAACGACGTGAGGCAGAGGAACTCGATGTCGCATCGGTGCGCCAGGCAGGTCACGCAGCCGACCTCTTTATGGAGGACGACATGCCCTTCGCCCAGCGGCCCCCAGCGCTGCGGGGAGAGCCCGGCTTGGTTGCGCCCGAAGATGTCCACGACCGGCGTGCCGACGGCGGCGGCGATGTGGACCGGTCCGGAATCGTTCGAGATCAGCAGCCGGCAGCGCGCAAGCAGCGCGGCCAGCTCCCCCAGCGACAGTTGGCCGGCCATGTTGAGCGCCGGCGAGCGCATCATGCGGGCGACGTCCTGGGCGTATGCGCGATCGGCATCACCGGCGATCAGGACGATGCGCACGTTGCGCTCGCTCGCCAAGCGATCCGCCACCTCGGCGAATCGCTGCGGCATCCACCGCTTTGAAATGCAGCTCGCCGATGGATGCACGCCCACCACCGTGTCGCCGGGCTGAATCGACGCCTCGGCCAGCCGCGCGTGGATCCGCTGCGCGGCGGCCGGAGCCACCGGGATAAACGGCAGCGCCTGGCCATCGCTGATCCCAAGGACGCTCAGCATGTCCAACGTGTACTCGGCCTCGTGCCGCTTGCCTTCCTGTTTGCGATGCGGCAGACGGTGCGTCAGCAGCCACGCGCTCTTGCGCCGGTAGCCGATGCGCACCGGGATGCCGGCCAGCCGCGGGATCCAGTGCGACCGGTTCGTCGGATGGAGGACCAATGCGGTGTCGAACTCGTAGCGGCGCAAGCTGCGGGCAAACCGGATCGTCGGCCATATGCGGCGATGCCGGCCTTCCTTGTCATACAGGAGAACGTCGTTGAGGTACGGGTTGCCCCGCACGAGATCTTCGCAGGCCGGACGGACCATCATCGCGATGAAGGCGTGCGGAAAGCGCTGCCGCAGCACCTGCAGTACTGGGGTGGAGAGCACCACGTCGCCGATGCGGTCCAGGCGGATGACGAGGATCCGGCGAGGAGCGGGTGGCGGATTCATGTCGCTGGCTCCAGCAGCTGCCGGGCCGCGTCGTAGACTTCCTCGGGGCTCAGGAAGCGCATGCACTCGTGGTTGAACCGGCATTGCGGCTGCTCGCAGGGGCTGCAGACCAGCCGCCGGCGCAGCGTGCGGCTGCGGGGCGCGGTCGGGCCGTACTTGGCGGCATCGGTAGGCCCGAAGAGTGCGAGCGTCGGCGCGCGCATCGCCGACGCCACATGCAGCGAGGCGGAATCGTTGGTGATGACCAGCCGCGCCCGCTGCATGAGCGCGCCCAGCTGGCGGATCGTCGTCAACCCCACCGCCAGGTGCGGCCGGCGCGCCATCAGAGCGACGATCTCCTCGATGATCGGCTTCTCCTCCGGCTCGCCGGAGAGCACGACCTCGACCCCGTCCTCGGCGATCAGCCGGTCCGCGACGCGGGCGAACCCTTCGATCATCCAGCGCTTCAAATGGCTGCGCGCGCCCGGACAGACCACGACGAGCGGCCGCTCCGGCGCCAGCTGCCAGCGGCGGCAGAGCCCGTCCACGTGCGCTTGGTCCTTGGGCGAGATCCACACCGGGCTCTCCGCCGTGGCGGCATCGCCGGATGCGGTCAGCTGTGGAAGTTGTGCGCGCAGCTTCCATCGGTGACGGTCGCGCATGTGGGCCACCCGGCGCGGAGGCCACAGGAAATATCGCCAGGCGCGCAGCGGCTTCAACAGCAGCGGATACAGCGTGTGCCGCAGGTCCACAATGAGATGCGGATGATAGCGCCATAAGCTGCGGGCCAGCTGCAACCGGCCCAGCGCTGAGTCAAACGCGCCGGTATCGACGAGCGCTTGGACGCGCGGGTCGCCGGCGAAGACCGCCGAGGCCCGGCTCCCCACCACCAGGGTGAGGTGGGCGTGCGGATAGCGCGCGCGGACCGATGCGACGACATCGCTGGCCAGGATCGCATCGCCGACATTTGACGGCCCGATGATTAAGATGCGTTGAACGCCTGGGCTCATGCGCGCTGCTCCAACAACTTGCACACTGCGGCATATACTTCGTCGACTGAGATGGTCCGCATGCCCGGATGCGGGGGCCGGTCTGGTTCATAGCACGGGATGCGCGGGCAGCACTGGGCGTGGTGCAACACGATCGTCCGCTGCGGATCGCCCAGCGGACCGGTCAGGATGGGCGAGGTCGGCCCATAGAGCGCCACCACCGGACGCCGCAGGGCCGCGGCAATATGCAGCACCCCGGTATCATTCGAAACGACCAGGCGCGCCTGCTCCAGGCAGGCCGCCATCTGGCGCAGCGTGGTCGCCCCGGCCAGGACGACCGCCGGGTGGCGCATCTGCCCGGCGACTTCGCGGGCAAGCGGCACATCGTCGGGGCTTCCTGTGATCACGATCTGGGCGTGGTGCGTCTCAATGAGGCGGTCGCCGAGCTGACCGAAGCGCTGCGGCATCCAGCGCTTATGCGGCCAGTTGGCCCCCGGATGCAGCACCACGAGCGGGCCGCTCCAATCCGCCATCAATTCATTGAGGCGCGCTTGCGCTTCATGCCGCTCTTCCTCGGTCACCGTCCAATCGTACGGCGTGGCCATCGCTGAAAGCCCAAGGGCGCCCAGCAACGGCAAATAGCTGATCGCCTTGTGCTGGGGCAGCCGGCTCGCCGGCACCCGGTGGGTGAGCAACCACCCGCTCTTGGCGTTGGCAAAACCGACGCGCACCGGAATGCCGGCCATAGCAAGCACCAGCGAGCGGGTCAGGCTCTTGCGCAGGATAAACGCGGCATCGAAACGCTGCGCGCGAAGCTCGCGCGCCAGGCGCAGCAGGCCCCGGAGGCCCCGATGGGCCTCGTGCTCATCGAGCGGCAGCAGCGCATCGACGTGCGGGTTGTGCTGCAGCACGTCATGGCAGCGCGGCCAACCCAGCGCGGCGATGTAGGCGCCGGGCCGCTGACGGCGCAGCGAGCGCAGAAACGGCGTAACGAACAGCGTTTCCCCGAACCAGTTCGGCAGCACGACAAGAATCCGGTTCATGCGGCGGGCACCAGTTCTCGGTACACCGCTTCGACTTGATCGGCCATGCGCTCGAGTGAAAACGCCTGGCGGACCCGCTGCTGGCCTGCCCGGCCAAGACGTTGAGCGGTGGCCGGGTCTTGCAGCAATTGCCGCAATGCGCCGGCCAGCGCCTGGACGTCCTCCACAGGCACCAAGCGGCCCGTGGAATCATTCTCGATGATCGAGGGCGCCGCTCCGGTCCTGGAGGCCACCGCAGGTTTGCCGGCGGCCATCGCTTCGATGAGAGCAAGACCGAACCCTTCCTGCCATCGCACGGGAAATGCGAACACATCCATGAGTGCCAGCGGCACGCGCACGTCCTCGACCGCCCCGGCAAAATGCACGCACTCGCGCAGCTGTAACCTGGTGGTTTCCTGTTCAAGAAACTCGCGGCGAGGACCCTCGCCGACAATCAGCACCTGGACGCTGGGGAGATCCGCCTTGAGCCGCTGCACCGCCGCCAGCAGAATGTCGAACCCTTTAACACCGCCTGAGGCCAAGCGGCCCATGCTGCCGACCACCGGGCATCCGGTCGGCAGGCTCCATCGAGCCCTTGCCGCCTCGAGGCTCGACGGCTCCGGCGGCTGCGCGAAATGCTCGACATCCACGCCGTTGGGAATGAGCCGGATGCGCCCGGCCGGAACGCGGAACGCCGTTTCAAGATGCTGCCGGACCGGCTCGCTGACGGCGATCGTCAGGCGGCCGGTGCATGGCCATAACCAGCGGCCCGGATTCGGACGAAAGAACCCATGCCACGTGGCGACGTACGGGATCTTCAGCCGGCGCGACAGCCGGTGCGCCACCAGCTGCCCGACGCGCGTATGCGCATGGAGGATGTCCGCCGGTTGCTGCGCCAGCCGGGCGGCGAGATGGAACGCCGCGCGCCAGACCTGCGGGCTGAACTCGACGCTGGTATGCAGCGGTGCGTGCCAGTGCTCGATCCCCGTGCCCTGCAGCGACTTCACCAGCTCCCCGCCCCCGGAGACCAGGGTCACGTGGTGCCCGCGCCGCCGCATGGCGAAGGCCAGCGCCAGCACGTGGCGGCTGACACCGCCGATATTGAGATGCGAGGTGAAGTGGACAATGCGCATGGCCGGCTCAGGACGCCGCAGACGCGTGCGCTTCAGGCTCGCCGAGCAGCGCGAGCGCGGCACGGCAGACCTCTTCGACGCTGATGCGTTGCATGCACGCGTGGGTGATGGTGCAGCACCGCGGCGAGTAGCACGGGCTGCAGAAGACGTCTTTCTTGATGACCTGCCCCATGAACGTCGGCGGCAGGTGCCGGCGCGGATCGGTCGGACCGAAGAGCGCGACGGCCGGCGTGCCGACCGCCGCGGCCAGGTGGAGCGCCAACGAATCGTGCCCCAGGAACAGCTGGCAGCGCTTGATGACGCAGGCCAACTCCATCAAGCTGGTCTGGCCGATGAGACTCAATGGCGCCGGCTGGACCATCGAGCGCAGCGATTCTCCGAGCGCCGTTTCCTCCGGCCCTCCGGTAACGACGACCGTCATGCCGCGCTGCGCCAACAGCTGGCACAGCGATGCCCAGCGCGCTAATGGCCAGCGCTTCGTTCGCCAGCGGCCGCTGCCGCCCGGCTGGACGGCGATGAGCGGGCGCTGAGGATCAACGCCGCCGAGTAGCTGGCCGGCCCGCTCTTCATCGAGCGCGCTGGGCCACAGCTCCAGCGCGTCGCCATCAGGACGGATCCCGGCCTGCTGCAGGAGGTAATGCTGGTGCGCCACCGGTGCCAGGACCACGCGCGGCAGCCGGACGGCGCGGTTCAACAGCCAGCCGAACTTCCGGCGATAGCCGGCCCGCACCGGGATGCCGGCCAGCCACGCCAGCAGATGCGTGCGGCGGCTGTTCTGCAGATCGATCGAAAGATCAAACGCCTCTCGGCGCAAGCGCCGCAGCCATGACCACTGGCGGCGGATCCCGCGGTCCTTGCGCTTGGGGTCATAAATGATCGCGTTGTTCAGATACGGACAGCGGGCGACGACTTCATATGCCGCTCGCCCGACGATCGCGCTGATGTGCGCCTGGGGAAATTGGCGCCGGATCGCCCGCAAGCTCGGCGTCGAGAGCACCACGTCGCCCAGCGCGCTCAATTTCCAGACCGCGATGCGCGGCTTCGTCAGACACTCGTCGTACACGGCCAGAGTCCGCTCCACCATCCGGTCGAGCGTCCAGTCCGCTTCGACCCGCGCGCGGCCCGCTTGCACGCAGCGCTGCCGGAGCGGCTCATCCAGGATGAGCCGCCCGATCGCCTCGGCCAGCACGTGCGGATCGTTCGGCGGCACCAACAGCCCGGTCTCGCCATCGCGAATCAGCTCCGCTAATGCCCCGATGCGTGACGCGATGACCGGGCGCCCCACCGCGTGCGCCTCGACGACGCTGCGCCCGAACGACTCCGGATACGTCGAGGGGACGATCATCAGGTCCATCGAGGCGATGAGCGCGGGCACGTCCTGGCGGATGCCGCACCACTCGACATGCTCCTGCAATCCCAGCGAGCCGGCGAGCGACTCCAGCGCGGCGCGCGCCGGCGAGCCTGGCACGTCTCCGGCGATGCACAGCTGCACCGGCAGCCCTTTGCGCACCAGCCGCTCGCACGCCCGCAGCGCCACCTCATGGCCCTTGATGCGGCTCAGGCGTCCGATCAATCCGATGCGCCAGCGGCTGCGCGGGCCCTCCGGCGCAGGGTGATAGGCAAACGCCTCCACATCGACCCCGCGCGGAATGACGCGCAGCCGTTCCCTCGGCAAGCGGAACCGCTCGATGAGATACCGGCCCAGCGCCTCCGAGGGGGCGATGACCAGGCGGCCCCACACCATCACGCGCGAGGCGGGATGAGATTTGTAAAATCCGTGCGCGGTGGTAACGAACGGACGTTGCGCCCACCGGGCGGCGGCCCATCCGATCCATGCCGGCACCCGCGAGCGGGCGTGCACGATATCCACACCCTGCTCCCGGATCAACTGGGCGACCTCCGGCATGCAGTAGCGGATCGCCGCCGGCGATTTGGCATGCAGCGGTAGCTCGACATGCTGCGCGCCGAGCTGAAGCAGCGAGGGGACCAGCGCCCCGCCGGAAGACACCACGGTGACCCGGTGGCCCCGCGCGATGAACCCCTTCGCCAGGTCCAGCACCCCGCGCTCAACCCCGCCCACTTCAAGTGAGGGGAGCAATTGGAGAATATGCATCACACCAACCGCGCGACCGCGTCGTGAACGGCAGCGAGGTTATCGAGCCGTTTGGGCAGCCGCGACTCGCGCAGCGCGCGATGAATCGTGCCGGCCACCTCCGGCACAACCGCCAGGCGGATATACCCATCGCCGGCCAAATCGGCGAGAAACCGTTGGTGCTTGCGGGAGCCTGCCCCGCGCATGGGCGGTTCGACCACGATGACCCGCCGGCCGCTCGTGCACGCCTCGGTCACCATCGAGATACTCTCGCCGGTGACGACCGCGACGTCCGAGGAGCCGAGCATCCCGTGCATCGTGCCATCCAGCGGGTCGCGGCTGGCCAGCAGGAGGAGCCGGCAGCGCGGATCGCGCTCGGTCTGCTCAGCAAGCGCGCGCTCCACTGATGGGGCCGTGCGGCGGGAGGTCGTCACCAGGTACCATCCATCGGCCGCCTCGCACGCGGCGCGCACCTGCCCGATCAGCGTTTCGGCAAAGAACGGGGAGAGCGCGTAGTCGGCGGTGTCTCCGCC
>PCVX01000040.1:7975-8271 GCA_002796105.1 Candidatus Omnitrophica bacterium CG11_big_fil_rev_8_21_14_0_20_63_9 | reverse complement strand
ACACGATGGGCCGCAAGAGCTCCATGATCGACCCGGACATGGGCCGTTGGGTCTACGAATACGATGGGGTGGGCAACCTCATCAGCCAAACTGATGCCCGCAGCGTGACCACAACGTTCACGTACGATCCACTCAATCGCCTCATTGAGAAGTCCTACAACCTCTCGCAAGCCGACAGCGGTGTGCAGGCGACCGGCACGGTCCGCTACACCTATGACGATCCTGCGCAGCCCTTCGCCAAGGGTAAACTGACCGGCATCACCGATGGTTCCGGTTCCTCTCGATTCGAGTACGAT
>PCVX01000040.1:4871-7890 GCA_002796105.1 Candidatus Omnitrophica bacterium CG11_big_fil_rev_8_21_14_0_20_63_9 | reverse complement strand
ATGGCGAAGTGGCAACGTACACCTACAATACCCAAGGAGGCATCGAGACAGTTTCCCTCCAGCCTCCAGCCTCAAGCCTCCAGCCCATTGTGACGAACATCGACTACAACACCGCCGGCCAGCTCATCAAGATCGCGTACGGCAACGGTACGGTGACCGACTACAGCTACAACCCCCAAACGCTTCGGTTGTCCCAACTCGAAACCCGAAACTCGCAACTCGAAACGCTCCAGAGTTTTTCCTATACCTTCGATCCGGTGGGCAACGTCAGCCAGATTGCAGACGCCGCGCACACAGGAACCCAGAGTTTCCAGTACGACGACCTCAACCGCCTCACCCAAGCGACCGGTGCTTACGGCACGCTCAGCTACGCCTACGACCCCATCGGCAACATGACGCAGAAAGAAAGTGTGACGATGGGCTACAAGGTCTACCAGCTCATCGACCCGCAAACCGGCTGGGCCTGGGTCAAGCCGCACGCAGTCAGCTCCACTTCCGACGGGCTGACGATGGACTATGACCGCAACGGCAACCTCACACACAAAATCGACACCGCCACCGGAGCCACGGCCGCCACCTTGACGTACGATGCCGACAACCGGCTCGCCCGGGTCACCACCGGCTCAACTGACGCGCAAACGGTCACGGTCAATCTCTCGGCCGGATGGAATATGTTTTCGTTGCCGGTCGTGCCCTCCGACCTGACGATCGCCGGTGTGTTTGGCTCGCAGCTCTCCGCGCTCAAGCAGGCCTCGCGCTTTGATCCCCTCGGCCAATCCTGGGACCACTACGTCAAGGACGCTGCCTTCAATCAATTCGACACGTTCGAGCCTGGCCGCGGTTATGCGCTCTATCTGTCGAGCCCCATCACCCTGACGCTCACCGGCGTGGAAGCGTCGACTAGCCGCAGCCTGACCGCCGGCCGGCAACTCCTGGGCAATCCCACGGGTGCGCCGCGGACGGTCGCCCAGGTGTTGAACAATCTGACCCTTGGAGTAGAGGTCACCGGCGCTTGGCGGTATACTGGCGGAGGGTTTGTCGCTCTTTCTCAGGCCGACACAGTGGAGGTTGGGCAAGCATTGTTGGTGGAGCTGCCATTGGCAGCTTCGTGGACCCTCACCCAAGCGACCGGTGCTTACGGCACGCTCAGCTACGCCTACGACCCCATCGGCAACATGACGCAGAAAGAAAGTGTGACGATGGGCTACAAGGTCTACCAGCTCATCGACCCGCAAACCGGCTGGGCCTGGGTCAAGCCGCACGCAGTCAGCTCCACTTCCGACGGGCTGACGATGGACTATGACCGCAACGGCAACCTCACACACAAAATCGACACCGCCACCGGAGCCACGGCCGCCACCTTGACGTACGATGCCGACAACCGGCTCGCCCGGGTCACCACCGGCTCAACTGACGCGCAAACGGTCACGGTCAATCTCTCGGCCGGATGGAATATGTTTTCGTTGCCGGTCGTGCCCTCCGACCTGACGATCGCCGGTGTGTTTGGCTCGCAGCTCTCCGCGCTCAAGCAGGCCTCGCGCTTTGATCCCCTCGGCCAATCCTGGGACCACTACGTCAAGGACGCTGCCTTCAATCAATTCGACACGTTCGAGCCTGGCCGCGGTTATGCGCTCTATCTGTCGAGCCCCATCACCCTGACGCTCACCGGCGTGGAAGCGTCGACTAGCCGCAGCCTGACCGCCGGCCGGCAACTCCTGGGCAATCCCACGGGTGCGCCGCGGACGGTCGCCCAGGTGTTGAACAATCTGACCCTTGGAGTAGAGGTCACCGGCGCTTGGCGGTATACTGGCGGAGGGTTTGTCGCTCTTTCTCAGGCCGACACAGTGGAGGTTGGGCAAGCATTGTTGGTGGAGCTGCCATTGGCAGCTTCGTGGACCCTGCCCCAAGCGACGAGCCAAACCACCCGCTTCGTCTACGACGGCGACAGCGGCCGCGTCAAGGTCCTCGGTCCCTCCGGCACCACGACGTTCCTCGGGTCGAGCTACGAGGTCGCCTCGGATGGCACGACCACGAAGTCGATCTTTGCCGGCTCCCAGCGGGTGGCGGCAAAGCTCTCCAGCGGGGCGCTGCGCTTCTATCACGGCGACCACCTGGGGAGCTCCAACGTCATCACAGACGGCACCGGCGCCTTGGTCGAGTTGGCCGAGTACCGGCCGTATGGAAGCCTCAGCCGCCGTGAAGGCGCGGTGGAGGTGCCCCAGAAGTTCACGGGACAGCGGCTGGATGCGAGTACGGGGTTGTATTTTTACAATGCTCGGTACTACGATCCGGGGTTGGGGCGGTTCATCTCACCGGATCCCTTCGTGCAGGCGCCAGACGACCCGCAGCTGTTGAATCGGTACAGTTACGTCCGCAACAACCCCTTGAAGTTCACCGATCCGTCGGGACATTTCCTCAACTTCCTCATCGCGGCCGTTGTGGCAATCGCGATCTCGGCCACGGT
This sequence comes from Candidatus Omnitrophica bacterium CG11_big_fil_rev_8_21_14_0_20_63_9, assembly GCA_002796105.1. GTDB lineage: Bacteria > Omnitrophota > Gorgyraeia > Aquiviventales > Aquiviventaceae > 21-14-0-20-63-9. The sequence continues at coordinate 5,426 of PCVX01000040.1, read as the reverse complement.
GGAACTGGCCATTCGGACGTTCGACATTCATGGGGGAGCCGCGAAGGCCTTGCGAGCGCTGGGGGCCATCGTCTCCGCGGGGGTGGGTGGCTCCATTGCAGGCCTGACCGGCCAAGCTCTGGGGAATGCAATCGCTGCGGCCGGAGCCACCTCGCTGACGTTGGAGACCGGCGAGGGTCGGCAGCTCACCCGGCAGGTCAGCCGGCAGTTCATCGACTGGGGCGTCAGTGCACGGGCAGCGTCGATCTTAGGGGCCGCCCTGACCGGAACCGCGGTCTCGGTGGGGTACGGGGCGGCGTTCTCACGGCTCACCGCACCGCCGAGCGTCACCCAGCAGGAGATTACCTTGGACCAATGGGAAACCTCAGAACGCTTTGCATCCCTTCGCGAGCCAGCCAGCCAAGGAGAATCGGGAGGTTTTTGGGGACGCGGGTCAAACGTTGCCAAGACAGCTCGAGCGCCCAATGCGCGCGTATTTGAATTCTCGCGAAACGGTCAATCAATTGGTGTGCTCGCTACCGCTCCGCTCTTTGGGGATGTGCCAATTCTGCGTCA
>PCVX01000040.1:228-4862 GCA_002796105.1 Candidatus Omnitrophica bacterium CG11_big_fil_rev_8_21_14_0_20_63_9 | reverse complement strand
GCTACCTCTATCCGGTATTGAGTACGCCACTACGGCCGTGTGTCATACCTGCACTCTCATAGCCACTTCTAATGCTGGCGTGCCAACCGCTAGCGTTTTGTCGGCTATCGGACCTAGCAGCGTGATTAGCTCTCTACTGTATGGGCTTTCTGGAGGCAGTGGTGCTTATTACGCTGGGACGACTGCGGTTGAAAATAACCGTTAGGTTATTGTGCGTCGTTCTACCGTTGATCGCGATAGCGGGGTGCGCTACTACGGGTCCTTTCAAGGAGTTTACTACAGATGTCCAAAGGCTTAGGATCGGTATGACCGAAGCTGAAGTACGCGCCGCCCTAGGACCTCCTGAGTCGTCTGGCTATTGGTGGAAAGACCAGGAAGGTATTTTTTATCGAGAGTGGGACTATCGAAGGAAGGGACACCTTGGACAAGACCTGCACCTGACAGTAACTTTTAAAGAGGGGCAAGTTCTCCACTGGGAAGAATGGCGTCCTGCGTTGAATCTTTAAAAGATTCGCGGGCACTGCTTCTCTGCTCTTTGACATTCGCCTAACAATCCCCGTTCCGACAGCAACGATGGCTGGGTCCAGGTCATCAGTTCCTCGGGAACCACAACCTTCCTGGGGGCCAGCTACGAGGTGGGGCCGGGTGGAGCGACGACCAAGTCTGTCTTTGCCGGGAGTCAACGGGTTGCTGCTCTGACTACGGACGACGGACTACCGACTACGGACTTGAAGTTCTACCACGGCGACCATCTCGGCTCCTCGAATGTCATCACAGACGGCACCGGCACCCTCATCGAGCTGGCCGAGTACCGGCCCTACGGCGCCCTGGCCCGCCGTGAAGGCGCGGTGGAGGTGCCCCAGAAGTTCACGGGACAGCGGCTGGATGCGAGTACGGGGTTGTATTTCTACAACGCGCGGTACTATGATCCGGGGTTGGGGCGGTTTATCTCCGCGGATCCGGTGGTGCCCTCCCCGGGCGATCCCCAGGCCCTGAACCGCTACAGCTATGTGCGGAATAACCCGATTCACCGCACTGATCCGACCGGGCACTGCGAGGCCGTCTGCCAGACGATCATCTTCGTGGTTACGGTGGTGGCCGCGTCGCTCTTCGGGGGCGGAGGCGAGCCGGAGCCGCAGGCACCGCCCGGACCGGTGCAGGCGACGGCGTTTACCGCCCTTGAGCCAGCGACGCTGTTGGGAAGCGTTGGAGGTGTGGCCGCGCTACCCATTGGCGCTACCAAGGGATCGTTCCTGCCCGGAACCGAGGCGTTCCCGGCGGAGCCCTCGACCAAACCGTACGGGTTCGTCAACGAGCTCTCCGACGCGTTCCACGGCGCCTTTACGGCGCAGTTCTTCGCTGCCCCGACGCTGCGGGCCCTCGGCTGGGCGGGTCGGCTGGGCCAAGGGGCCCTCATGGGGTTGGGGGAGCGGGGGGCGGCGCGGTTAGCCTTAGGAGCCGCAGGAAGGGAGCTACCACAAGGTGTCAAAGCACTCGCAGAAGCCAACATCACCAGAAGTGGCAAGACAGTTCTCGGCCATTTCCCAGGGTACATCACCAAGGCCCGCGCACGGGGGGCGAGTTACTTCGACATCGGAAAGGCTTGGGATCGTCTCACCGATGCACAGCGCTGGGCAGCTAATCGACACTTCCTGGACAAGATTACCGCAGCGAGGGATCAGGTCTTCTTATCGATACCGAAGAAACTCATACGACCGAATTCGTCGCTTGCTCGAGAGGTAGACTACTTGATCCGAGAAAAAGGATATCGTTGGCTCAACCAATGGTCCCTCGTTCCTAAGTAAGCGAGATACACAGATGGAATCGGTTTCTTTAAAGAAGATAGTGGACGCTATCTGTCACTTGCCAAGAGATTTTCAAAGAAGAGGCAACATTTCTATGGTTGCGCTTCTTAAAGAGTCAGGCTATCTGCGGACTTCCGAGAATATTACAGAGCAATTGCTCAAGGAGTATTTTGAAAAGCATCGGGATCTTATTGATGCATGGGTAAGGAATTCTGAAGATACTCGCGGATCACCAAACTGGTATTTGAGCAAACCAACCGAACCGAAGGAATCGTGGGCAGTCGGCTTCTTCCCAGACGGAAGTACTTATCGGTTCCCTGAAGGAGCCCAGGCTTGTGCCTTTTATGTAAAGCGATATCTTGAGATGCTCAGAGCACATGTTCTTGAAGAAAGGTAATAAAAGGGGTGTGCAGGGACAACGAGAGTTTCTAATTAAACGAACTGATAGCGAGTGGTTTTCATTGCATCAGGATCGGTTCAATGAGGTATTGCGACCGCACTCAATACATTCTCAGCCCACCGAAGGCTGGGGAGACCATCGGATAACAATCTCCAATGGAGAGATCTCATTTTCATTCGAGGAATCTGGTTTCCATGTCGTGTTTAAAAATTACTCAGGGACCCGAGAAGAGGCCTTAGGCATTATCCCAGCATGCGCCTATCAGCAATGAAGAATACGGATACATTATTGACACTCTAGTGAAACATTATCAGTAGCGCGGAGAAACCGTAGAATGCCAATGGTGACGCAACCACGTAATGCAGTCGCGTGCGGATCAACCGTCATATGAAACGCGATGAAACCAACTCTATTCGCTGCACCATCCAACTTCTGGAGCACCAGGCGCCCGGCACCCTGCTTGGCGTAGAGAATCCTGGAGACATCTTAAAAACAGTATGAGTCCTAGATTAGCAGCCGTGATGTTGCTGGGGATGTGCATTGGATGCGCGACCTCAGCGCCGGTGCGCATGGACCAAGGAAAGGTTCCGGACCGTCTAGTAGACTTGGAGCGCAACGTCCTAGAGGATTCCCTCAAGTTCAAGGCGCTTCTCGAAGAAGAAGGAGCGGTCTATGAGGCTCCCGTTCTGCAGGCGTATCTTGATCGACTCTTTCGTTCCCTCATCCCATCAACACCATCCTCCTCAGCCCCTAATTTCAATGTCAAGGTGATTCGAGATCCGACGGTGAATGCCTACACCCTGCTCGACGGAACCATTTACGTGAATACCGGCCTTATTGCCAGGCTGAAGACCTCTCACCAGTTGGCATTTGTGCTGGGCCATGAATTGGCACATCTCCTGAACCGGGATTTGTTGTATTTCACCGACCAGCTCCACCGAAAAACTGTCGCGGCGAAGTTGACCGGGCTCGTAATGGTCCCCGCGCTCTCTGCCGTCGGTCTGGGAGGTGTCGGCAACCTCGGCCTTGGAGCGGTCTATGCGGCATCCGTCACCGGCTATGGGCGCGAGCGTGAGGATGCGGCGGACGCAGAGAGCGTGAGGATGATGAGGCGCTGCGGCTACCGCGAAGCGGAATCCGTTGGGCTGTTCGAAGCGCTGCTGGCGGAGCACGACAGGTATCAACAAGGCCTTGAGATCAGCTTTTTTAGCAGCCATCCCTCCAATCAACACCGGCTGAGCGCCGTCAAAACCCTGCTCGGTGGATCCGATGAGCTACGGGCCTCTGCCGTTGAGCTGGAGTTCTTGAAGGTGACCAAACCCTTGCGCCTGGCAAACGCTGTGCTCAACCTTAAACTGGACCGGTACGATCATGCGCTTCAAGATCTGCAACTAATCCTCCGGCACTTCCCGCAAGAAGCTGAGGCCCATTACTATCTTGGTGAAACCTATCGTCTCATTGCCCAACACCCAAAGAAGCTGAGGGACGAATTAAGCGAAAAAGCCTGGAAGGGGTTGAATCGACCCATGGATAATACATGGGCCGCATCCTGGCAGGCTCAAGCAATCGCAGCGTATCGGCAGGCCATGACCAACGATCCCACCCTGGCCGATCCTTACCGTGGTCTGGGGTTGCTGTATGAGGCGCAAGGACACTCGCCTGAGGCGGTCAACTATTTGCGCCGTTATCTCGAAATGCACCCATCAGCGCCTGACCGCCGCTTTATTGCCAGCACCCTTGCTCGCCTTCAACAACCGCCTGCTGCACAGGGAGAGGCTCGATGAAGAACGTGTCGCCTCGTTCCGGTTGGCTGATCGGCTTGGCGCTTGTGTCGTGTTCCGGCTGTGCGACGGTCGGAGTTGTATCAAAGCATCCCGACCTGCCTCAAAGACGCGCCCACCTTCGCACGATTGCGATCCTGCCTCCGAAAGTGGAAGCGTATCAGCTGACATTCAAAGGGGACCGGCAACTGCTTGATGATTTGACGTACCCGATTGCACAGTCGTCCATGGAAGAGCTGCACGCAACGCTGGCAGCCCAAGGCTACGCAACCAAGATGTTCACCTTCAGCGATGAGCACAGCCGTGAAGAGCAAGCGGAACTGAAACGGCAGCTCTCCACCCTCCATACCCTGCTCAACAGTCGGCTTGAGGAGCGCGCGAAGCGGTGGTTTCCAGGTTTCCATCCGTTCACGTATAGCCTCGGTTCGGATGTCAACCTCCTTGCGGATCGAACACAGAGCGATGCGGTGGTCCTGCTCCAATGCCTCGGCATGAAAAAGAGCCGCGGCGAGTTTACGAAAGACCTCGCTCAAAGCATGTTAATCAGCCTGGCGACTTTGGGCGGAGTGGTGATCGTTCCATATGGCTCTGTCACAGCTGTTCAACTGGCGGTTGTAGACGGCAATACGGGGGATATCCTGTGGCATG
>PCVX01000040.1:0-164 GCA_002796105.1 Candidatus Omnitrophica bacterium CG11_big_fil_rev_8_21_14_0_20_63_9 | reverse complement strand
CAAGATGATACTAAAGTTCCCCAAGAACGCTCCTGCCCACTGAGGCCACGCTTGGCCGGACAGCGATCTGAACTCTACGGCGGGACCGCCAAACTTCGTATCCTGTTCTAACGTATCTGAAAAATGGGGACGTTTCTCATTTTCAAAAATGAGAAACGTCCCCT
>PCVX01000088.1:2535-4877 GCA_002796105.1 Candidatus Omnitrophica bacterium CG11_big_fil_rev_8_21_14_0_20_63_9 | reverse complement strand
AGCGCCGTAGGCGATGTGGCTGTCCACGATGATGAGCGTCGGCCGATCGGAGGTCTGCTTGAACGTGCGGAAGGCGCGTTCGAGCATCGCCAGATCGTTGGCGTCGCTGACCCGTGTCACGTTCCAGCCGTAGCTCACAAAGCGCGTGGCCACATCCTCCGAAAACGCCAAGGTGGTCGGACCTTCGATGGTGATGTGGTTGTTGTCGTAGATCCAGCACAGGTTCGAGAGCGTGAGGTGTCCTGCCAGCGATGCGGCCTCATGGGAGACGCCTTCCATCAAGCAGCCGTCTCCGCAGAGGGCATACACGTCATGGCTGAACATCTCGAAGTCCGGCCGGTTGAAGTGGGAAGCCATCCAGCGCTCGGCGATGGCCATCCCGACGCTGACCGCAACACCCTGACCGAGTGGGCCGGTCGTCGTCTCGACGCCGGAGGTCCAGCGGTACTCCGGGTGGCCCGGACAGCGACTATCCAACTGGCGAAACGTCTTGATGTCCTCAAACCCAACGGACAGCTCCCCTAATCGCTCGTACGCCTTGTTCACCGCCTTGACCCCGGCTAAGTGGAGGAGCGAGTACAGGAGCATCGAGGCGTGCCCCACGGAGAGGACGAAGCGATCGCGATTCGGCCAGATGGGATCTTCAGGATCGAAGCGCAGGAACCGCTGCCAGAGACAGTACGCGACAGGGGCGAGCGCCATCGGCGTGCCGGGATGGCCGGAGTCGGCCGCCTGCACCGCATCCATCGCCAGCGTGCGGATGGTGTTGATACAGAGCTGGTCGAGTGTTTCGAGTCTCTGAGGAGAGACTTCGGGACCCATTCGCACCTACCGGATTAGAGACGCCACAGGGCTGACGGAAGGTCTAGCGTCCATTATCTTCTCTCTCACTGTAGGTTGTGTCAATGTACGCTTCCGCGCGCTTGCCTCATTGAGGAGCCGCTTGCGCGGCAGCCGCAGGCTCGAGCTCCACACCGAGCGCGTCGACGATCCGATTGATAAAGTTGAACTGCGCGGCCACGACAGTGGCCTCAAGTATCTGTCGATCCGTCCAGCCGACCTCGCGAAGGGCTGCGACTTCCTCATCGGTAACCTTGTACGCGTTGTGCGTTACCTTCGAGACGTAGTCCAGTAGCTGTCTGGTCTTCTCGTCTACCTGGGCCTTGTGGAAGTCGCTTTCAAGCCGCCGGACCACGTTGCGGCCGATGCCATACCGGACCAGAAACTCCCCGTGGTGTGTGACGCAGTAGTTGCAGGAATTCGCCTTGGAGGTGACCAACGCGATCATCTCCTTGATGGGATTGGGCAGCTCGGTCTTCGCGAGCATGACGGTTTCGTACAAGCGATTCTGAAGATCAAACACCTCCGGCCAGAGGCTGAAAGCCTTCGTGACGTTCGGGACGAACCCCATCTGCCGCTGCATCGCCTCATACGTGGCCTTGATGTGTCCTGTCGCTTCCGATTCCTCAACCATTTTGATCCATGCCATGGGGTACCTCCTCGCTTTGTGTCTCGTCCTTGCAGAGCACAGCCTTCGTCTCGAACAGCTCCGCGAGTACCTGGATGGCGCGTTCGGCGTCAGGTCCGTGCGCCACCAAGGAGAGTCGCTCGCCGCGTACCGCGGCCAGCTGGAGCATTCCCAGAATCGACTTGGCATCCACGCACAGGCGGTTCGAGCAGAACCGGATGTCCGATTGAAACTTCCGGGCTAAGGTGACGACCAGCGCCGCGACCCGCAGGTGCAGCCCGAGACGGCATGGCACCATCACGGTGCCTTTAGCTTCCGTGGATGCTCCTGGCTTCTGTTCAGCGATTACGGGATGGCTCATCGCATAAGCTCCTGGTCAGGACAACCGCTCGACGACTACCGGAATCAGTCCTCAACGCCCTGGAACGCTGGCGGCACCGACAGAACTGACCCGAGGAGCGTGAGGCTGAGCAACCACCGAACCATTTATGGATTCGTCAGTTGCGGACTCGGCCCGCTCCTGTTCTTTCAGCCGCTTGCGCAGCCAGACCTCGTCCAAGCCCTCTTTCCTGGCGATCTCTTCCATGCTGCGACCGAACATCGCTTCAAACGCTTCGTAGAGCTTCGGGAGAATGAGGAAGTACACCTTCTCGAGCTTACGCAGGCCTCGACCCTCCGTCCGCTCCAAGGCCGCGCGGTGGCCCACGATCATCTCCACCCAGAACGCTTTGAAGTTCCCCTTGAAGCCGTCCAGTTCTTTTTGAGGAATCCGCGCCATCGGATCCGGCGGGCGATTCGCTTCATCGAATGGCTTCATCGAATGGGTTGACTCGCCGGAAGTACGCGGCTTCCTCATGCTGGCCATCGGCCTCAA
>PCVX01000088.1:1801-2528 GCA_002796105.1 Candidatus Omnitrophica bacterium CG11_big_fil_rev_8_21_14_0_20_63_9 | reverse complement strand
GATATGCGCATCGTACTTTGCCTGCCGCCGGCGGTCGATGCCCGTCTTGTTCGCCACTTGCTGCATTGATTTCTCCGAGAAGGTCTCGACGCAAAAGATCGGCACCATGGCCCACCCGACGTAGGGCAGGCCGCGCACGTACTCGATACCGCGCACGCCTCGCCCGTCGTTCCACTCCAGTCCCACCCGGTTGCCGATGAAGACGGTCAGCAAAAACGGCCATGGCCCGCCGCGCCAGCGACGGACAGTGTAGAACTCCGGCGGCGGATACTTCAGCGGCCGATAGACCCCACCCACAAGGACGCCGTGGTTCGGCGGTGCAGGTTCACGTGACGGCTCCGGCGCTGCGATCGCTGCATTGGGCAGACCTCCAAGGAGTCCCCACACGACTGCCAGTCGAATGATCGTTGTCGCAGGCTTCATCAGAACGTATAGCGCAGCAGCGCTGGTTTGCGTTGCGTGCTTCGTGAGCGACCGTTGTCGATGTTCAGCCACGCAGTTGACCGATCCGTCTCGCTCTGACGAGGACGTGTCGCGGACGGCGCCTCATCCATGAGATTGACGATCCGCGCCGCAGCCTCCGACGAGCCTTTGACGACGCCCCACGAGGCGCCGACCAACGGTCCGTAATCCTTGGTGACTTCAGCCATGGTCTGAGGGAGCGCTACCCACGCGAGGGAAAAAGACACCACGTCCTTCGGCAATCGTTCGACTGGCTGTTCAGCAA
>PCVX01000088.1:0-1779 GCA_002796105.1 Candidatus Omnitrophica bacterium CG11_big_fil_rev_8_21_14_0_20_63_9 | reverse complement strand
CGCTGAGAGTACGACGAGGGCAACCAGCGTGAGGTGGCGGTTCATGGCCTGGTTCCTAGCTGGCCTTCCGTTGGCGTATCCTGCTTGTTCGAGCAGAGTCCACCTGCGCAAACGGCCGCGCCACACCATGCCATCGCCAGCAGCACGAGTAATCCTCCGAGCAGTTCCATCTCGCACCTCCTTCACGACTTCAGCTCCTCCACGCCACAGCCATAGCTGCTACAGTGCCGCGCTCTCCAAACAAGCCCAGCGAGTGCGCCGATCATGAGGAGGAACAACATCAACAACGCAATCATGGTGAGCATCCCGCGCTAATACACATCGTTCCCACACCAGAGCCGATCGATTTCGTTCACGTCACACGCCTCATCCCAGCAACTGAGACCCATCTTCACCACCTCCTTGCCGTTCACTAGTTACGATGCAGGGAGTGACAGAAGGATTCAGCCCGTGGGGCTGGTAAGGAGAGGATGCGGAAAGCGGGAGCTTACGAAGTGGAGAAACACGAACGAAACCGGTCCCAGAGGTTGGGACTGTGAGGAGCGAGTTTCGTCTTGATGAAGCTGCGTAGTTTCTGTTGGAGCTCGGGAGGAATGTCACGGCAGCGGAGCTCGCTGGAGAGGCGCATCGTCTGTTTGTAGGTGTTGATGAAGGCCAAGCATCCGGGGCAATCCGCGAGGTGCTGCTCCAATTGCCGGCTGACGGGCGGCTCCAGCCGCTGCTCAACATACTCATACAAGAGCTGACCCACGTCACGACATTTAAGCATGTTGGGGACCTGGATTGACTCCGGTTTGTTGCGTCATCGAAGAGGGCGCCGTCCGACTGACCGCGTAGTCTGCCAGTTGCTTGCGCAAAAACAGCCGGCCACGGTGGAGCCGGCTTTTCAGAGCGGCCTCCGAAAGGCTCAGCACCTCACACGCTTCCTGCGCAGAGAGCCCCTCGACGTCTCGCAACACCACAACGCTGCGGTAGTCCGCTGGCAAGAGATTCATGGCCTGTTCGATCCGCTGGCCCAATTCTTTCCGGTCGAGCTCATCGTTTGGCAACCGCGACCAATCCACGACCGGCTCGGCGATCATGCCGTCTTCAGTCATCCCGGGTCCCAGCTCTTCTTCCAGCGGAATCTGTTGAACTTTCGGCCGCTTGCGCAGCTTCATGAGTGCGGCGTTGGTCGCGATTCGATAGAGCCAGCTTGACAGCTTCGAGTCTCCGCGAAAGCTGTCGATCTTCTGAAAGACGGTCAAAAACACATCCTGCAACACTTCCTCAGCGTCTTGGCGATTGCCCGTCAGCCGAAGCGCGAGCCCGAAGACCCTGGTTTCATACTGGGCCATAAACGCTCCCAGGGCGGCTTCATTCTGGGCTCTGAGCTGCTTGATGAGCTCGTGTTCGTCGAGCGGTGCCACAGCCATGTGTCCATGCTAACACAACCGTCTGAGGGAGACAACGACAGGCCATTTGCGATCCGAGCAGGCGCCTGGGCATTATTTGGCTGCCTGACTCCGAAGGGTCTTCGTGATCTCACGCACCAGCTGCTCTTGGTCGTGTGCTCCAACCCACGTCTTCACAACCTCTCTTCCGATAAAGAGCTTCAGCGTGGGGATGTTCGTCACGCCGTAGGGGGCCGCAAGCGCCGGGTGACGATCGATATTGACTTTCCCTATTGTCAGGCGGCCGGCAAAAATCTCGGCGAGCGCGTCCACCACCGGCGTCATGAACCGGCACGGCCCACACCACGGTGCCCAGAAATCGATCAGAACCGGCTGCGGAGCGGTC
>PCVX01000030.1 GCA_002796105.1 Candidatus Omnitrophica bacterium CG11_big_fil_rev_8_21_14_0_20_63_9 | reverse complement strand
CGCTACCTCCATAGCCTATGTGCTGGGCACTGTCCTTATCATCAGACGGTTGCTCGCGTTGCGCCTCCGGAAAGCGTGCCTTGTCACGTTCCTTGGCGCGGTATTCGCGCTCCTCATTTGGGTGCCGATGGGCGTCGCGGTCGCCCTACCAACCAGGATGTTTGTTTTTACGCCGTTCAAGATTCCTGCATCGAACGCCATGGCGCCTACCCTCATTCCAAACGATCGCATCCTCGCCAGTAGGGTAACGTACCGGTGGCAAACTCCTCAGCGGTGGGAAGTGGCGGTATTTCGATATCCGCCTGATCGCCGACGTCCGTTTGTTAAACGTGTGATCGGTCTGCCTGGGGAGTCCGTTGAGATTCGTGACGGAGTCATCCTCATCAATGGTGTGAAGGCTGCACCGCCGGATGCCCTTTCAAAGATCCAGTGGCTCAATGCGGGAGACTACGGAAAACCAGGCCAGCCTGCCGCGGTGCCTTCGAATTGCTACTTCGTTTTGGGAGACAATGGCGCAGCAAGCCACGATAGCCGGTACTGGGGTTTTGTCTGCCGGCCTGAATTCATCGGTAAAGCTCTCTTTATCTTCTGGCCGCCAGAGCGTATCGGCCGATTGAATGACACATAGAGTTATACTCGAATGTTGTGGGAATCCGGGGACACATGACTGATTAATAGCCTGACTCGCGCGCATTGCTGTCGCGCGTCTCATAAACTGGAGGATTGGATGAATACGAGATGGTGGTTTGCGGTCGTTGGATGCTTGATCGCAGCTGGATGGGACGCTCAGGAAGCCGGCGCTGTCGTGCTGGATGTGTTCTCCGATGCGTACATCACCGATTTGGCACCCGGCGGCACATTGGATGGGCTGCCTGATTCCATCTCCAATACGGGCGCCCTGCTTGCCGGTAAAGGAATACTCTCTTCAGGAGCGGCGATCGACAGCCGGCCCATCATGATCTTCGATGTGAGTTCTTACGGCGGCCTGACGTTGAGCTCGGCGCTCTTGAGCGGCTACGGTGGCGGCGTGGATCACAATTTTGCCCCGGAGACAATCAGCGCCAACTTCTTTGGTATCCCGGGGGATGGCATCGTGAGCCTGGCCGACTTTGACCGAGCGGCTACAGCGGTTGGCAGCCACACGTTTGACGGGGTCAGCTTTCAAACGTTCGAACTGTTCCCGTTTTCCTTCGATGTCACCCCGTATGTCCAAACACTGCTGACCCAAACGGATCCATTCGCCGAGTTCCGCGTGGAGTCAGACGAGCTGACCGTTCTCCTGAACGCAGGGGAAGCGGCTGTGCCTTTTAGCGTCGATACTCGATTTCCTGGACCTCGTCTTTCACTCACTTTTGCGGACTCAGGTGCCATTATCCCTGAGCCGGGTACGTTTGGCCTTTTCCTGACTGGCATCACTGGACTTGTGGCCACCCGACATCGACGCCGCTCCTTGCCCTTGCCGTCGGCCTAGCAAGCCCGCTCGCACCGCACTAGCCCTCCGGTCCTGCTCGACGGTATAATAGTGCCTCCAAATGCCAAGCCTCCGTGTCGACATCGCGATCCCGGTCCTCAACGAAGCCCAGCAGCTCCAAGAAAGTATCGAGACGCTGGTCGGCTTCCTTCGCATGGCCATTCTTTACAAGTGGCGGGTTGTCATTCTCGATAATGGCTCGACGGACGGCACCGGCGGCATTGGGCGCGAACTGGCGCAGCGCCTGCCAAACGTGACCTATCGCCAGCTCGCTGAGCGAGGCCGGGGTCGCGCGCTCAGGGAAGCGTGGAGCACCAGCGACGCCGATATCTACTCCTACATGGACGTCGACCTCTCGACGAACCTGAATGCCTTCCCGAGCCTGATTGACGCCATTGCGAACCGAGGGTTTGATGTGGCGATCGGCTCGCGGCTCATGCGCGGGGCGCAGGTCAAGCGCTCGCTGAAGCGCGAAGCGATCTCCCGCGGCTACAATGGGCTTGTGAAAACACTCTTTCGCAACCGCTTCTCCGATGGGCAGTGCGGGTTCAAAGCCATCCGCACTGATGTGGCTAAACTCTTGCTGCCGCACATCATGAATCAGAATTGGTTCTTCGACACAGAATTATTGCTCCTTGCTGAGCGCTTCGGGTTCTCGATCGCCGAGGTGCCGGTGGCCTGGATTGAAGACCTGGATTCACGCGTCAAGCTCTTTCGAACCGCCTGCGAAGATGTCCAGGGATTGCTGCGGGTGCGCATGACACGCTATCCAAGACCAGAGCACATCCTTTCCCGCCAGGCAGTTGCAGAGCCTGCCCGGACTCCGGCCGCCTGAGCCGATCCCGCCAAACGAATGCCTTTTCGTCCCGTCCCAAAGAATCTGCAGAATATCGCTGAATGTATCGCACTCGTCGGACTGGGCCTGTTTGCCTTCTGGATCAATATGGCCGCCGGCCAACGGGGGTTTTTCGCATTCGATCAGTCCATTGTGTTCGATGGCGGGTACCGCATCTTCTCCGGCCAGATCCCCTACAAGGATTTCCTCCTGTGGACCGGCCCGATTGCGTACGCGCTGCAAGCGGTCTTCTTCTGGTGCCTCGGCGTCAACTACACCGCTTATCTTGTTTCCGCCGCGATATTCAATGCAGCCGCGGCGTTCCTGGCCGTAGCCATTGTGCGGATGCTATTTCCAGCCAGCCGCCTCCTCGCGTATGTTGCGGGGCTCCTCACCGCGA
>PCVX01000029.1 GCA_002796105.1 Candidatus Omnitrophica bacterium CG11_big_fil_rev_8_21_14_0_20_63_9 | reverse complement strand
GTGCACTGCCTGAGTTTCTTCCTAGGTATTCTCGCCACATCGTTGATTTTCTGGTGGTGGCTCGTTGCCGCATCGAACCCTCAGAATTTTTTCCGGTATGCGCTGGAGATTCCGGGCCAGTTGGGATGGGAGCGGATTTTCCGCAAGGGCGTCCTGGGGCTGCTCAAAGCATTCCTGATCGGTGTCGGGCCTCGCTCCATCAGGCCGGTCGTCGTGATCATGGAGCTGGTTTCGTTAGCGGCCGCATGGATCGCCTGGAGGCGCGCGCAGGGCCGCTGGGACGCGGTACGGCCTTACGCGTTTACCGCCTTAGTGTGCGCAGCCCTGACGCACTTTCAGCACGTGATGACGTACACGATGGAGAACCAGTCGATCATTGGGCTGCCGTTCGTCGGCCTCATTGTCGCCATTGGCTTGGGATCCTTACGCAACGCAGGGAGAATCACGGTGGTTGCCGTAGCACTGTGGGCTGTGGGAGTGCCCGCTGTAGTGGGCGCGCAGGTCACATTTGCACGGAAAGCCCATGACCTTGTCGCGGGTGCTGCGTTCTCGCCTACCCCGATTGCAATACCGGCTTGGAAGCCGCTCCGCTGGGGACAGCCGACGGTGCTTCATAAGACGGAGATTCGCGAAGCCGACGTCGTGCGGCTGTATCAGACGCTCATGCAGCACGGAGGGAACTTCTTCATCTTCCCGGACTTCACGATTTTCTATGGATTGACCGGCCGGCCGTCGCCGCAACCCATCGTGACTTTCAACAAGGGGCTGACCTACCCGGCACAATACGACCCGGCGCTGGATGAATGGATTGTGCGCGCACTCAAGGAGCATGATGTCGAGGTCATCGTGTCTGAAACAGTTTCAGCCCGCTATGGAAATGATACTCATAGAATGCTGGCGGACTTTCCCGCACTGCAAGCCTACCTGAGCAGTGCGTTTCGTGAAACGGCTCGCATCGGCATCTTTACGATGTACGAACGGTCCGCCCGCGATAATTAGAAACGTCCCCTATTTTCTGTTGAGCTCGCGCAACGCAATTGGGAGTTGGTGCAACGCTCCCGCACGCCCTTCCGCTCCGAACGCCTCCGCCTAAAGCGCAATTCACCCTGGCACGCCGCATGCTGACCTTCTAGATTGGTCATTGGTGCCACCAACCTAAAACGCAGGAGAGAGACGCTCTCTTCTGCGTTTTTTGTTCACAAGCGGAGGCTGGATGGGGCGAACAGCGTGGGGTTTGTTGGCTTTCGGGTTTGGATTACTGATGTTGCGGCCTAGTCACGCAGAGGCGGTGATTCTCATCAATGAGGTCCTGGCTGATCCGCCAGCGGTCGGTGGCGATGCCAACGGCGATGGCGTCATTAGTCCAACACAAGATGAGTTTGTTGAGCTCTTCAACACCGGAACCGCTCAGATGTCACTCGCTGGCTGGACCTTATGGGACGCTACGGGGCTGCGACGCACGCTCGCAGCTGATGCGGCAATCTCCGGACAGGGATTCTTCGTCGTGTTCGGTGGCCTGGGGCTCAACAACGATGGAGATACCGTCAGTCTCTTCAACGAGACTGGGATACTGCAAGATCGCCTGGCCTACGGTCCTGAGGGTGGAATGGATGCTTCTCTCACGCGTTTCCCTGATGGCGAGGGATCGTTCACCCGTCATACGTTCGTATCTACCCAGCCGTTTTCCCCGGGGGCCTCGGCAGCTGCAGCGCCGCCTAGCCATCCCATGCCGGAGCCATGCTCATTGGTTCTGCTCGGGCTTGGAGGAGCAGCATCGCTATTTCGTCGGACAGCATCGACATTCTGAAGTCATGGAAGTCGACCAAGCGCCACTTGAAAATTGGGGACGTTTCTCATTTTCACGACCATGGCGATTGAACCGCCTTGGAGAAATTGGGAAACGTCCCCTATTTTGTACTG
>PCVX01000048.1 GCA_002796105.1 Candidatus Omnitrophica bacterium CG11_big_fil_rev_8_21_14_0_20_63_9 | reverse complement strand
TCTTTGAGGGGTTGGACGACCTGCGGCGCTCGCACGAGACTATGGCCGCGCTGTTCCAGCACCCGGTGTACCGCCAGCACCTGAATGCGCGCGGCCGGTTCCAGCAGGTGATGCTGGGCTACTCCGATTCCAACAAAGACGGCGGGTTTTTGCCGGCCAACTGGGAGCTGTACCAGGCGCAGCGCCGGCTGCACGCGGTGGCGAAAGCGCACCGCGTGCGCTTGCAGCTCTTTCACGGCCGCGGCGGCACCATCGGCCGCGGCGGTGGGCCGCTGCATCAAGCGATCCTCGCGCAGCCGCGCGGCACGCTGGAGGGCCGCATCAAGATCACCGAGCAAGGGGAAGTGGTGGCCGCCAAATACGTCAATCCCGCCATTGCGGCGCGCAACCTCGAGCTGGTGCTGGCCGCGGTGCTGGAAGCGACCTTGATGGCGCCGAAGGCGCCGGGGAAAATCGCGCGGTGGGAAGAGGCGATGGAACATCTCTCCCAGGCGGCCTGGAGCCGCTACCGGCAGGTCGTGTACGACGATCCGGAGTTCGTGACGTATTTCGAGCAGGCGACCCCGATCGATGCGATCAGCGAGTTCCGCATCGGCTCGCGCCCGGCCCGGCGGACGTTCTCGAGCCGCATCGAGGATTTGCGCGCGATCCCGTGGGTGTTCAGTTGGACGCAAAGCCGCCAGCTGCTGCCGAGCTGGTTCCCATTCGGCTCGGCGGTCGACACCTTCATGCGCGGCCAGCGCGGCGGGATGGCTCTGCTGCAGCGCATGTACGAAGAGTTCGCCTGGTTTCACGTCATGGTCGAGTTCATGCAGATCAGCCTCGGCATGGCGGACATGCGTATTGCCCGGCACTACGCGGCACTGACCCGTTCGCGCACACTGGGGCGGAGGATCTTCGGGGAGTTGGAAGAGGAGTTCCGGCGCTCGCGCGCAGCGGTGCTGGCGATCACCCGCCAGCGCTCACTGCTTGACAGCAACTACGTGCTGCAAAACGCGATCCGGTTGCGCAACCCGTACGTCGACCCCATCAGCCTGCTGCAGGTGCGCTTCCTGAAGCGCCGCCGCCGCAGCAGCGGCCGCGCGCGCAAGCGATTGGACCGTCCGCTTGCGCTGACCATCAACGGCATCGCGGCCGGCATGCGCCACACCGGGTAGACGGACCCGCAAGCCGGAGCTTAGGAAAGCGACTGCGAGGACTGCTGCAACTTGAACGCAGTCTCGTAAGCGTACCAGAGTGCAAGCCAGGTGAATATTTCAGGGTACAGCTTTAAACCCGCCCCACTCAGCGCCAGCCAGGCATAGCCGCCCACCAAACCTGCCAGCGTCCGCCGGATAGGCAACGATGGCACCTTCCACGCAATCAAGCCGGCCCAACCAGCAAAGCCTGCTGCAAAGGTGCCTTGAATCAGCAGGACGAATAACCGTCGCAGTTCCGTAGGTGCAATCAAAAGCGCCGCGTAGGCTATGAGGAGAGGGCTGCTGCGGATCAGCAATATTCTTGGCGACATGCGGGGATCGCGCAGCAGCTGATCCACGGCGAAGATGCCGGGTAACATCAAACCTACCAACCAGATACGATGCCCCAAGCCTAGGTAGTCAAAAGTCGCCGCCGTCGCGAATTGCGCCAAGCACACGTACCGGAAGATTAGCGCCAGGCCACAGCCGAGGAGAAGCCATCTGAGCCATCCAGGAGAGGCATGTCGATAGGATGACATCGCCAACAGCGCCAGGCCGCTGGCGAGTCCCAGCAAAAATAGGTCGGTGCCGGCCAGGGGCGGCATGGGGAGAATCAGCGAAAGCGGGCGGGTTCCTGTGCGGCGTGGAAATGGGTGACGAGGGCGTAGCCGCCGAAGAGCGCGGCGGTGAAGGTCAGATCACCGAAGAACGTGCCGCGGAAGAAGGGAATGGCGGCGACGTAACATTGCCAGAGGCCGTCTAGCGTGCGCGGATACAGCTCGCCGACCAGCCACACGCCGAAGTTGGAGATGAGGAAGAAGCTGACGGAGCCCATCAATCCGGCCGCCGCGATGCGCCCCGCCGTCACCCGCTGTCTCACCCACCAGCCGAGCGCGCCGGTCAGCGCAAAGGCGGCCCAGGTGAAGGGCACCGTGTTATGCCACAGCAGGACGACATCGGTCACGGCAAGAATTGCCAGCGGCAGCACGATGGCCCATCGTCGCGGCAGATAGGTGCCCGCAAACAGGGCGATCGCCATCACCGGCGTGGCGTTCCAGGGATGCGGAATCAGGCGGGAGACGATGCCTAGGACGGTCAAGCTAAGGATCAATCGCATGTCAGCCTCCAAGTGGTCCTATCTTAACATAGGTAGGGCGCACTCGCACAAGCCCCTGCAGCTTGTGGTCAGCTCTCCGTTTGCGGGTGACGCGGCGGGCCGGACCCGCCACACGTGACCACTACCCGGTCGCCGGCGGGAGGACGCGGGATGTTTCCGAGAGGGAGGCCCGGAGGCGCCCTGCGTCTCGTCAGCGCCGCGAGGGAGGGTTCCCCGAGGGAACAGCCCGCGGCCCAAGCCGCCGGCGAGGCCCATGCCGCTGCAAACGAAGACATTACCCAACTTGTTGCCGCACAGGTGGGTATGGTAAGGTAGTGCTATCATGCCTCGCGCAGACATCAAACAGCGCAATATGTTAGGCCTCCTGCTCGTTGAACGAGGACTGATTTCCCGCGAACAGCTGGACCATGCGCTGGCAGAGCACAAGCGCACCGGCGAGTATCTGGGAAGCAGCCTCGTGCGGCTGGGGTTTCTCACCATCGACCAGCTGCTGCCGGTGCTGGCGGAGCAGGTCGGCATGCCCTATGTGAAGCTGGCTGATGTGCGCATCTCGCCGCAAGCGCTCGCCAAAGTGCCGCCGAAGTTCGCCAGCCACTACCGGCTGATCCCGCTCTCCTTCTCGGAAGACCTGCTTCAAATCGCCATCGCCGACCCCTTCGACATCCAGACGCTGGACGAGCTGCGGCTGATTCTCGATTGCGAGATCAAGCCGGTCCTGGCGAACCCGCGCGAGATCCAGGAGGCGATCCAGCGGCACTACGGGTTGGGCGCCTCCGCGGTTGAGCGGATGCTTGACTCCGGCACGCGCCTTGAAACCGCGCGCGTGAGCGCGACGGAAGACCTCACCGCCAAGGCCGATGAAGCGTCCGTCATTTCCTTCGTCAATCAGCTCATGCTCTCGGCGGTGCGGGAGCGCGCCACCGACATCCACATCGAGCCGTTCGATCAGGTGATGCGCATCCGCCAGCGCGTCGACGGCGTCATGTACGAAATCCCGATCCCGCCGGACCTCGTGAAGCTCCACCAGGCGATCGTCTCGCGCATCAAGGTCATGGCGCAGCTCGACATCGCCGAGCGCCGGCTGCCGCAGGACGGCCGCATCAAAGTCCGCATCGAGGGCCAGGAGCTGGACCTGCGCATTTCGGTGCTGCCGACGACCTTCGGGGAGTCGGTCGAGGTGCGCATCCTCTCCTCGCAGATGCTCTTCAGTCTGGAGCAGCTCGGCCTGGACGGCGAGCGGCTGGACATGCTGGTGCGGTTGATCCAAAAGCCGCACGGCATCATCTTCGTCACCGGGCCGACCGGTTCCGGCAAGACGACGACGCTCTATGCCTGCCTCTCGAAGCTCAACGTCCCCAATGTGAAGATCCTGACGATCGAAGACCCGATCGAATACCAGATCTCCGGCATCACCCAGCTGCAGGTGCATCCGAAAATCGGCTTCTCCTTCGCGGCGGGGTTGCGCTCGATGCTGCGCCACGACCCGGACATCATGATGGTCGGCGAGGTGCGCGATCCGGAAACCGCCGAGATCACCATCCGCAGCGCGCTGACCGGCCATCTCGTCTTCTCGACGCTGCACACCAACGACGCCGCTGGCGGCGTCACCCGGCTGCTGGACATGTCGATCGAGCCGTACCTGGTGGCGTCCTCGGTGCTCTGTTTCATCGCGCAGCGCCTGGTGCGCGTGGTCTGCCCCGCGTGCGCGGAAGACCGGCCCGCCGGGCCTGGGCTGCGCGAGGAGTTTGGGCTCACCGGCGACGTCCCAAAGACGTTGCGCTACGGGCGCGGCTGCCCCGCATGCAAGGGCACCGGATACAAAGGCCGCACCGCGATCTACGAGTTCCTTCCGCTCAATGAGCGCATCCAGCAGCTCATCCTTCAGCGCGCGTCCTCCCACGACATCGCCCATGCCGCCATCCAGACCGGCCAGATGCGCACGTTGCGGCAGGACGGCTGGCGCAAGATCCAGCAGGGCGTGACCACTCCGGAAGAAGTGCTGCGCGTGACGTAATTCGTGTTATACTCGTCGAGAAATGCCGCGTTTTACTTATCGCGCCAAGGATCAGAGCCTCCACGTGATCGAAGGAACGATCGAGGCTGAAAGCGAAGCGGCCGCGATCAGCCGCCTCGGCAGCGAAGGGGTTTTTCCCATCACGCTCGCCGAAATCGGCACCTCCGCCTCCTCACCGCTTCGCTGGCTGCCCACCCGCGTCTCACAACGCACCCTCGCGTACACGACCCGCCAGCTCGCCGATCTGCTGGCCGGAGGCTTGCCGCTCCTCAATGCGCTGAACCTGCTGGCCCGCCAAACCGAGCAGGCGCCGCTGCGCCGCGTCATCGAAGCGCTCGCCGCATCGGTGCGGGATGGCCGCTCCTTCAGCGACGCGCTCTCAGAATTCCCCGGCGTATTTCCGCCGCTCTACCGCAGCATGGTCAGAGCTGGCGAAGTGAGCGGCGGGTTGGAGGCCACGCTCGCCAGGCTCGCGGAGTTGGGAGAGCACGAAGCGGAGCTGCGCAGCAAAGTCGTCGGCGCGGCGGCGTATCCCTGCTTTATCCTCTGCGTGGCGGCGGCGATGACCATCTTTTTGCTCTCGTACGTCATTCCGAAGTTGTCACTGGTGTTCTTGGAAGCCGGCCAAGCGCTCCCATTGCCGACGAGGTTCCTGCTGGCGGTCAGCCATCTGTTTACGCAGTGGTGGTGGGCGCTGGCGCTGGTAGCCGTGGGGCTCCTGTGGCTCTTGCGCCAGAGCTACGTCAGCGCACGCGGCCGCGCCGTGATCGATCGCGCCGCGCTGGCATTGCCGGCGGCCGGCGTGTTGGTGCGCAAGCTGGAGACAGCGCGCTTCACCCGCAACCTGGGCACGATGGTGTCGCAGGGCGTGCCCATCCTGCAGGCGCTGGATGTCGTGGCGAATAACGTGGGCAACGCGGTGCTGCGGCGCTCGGTGTCGGTGATCAGCGACAATGTGCGCGAAGGCGCGAGCTTGGCCAGCGCGCTGTCCGCGACCGGGCAGTTCCCGGTGTTCGTCAGCAACATGATCGCCGTCGGGGAAGAGTCAGGCACGGTGGACGGCGCGCTGCTGAAAATCGCCTCGACGTATGAGCGGGAGGTCGATCGCGTCATCCGGACATTGACGACGTTGTTGGAGCCGTTATTGCTGTTGGGCGTGGGAGGGATCGTGATGTGCATCGTGCTGGCGATGTTGTTGCCGGTGTTTCAAATTGAGTTGGTGGTGCAATGAGTCGCCGGGGTTTCACGCTCGTCGAAATGATGCTCGTGGTCGTCATCATCGGCGTGCTGGCCGCGATGGTCGTGCCCCGGTTGGCCAGCCGTCCGCAGCAGGCCAAGATCGCCCGGGCCAAAGCGGACCTGGGCGTCATCGGGCAGTCCATCGATCTGTTCCATTTCGATATGGACGGCTACCCGGAACAGCTCCAGGATCTTGTCACCCGACCGTCCGGCGATACCGACGAGCGCTGGAGCGGGCCGTACCTCAAAGGAGGCGTGCCGAAAGATCCGTGGGGACGGCTGTACGTGTTCAATAAGAAGGCCAGCGAGGGAAGCCCCGACTACGAACTGTATTCGCTCGGTCCCGACGGCCAGCCGGGCAACGACGACGTCAAGCTCGAGTGACACGCCCCCACGGCTTCACGCTCCTTGAGCTGGTGATCGTCACCGTGGTCATCACCATCCTCCTCTCCGTTACGATCCCCCGATTTCACCACACCACCACCCGCCTGCGGGTTGAGCAGGCGGCGTTCGAATGCGCTCAACTGCTGCGCACCGCGCATGCGCGAGCGGTCGCCGAAAGCCATCAGGTCGTGTGGGTGTGGGACGGGACCGCGCGCCGCATCCAGCTCTATGACGTGCGGTCCACCGCGGGCGAACGGCTCGTGGGCGCGCCGGTCGGCGAGCGGCTCTCCGCCAGCGTGCCGATCGATGACAGCGTTGAGATCCTCGTGGTTCGAGACGAGCAGGCGCTGAGTTGCAGTGAAGCAGGCGACCCGACCGGATGCTCGGCGTGCAGCTGCATTCATTTCGCGCCTGACGGCACCGCGGAAGACGGCACCGCGGCTCCTGTCATCGTGCGCCTGGTCTCCGAACGCCGCACATACACCGTGACCGTAGATGCGCCGACCAGCCAAGTGGCTCTCCTTTCAAGGCCTGCTGCTCCTTGAAGCCATCCTCTCGGTGATCGTCATCACCGCCGGGTTGGTGTTCGTCAGCCGCGCTCTGTCCAGCCAGCTGAACACCTTGCGCCTATTGGAGGAGCGGGACGTCATGGCATCGCTCGCCCAGGCCAAGCTGGCGGAACTGGAAAGTGCCCGCACCAGCGGCCGGCCGATCCCGCCGGAGGCGGAAGGCGCGTTCGATGCGCCGCATGAGCGGTTCATCTGGTCGGTGTCCGCCATCGCGCGCGAGGTGCCCGCCGGAGAGCTCCCCCTGAGCGAGGTCGTGCTGAGGGTCGGCAAGGAACTCACCCCGAAGGCCGGCGCGCGCCTGTCCGCCGTGTGGCCGGGAAGCTGGGTTCCGGCCGAATGGCCCTCGCAATAACCATGAGAACCGCAAAAGGATTTACGCTCGTTGAATTGCTGATCGCCGCGACGATGATCGCGATCCTCTTTGTCGGCATTGCGGCCCACCTGCGAGGGGGGCTGACGGTCTGGCGGCGGGCGACGGACCATGGGGAAGCCGCACAGCGCATGCGCGTGGCGCTCGACCGACTGGAGCGAGACGTTGTCCATGCGATTGTGTATGATGATCGCAAGGAACGGTACGGAGCGGACGGGCTGCTGCCCTTGCCGGGTTTCGGCTCAGGCGAGTTGCGCTTTTTCACCCAGACCGTGACGCGTTCCGGCTACCCGCCGTCGCTGCGGTTGGTGACGTATCAGTGCAGCCCATCGAGCGCCACACCGGGATTGTGGCGCACCAGCCAGGCCATCGCTGAAGCGCGTGGAAATATCGCACCCACGCCGGAAGCGATGCTGCCGGAGTGCGCAGAACTGTCATTACGCTACGCGTTTCAGCTTAGCGAAAGCTCGGAAGCCCCCTCGGTGATGGACTGGCGCCCGACGTGGCCGGATGATCCGAATGAGCCGCTGCGGCTTCCACGGTTGGTCGAGGTCACCATCCGCTCTGCCGCGGGACGGTTGGCGCGCCGCATCATCGCCGTGCCGGTGGGGCAGTTCGGCACGCCGGTGTTGCCGCCTGCAGAAGAAGGGGCGGGCGGCGGGGGTGGAGCGTAAGATGCGGCACAGACGCCGGGGGTCGCTGCTCGTGGTGACGCTCTGGCTGGTGACGATGCTGGCGGTGCTGGCTGTCGCCATCGGGCGGTTTCTCTCGCGCGAGGTCCGGCTGGCGCGCTACCATACGGTTCGCCAGCAAGCGAAAGCATTCGCGCGCGGCGGCGTCTATCTCGCAATGGAACGGCTTCGGCAGGACGCCGAGCAGGATGAGGTGGATTGGCTGGCGGATGATTGGGCCAGCCCCACGCCGTCGGCGTCGGAGAGCGCCTGGCTCATCGACGTGCCCTCTGCTGGCTCAGCGACCGCCCAGCGCCGCGGCACGCTCGTCATCCGTATCATCGATGAAGAGCGAAAGTTCAACCTCAACGCCTCCGGGGAAGCGCCGGCCGATCCGCTGGCCGCTGCAGCACGGCGGCTGCTCAGCGGTCTGGACGTTCCCAGCGAGTTGGCGGCGCGCCTCGGCGATTACATCGACGCCGACAACGAACCTCGAGATCCGGGCGGCCTGGAAAGCGACGTCGGGCAGCCGCCTTCGTATATCACGAAAGGCGGCCCGCTGCTGAGCTGGAGCGAATTGTTGGAGATCCCTGGCATGGCCGAGTTGAAGCCGGTAACGCTTGGCGCGCTGCGCAGCCACAGCAGCGTGTTCCTTGGAGCGGACCGGCATGTCAACGTGAACACCGTTCATCCCGACGTGTTGGTGGCTTTAGGATTCTCGTCAAATTCCGCGCAAGCGCTCCAGCTGTGCCGCAACAACGGCACGGTTTTCACCGATCAGGCCACGCTCCTGACGACGCTTGAGGCATGCCTCGGGGCCGATGGCCTTACCTCGGAAGAGACGACACTGGCCGGTACATACTTTGCGACGGTTTCAAACACGTTCACTGTGGTGTCGGAGGCGGTGATCGACGACCGCTCCCCGGTGCGGGCGCGCATCGAAGCGGTCATCCGCCGCACCGGCTGTCCGTCGGACGCGGAGGCCTGCATCGTCGCGTGGGTTGAAGGGTGATGGCGACGCGCCTGGTGGTGGAGTGGACGCGCACGAGCTTGCGGCTTGCCTTGGCTCGCGGCAGCGGCGCGCGCTGGCGGCTGCGGTCGATCGCCGCGCAACCCCTCGAACCGTCGGGCGACGTGGCCGAGCGGCTGCGGGCGTTCATGAAAAGTTTGAAAGCCGCTCCGGATGAGGTAGTCAGCGTCGTTTCGCGCGAGCAGGTCATTACGCGCGTGGTCAAATTTCCCACCGTGCAGCCGGAGGAGCTCGCGCAGATGACCGAGCTGTACGCGCGCGGCCAACTGCCGTATCCCCGGGAGCAGGTCGTCACCGATTCGTACGTCTTGAGCCAGGCGGACGGGGTCAGCATCGTGGCGATGGTGGCGTGCCTGCGCGAGGCGGTCGATCGCCAAGTGGCGGTGCTGCGCGAAGCGGGCTGCCCGACCAGCCTGGTCACCGTCAGCTCGTGGGGGGCGCTGGGCTGGTATCGGCTCTTGGGCAAGTCCGCCGCGTCGAACGAGCCGACGCTGGTCATCAACATCGACGATAGCCGCTCGGATTTCGTGCTCATCGCCGGCGGACGGATCCTCTCCAGCCGGAGCGTGGGGCAGGGCACGCGGGATTGGCAGGTGTCGAGCGAAGTGGTCGAGCTGCTGAAGCTTGAAGTCGATCGCAGCCGCGCGGCCGTGCGCAAAGAGCTGCCCGGCACGGACGTACGGTCCGTGTTGCTGACCGGGCTTGGCGTGGCGGAGCCGTGGAAAGACGCGCTCGCACAGTCGCTCGGGTTGCCGGTGGTCTTGCAAGACGCGCTCGCGCCATGGAAAGGCGCGACGATCTCACCTGCGGCGCCGATCTCGCCCGTCGTGGTGGGCGGCATCGCCTGCAGCGACGCGCGGCAACTGCTGAACATCAGCCCGCTCGAACTGCGCGGCCAGGTGCGCCATCGCCGGCAAGTTCGGGAGCTGTCGCTCGTCAGTCTGCTGATCGCCTCGGTGCTGGCGGCGGGCACCGGGCTGCTCGCGGTCCGCTCCATACGCCAGCGGCAGTTCGCGGCGCAATTGGAGCAACTGCTCGCCGAGGTCGAGCCAACCGTGCGCCGGCTGCAAGAGCATCTGCGCATCGCGGGCATGGTGGAATCGGTGCTTGATGAGCGCCGCGATCTGGCCGGCTTGATCGCCGGCGTGTTTCAGGCGACGCCGGCAGAGATCCTGCTGGAAGCGATCGTGTTTGAGCGCACCCGCCGCGAGCTCGCGATGCGCGGCAGCGCACCGTCCACGCAAGCGGTGCTGGACTACCAGGCAGGGCTCAGCCGGGTGGAGGGCGCGGCGCGCGTCGAGTTGAAGTACACGCAGATCCGCTCCACGCCGGCGGGCGAGCGGACCGATTTCGAGATGATCATCAAGCGATGAAACCTCGAGAGCGGAGGCTCGCGCTGATCGCCGGGGTCTTGATCGGCTGCTGGGTTATCGTGTCCCTCCTGATTCAGCCGCTGGGGGAGCGGACGCAGGCGTTGGGCGAGCGCATCCAGACCGATGCCGAGAAGCTTTCCGGGCTACAGAGCATGCTGCTGCGACAGGTTACCATTGAGCGGCGCTATGCCCGCGCTGCGGCCTATCTATCCTACGCAAGCGCGGAGGAAGACCATCGCGAGTTCCTGGATGTCTTGGAAGAACTTTCGCGCACTGCCGAGCTGAAGCTGAACCTCAAACCACGCCCTGCGCGCCTGGACGGCCGTCTCGTGCGCATGGAAATCGAGCTGGATGTGGAAGGCAGCCAGGCCAACCTCTTGGTGTTTCTCGACCAGCTCTTGCGCATGCCCAAACTGCTGGTCATCGAGCGGTTGAGAATCTCCGTGATCCCCACCCGCACAGACACGCTGCGCGCGAACTTGGTCGTCCAAGCGCTGTCTCCTTCCAAGTAAATAAACCGTGATTGACTTGTCCGCACTCGCTTGGTATAGTGCATTCACTCTCTACCTAGAGAGTAACTGAATGGCTATTTCTAACATCTATTTGATCAAAGACTTATCTCGCCTCAGCGGCCACTCAATCCACACCATTAAGTACTACCTCAAGCTCGGGTTGATCCAGGAATCCGGACGAAGCCCTCAAACGCGCTTCCGCTATTTCGACGACGGAACGCTCACGGCGCTCTCCACGATTCGCCACTGGCGAAAAGAGCGCAAGAGCCTGGCGGAGATCCGCCGGCTGCTGGGGGGCGGCGCATGAGCTATTACGGCGTCCTGGGACTCGCCAAAGAGCCCTTCTCGACCAGCCCGGACCCTGAGTTCTTCTTCCGCTCCAGCTCCCACCTGCAAGCGCTGACCCGTTTGGAAATCGCCATCCGTCTTCGCCGCGGGCTGTCGCTGATTTTGGGCGACGTCGGCACCGGCAAGACCACCTTGGCTCGAACGCTGCTCGCCAATTTTCCGCAGGAAGACCGTTTCACCTTCCACATGGTGCTCGACCCCTCCTTTGAATCGGAGTTCCAGTTCCTCCTCTATCTGTGTCGGCTCTTCGGGCTGCAGGCGTCCTTCAAGTCGACGCTCGACTGCCGCGAGGCGATCGAGCATCACCTCTTCCACAGCGGCGTCGTGGAGGCCGGCACGACGGTGCTGATGATCGACGAGGGCCAAAAGCTCTCGCTCGACATGCTGGAGAACCTGCGCGTGTTGCTCAATTACGAGACGAACGAATTCAAATTGCTGCAGGTGGTGATTTTCGCGCAGATGGAGTTGCTGGGGCGCATCCGGCGCATCAAGAATTTCGTCGACCGCGTGGCGCTCAAGTACATCATCAACCCGCTCAGCGAAGAAGAGACCGCCCAGATGATCCGCTTCCGGCTGCGCTCGGCCGGCCTGGCGGGCGACGCCGCGCTCTTCACGCCCGAAGCCGTCCGGGCCGTTCATCGCTTTACGCAAGGCTACCCCCGCCAGATCTCGCTGCTGTGCCACAACGCTTTGGAATCACTGGTCATTCATGACCGGCCGGTCGTTGATGAACCGATGGTCGAGGAGCTGATCCGCGATGAGTCCCGCTGGGTCTACGAACCCGCTGCCTGAAGAGCGGCTGCTGCGGCTGATCCGCGCGAAAACCTCGCCGGCCGCCGCCGCGGGTGGTCAGGCGTCCGCCGCCCGCGCGCCAACCGCCGCCCGCGCGCCGCGGCCGTCGTGGTTTCCCATCGCCCTCGCAGGACTCTCGCTGGTGCTCGTCGTGCAGCTGGGCATGCTGCTGCAGCAGTTGCTTTCGCCGCCTCCGACGGTCTCCGCGTTACCCGCGCCCGACAGCGTGGTGGCCGATGCGCCCGCCGGCGGTGAGAGCGACGATCCGTTAGCCGAGATCCCTCCGCTATCGCAGAGCGCGCCGCGGCCGCTGTTTGGTTCACTCATCGCCACCACGGGATCCGGGGGAACAGCCGGCTCGGCGCACTCCCAGGCTCCCAGCGAATCGGCGCAGGAGCTCTCCGCACGGCTCAGCCTGATGGGGATCATGAGCGGCGAGCCGCCCCAGGTCATCATCCAGGATACGAAAACGCAAAAAACGTTCTTCGTCAGCCCGGGACAAACGGTGGTGGATGGCGCCACGCTGAAATCGGTGCTGGAGAACCGCGTGATCTTGGAGTTGCGCGGCGAAGAGATCGAGCTGACGTTATGAGGGAGCGGAGGATGCGCACCGGGAAGGGGGGTGGGTGAATGCGCGCCGTCCGATGGGTCGCGGTGATCGGGATGGTGAGTGCTCACATGGCGTTCGCGCAGGAGCCGCCGGCACCGCAACCGGCGCAGCCGCCTGACGCGCCGATGGCGGTCGGGCAGCGCATTTCGCTCGACCTGAAAGGGGTCGATATCCTCGATGTCTTGAAGCTGCTGTCGCAAAAGAGCGGCCTGAACTTCGTCGCCGGGCGCAACGTCAGCGGCCGCGTGACGATTTTCGTCAACGACGTGGACGTCTGGGACGCGTTTGAGCTGATCATCGGCGCCAACGACCTGGCGTATGAGCGGCGCGGCGCCATCGTGACCGTCATGATGGCGCGCGATTACGAGCTGATCTACGGGGAGAAGTTCCAGGAGCGCAAAGAGAGCTTTGTGCGCGCGCTGCGCTACGCCAAAGTGGCCCAGGTCGCTACCGTGCTCAACCAGATCAAATCCTCGATCGGCCGCGTCGTGGCGGATGAAACGACGAACACGCTCATCGTCAGCGACGTACCGATTCGGCTCAAGGAAATGGAAGGGATGCTGATTCAGCTCGACCGGCCGACGCAAAGCCGCATCTACAAGTTGAACTATGCGGATGCCGAGAAGCTGAAGGAAAAAATGCAGGAGCTGCTCTCGCCCGTGGGGACATTCACGTTCGATGCGCGCACCAACACCGTGGTCATCAGCGACCTGACGGAGGTGCTCCAGAAAGCCGAGCCGATCATCCAAGCGTTCGATATCCCGGATTCGCAGGTGCTCATCGAAGCCAAGATCGTGAACGTCAGCCTCACCGATGATTACAGCCTGGGCATCGACTGGCAGCGCGTGTTCGCCGGCATCGATGCCAACGCGCGCGGCAACTTCCTCAGCCGCGAGGTGGTGACCAGCAGCGTGCTCTCCGGCGGCACCGGGGTCACGCTTCAAGTGCTCTCATCCGACGATGGGACCAAAGCGGTGATCGAAGCGCTCCAGAGCATCGGCAAGACCGATACGCTGTCCAATCCGCGCATCATGGTGTCCAACAACCAGGAAGCGAGGATTTTGGTCGGCACGAAAGAGGCGTTTGTAACCACCACGACCACCGTGCCCGCCACCGGCTCGACCGTCAGCGCGCCGGAGGTGCAATTCCAGGAGGTCGGCACGAAACTGTACGTCACGCCGCAAATCAAGCGCGATGGGCGCATTCAATTGAAGATCCGTCCGGAGGTCAGCTCGGTCGCCCGCACCGTGACCAGCGTGGCGAACACCATTATCCCTATCGTGCAGACGACCGAAGCCGAAACGAGCGTGCTGGTCCAAACCGGTTCGACGCTCATCATCGGCGGCCTGATCGATACCAAAGATACGCACACCGACAACCAGGTTCCGTGGATCGGCAACATCCCGATCCTCGGGCTGCCGTTCAAGGGGACGACCACCAAAACGAAGAAAACCGAGCTGGTCGTGTTTCTCACGCCGCAAATCATGCTGCCGGACGGGACCCCGTACGTCCTGCCGGAAGAGGCCAAGAACGCCTCGCAAGCGCCTATCGGGGAGATCTTGCCCCAGGTGGTGATCGAAGATCCGGTGCCGCTGGCATACCGGCAAACGGTTCGCACGAAGCTCCAGGAGGAGCTGGCGACACAGTTCCGGCAGGCCTCCCTGACGGCCGGATCGGTCGAGGTCTCGTTCGTGTTGAACCACCTGGGCCAGGTGACCGGCCCACCCCTGGTCAGCAGCCGGGAGGGCGAGGCGTTCGTCAAGGCGGCCCACGTGGCGCTGCAGCACGCGCAGCCGTTTCCGCCGTTTCCGCAAAGCGCCACCTCATCCAACGTGCGCTTCCACATTGCGGTGCAGTACGCGCCGGACTGATCCGCGGCGCCCAAAAATGGATTGCAGCCGCTGGTCGTCGATGTTAAGCTGTCAAAACCCCGCCAGGAGGTTCGCATGTCCACCGGAAGTCTGACCGGCAAGTGGGCGCTGATTCTGGGCGCCTCAAGCGGCTTCGGCGCCGCCGCCGCGCGGGAGCTCTCCCGCCAGGGGATGCACATCATCGGCGTGCATCTCGACCGGAAAGGCACGATGCCGATGGTCGAGCAGCTCGTCAAGGAATTGCAGGCCAATAAGTCGCAAGCACTCTTCTTCAACGTCAACGCCGCAGATCCGGTGAAGCGCCAGGAAGTCTTGGACCAGGCGGTTCCCAAGCTGGGCGGCGCCCCGGTGGCCGTTCTGATGCATTCGCTCGCCTTCGGCACGCTCAAGCCCTACGTGGCCCAGGATCCCAAGGACCAGTTGACGAAAGACCAGATGGAAATGACCATCGACGTGATGGCGAACAGCCTCGTCTACTGGGTTCAAGACCTTGTTGCGCGCAAACTCCTTGGGAAAGGGTCGCGGATTTTCGCCATGACCAGCTCCGGCGGCACCCGCGTGTGGCCCAGCTATGGCGCGGTCTCCGCGGCCAAGGCTGCACTCGAATCTCATGTGCGGCAGCTGGCGATGGAGCTGGCTCCGCACGGGGTGTCGGTCAACTGCATCCGGGCCGGCGTCACGGACACGCCAGCACTGCGCAAGATCCCGGGCAGCGATCAGATGATCGAGATCGCGAAATCGCGCAACCCGTACCATCGTCTGACCACGCCGGAGGATGTCGCGGGGACCATCGTCGCGCTCTCCAACTCCGGCGCGGAGTGGGTCACAGGCAACGTCATCGGCACGGACGGCGGCGAAGACATCGTCGGATAAGGTTGTTCCGGTTGTATGCGTGTTAAAAAATTAGAGCTCTTCGGTTTTAAATCCTTCGCTCGAAAGACGACGGTGCATTTTGAGCCCGGCGTCACCGCCATCGTCGGTCCCAACGGCAGCGGGAAGTGCATTCACGGCAGTTCACGCGTTGCATTGGCCGATGGACGCGTCGTGCCGATCGAAGAGTTGGTCGAATCAGCACTAGCCCGGGCCTCCCACGTTGAGCGGTGGGAAGACGGCGTCTGCACGTATAGCAATCCCCAACAGCTTCAGGTCCTCTCGCTCAATCCTCTTTCGTTGAAGGTTGAGGCCAAGCCGATTGCCGCGTTCGTCAAGCGATCCTCGCCAGACACGCTCTACCGCTTTATCACCAAGACGGGACGCGCACTCACCGCCACCGCTTACCATCCCCTATTTACCCTCCAACAAGGAAAACTCACGGCGCTTCGTGCAGATGAACTGAAACCCGGCATGCGCATTGCCATCCCCAGGAGGTTGCCTGTCGAGTCAAGCGATGACCAGCTTGATGCAAAGACCATCGCTCGCCAATTCAACCGCGCTGACAGCGTCTACCTGCCGCATTCGCCTTCCTTGGAGCGTTGGGTGACGCAGTTGGCGGACGATAACGGTGGGTTGGCTGCGGCGTGTCGCGCTGCAGGGGTGGAGCGCGGACACATCGGCACGGTTCGGGCAGGTCAAGCGCTCAATGCGGCGACGGTGGCACGTCTTGAAGAGCGGTTCGGGCCTACGACGGAATTGTCGGTGACCACATTGCAGGGCAGCCGTGGTGGCCGGGGAGCGATGCGAGTTCCTGAACGGCTCACGCCTGAGCTCGCGCGATTTCTCGGCTACTGTATCTCCGAAGGTCGGGTCACCTCGGCGAACCAAGTATGGTTCGTGAACAGTGACCCGGCGCTCATCGAAGATTTCTGTCAGTGTGCCAAAACGGTCTTCGGCTTGACGGCCCGGGTGTTGACCTACAAACCGACGGCAAAAGACGTGCTTATTTTTTCACGAGCGCTCTGCCGCTACCTTGAACGGGCTTTGCAGTGTGCCGTTGACCAACCGTCAGCCCAGAAGCGCGCGCCTGACGTGATGTTCCGGGCTTCCGATGATTGCGTTACGGCGTTCCTCTCAGCCCTCTTTGAAGGCGATGGACACTTGTCTGTGCGCCACGCAGGTACGCGCCGAACGCTGGCCTATGTCGAATATTCCACCGCGAGTCGCCGGTTGGCGGAAGATGTCTGTCTGCTCCTGGCGCGATTCGGCATCGTTGGGCGCATTCGTGAAACGCACAAGGCCGCCACCAATTCCCCTCAGCGGATCAAGCGTCGGTACTTCAGTGTCATGGTGTACGGCGCGGAGCACTTGAACCATTTTGGTCGTCTGCTGCAGTTCCGGGGAGAGAAACGCCACGCGCTCCAGAAGCTGCAGCAGCTTCGCCAGTCGCCAAACCCGAACGACGACGTCATTCCCGGTGCGACGCAGCTCGTGAAAGCGCTGATTCAGTGCACGGGCATTCCGGTGAAACGAGCGCGCGTGCATTGGCCGACGCTTGCCGCCTACTATGAAGGACGCTGCGAAGCGACCCGGCCTGGGTTGAGCCGCGTCTTGGATGCCGTCAATGCCATCGGAACCTGGAGTGTGGAGGCGCTGGCTCGCTTCGAGGAGCTCAACCGGCTCGCACATTCTGACGTGTACTGGGATGAGATTGTTCGCGTGGAAAGAGAAGCACCGGAGCAATGGGTATACGACCTCTCAGTTGAAGGGCATCACAACTTTATCGCCAACGGCGTCGTCGTCCATAACAGCAACATCGTGGATTCCATCCGCTGGGTCCTGGGCGAGCACAACCCCCGCGACGTCCGCGCCCCCCGCCTTGAGGACGTCATCTTCAACGGTACCGACCGCACCGCGCCCCTGTCCATGGCCGAAGTCAGCCTCACCATCGCCAACGAGCAGGGCCTGCTGCCGATCGCCTTCAGCGAAGTGACGATCACCCGCCGTGTCTACCGCTCCGGCGAGAGCGAGTGCCTCATCAACCAAAGCCCCTGCCGCTTGAAGGACGTGCACGAGCTCTTTCTCGGCACCGGCCTTGGCGGAGGCACCTACGCGATCATCGAGCAAGGCCACATCGACATGATCCTCTCCTCCAAACCCGAGGAGCGCCGCGTCGTCTTCGAAGAGGCCAGCGGCGTGGCGAAGTACTTGTCGAAAAAGCACGAGACCATGCGCCGCCTGGATGAGACCGAAGAGCACCTGGTGCGCATCGCCGACATCATCGGCGAAGTGCGCCGGCAGGTGAGCGCGCTGGAGCGGCAAGCGAACAAGGCGCGGCAGTATAAGACGCAATGGGAACAGCTCAAGCAGCTCGAGCTGCGGCTGGCGGTGGATGAGCTCTCCTCCGGCCAGGCGCGCGCCAGCGAGCTGGAGACCAAGGTCCAGGCGCTGAATACGCAGCGCGATGCGCTCGAGGCGAAAAAACAAGAGCATGTCACGTCGCTGGAAGGCTGCAACGCTTCGGTGTCCGCCATCCAGCAGCAATTGCAGCAGCTGCGCACCAAGGTTGTCGAGTGCAGCAGCCAGATCGAGCAGCACCAGAGCCAGTTCGCGCTGAAAACCCGCTGGATCGAGGAGCTCACGCAGCAGCTGCAGCAGCTCGCGGCGGAAGAAACGCAATTCAGCCTGCGCCTGGCCCAGATCGATGAGCAGCTCGCCCGCGTCGGGGGCGGAGAAACAGAGCTCATTGCGCAGCTGAGCGCCATCGATGCCCAGCTTGGCCAGGGCGCCGGCGAGCTGGCGGCGCTGGAAACCGCACTGCAGGCCTCTGCCAGCGCGCTGCAAGCGGCCAAGACCGAGCTCTTCGATGCCGCATCGACGGCGTCGCACCAGCGCAATCAGCTCGGGGAGCTCACCACCAGGCTGCAACATCTGGACGCGCAGGCTGCGCGCCTGGAAGAGCAGCGCGCGCAGCGCGCAGGCCATGGCGCGGACGTGCAGCGACGGCGGGATGCGCTCCAGCAGGAGCGGGAGTCGCTGCAGCAGCAACATGAGGCGATTGAGCGCCAGCTCGGATCGGCCCGGCAGGCGCACGAAGCCGCCGGCGCGCGGCGCCATGAGCTGACCGGCCGTGTCCATCAGCTGCGCGACCAGGTCGCGAGCGCGCGCGCGCAAGCCAAGCTCGCCGAATCGCTGTGGCGGCAATACGAAGGGTTTCCCGACACCGTCAAGACACTCATGAGCCGCTCGATCGACGGCGTGATCGGACCGCTGGTAGACCTCCTTCAGGCCGCTCCCGGTTCCGAGGAGATCGTCGAGGCCGCGCTCGGCCCGCTGGCGGAAGCGCTCGTCGTGCGCGACCGGCAAGCACTCGCGCGCTGCCGCGAAGCGCTCAGCGGGCAGCAAATGGAAGGCTGCCGCTTCCTGGTGCTCTCCGACTGCCCGCGCTTCAACGGGGTCATGGAAGAGCCGGTGGTGCAGGCGGGGGTGAATGGTGCGGTCAAACAGCACGTGCGCACCGAGCCCGCGTATCAGCCGCTCGTGGACTGGATCTTGAACGATTCCTGGGTGGTCGATGATTTGAACCGCTGGTTCAGCGATGGCATCGTGCCGCCCCAGCGGCTGGTCACACCCCGCGGCGACCGGTGGGACCGCCGCTCATGGCGGTTTCGCGGCACCTCAAACGTTTCGCAAAACCGGGTGGGCCGCAAGCAGCGTTGTGAGCAGTCGCACAGCGCGCTCCAATCGCTTGAAGAGGCGTTTCTGGGCGTGGAAGCCCAGGCCAAAGACGCCGAAGTCCAGTGGCATACGCTCCTTGGAGCTTATGAATCCGCCAAGGGGCAGGCCGCCCACATCGCCCCCAGCTTGCACAAGCTGGAAGCGCAGACCTCGCAATTGACGCATGAGCTTACGCGGCTTGAAGAAGAGCAGCATGGGCGCGAGCTGGAGCTGGCTGAGCTTGGCGCGCAGCGCCAGGAGCTCAGCAGCGCGCTGGACGGCGCGAAGCAGCAGGTGGAAGAGGCGCAAGCGCGCCAGCAGACGGCCGAGCAGCAAATGAGCGAGCTGCAAAGCGGCCGCGAAGGGGCCGAGCAGCGCCGCCAGCAGCTCCTGATCGCCAAGGCACAGGTCGATGCCACGCGCCAGTCGGTCGCCGAGCGGCTCGACGCGCTTCACCAGCGCACGAAGGAGCTGGCGGATGATCGCGCGCAGATCGCGCAGCAGGCCCAGTCGCGCCGCACGCAGCAACAGGACGGATCGCGGCGGATCGATGAACTGACGCAGCAACTGCACGCGCACCAGCAGGGCCAGGCGGACGCGGAGGCTCAGCGCGTCCAATTCGAGGCGGAAGTGTCTCGGGTCGTCGAGAGCTTGCAGCAAGCCGAGGCCACGCGCGACCAGGTCCTGCCGCAGCTCCTCTCGGTTGAGCAGCAGCTCAACGCGCTCACGCGGCAAATCCAGGAGCAAAGCCAGCAGTTATCGGAGCGCGCGTACCGGCGGGCGCACCTGGTCGAGCGGCTGCGCGAGTTATACCAGATCGATGAAGCGACGATCCAGACCGAGCAGCAAGCCAACCCGCCGCCGCTCACCGACGAGCAGCGCGCTTCGATGAGCGAGCAGGTGCAGAAGCTGCGCGGCAAGCTCGAAGGCATCGGGCCGGTCAGCCTGGGCTCGGTGGAAGAGTACGATCAGCTCAAACAGCGCCACGAGTTCCTCCAGTCCCAGCAGCAGGACCTCATCCAGGCGCGGGATGACCTGAAGGCCTCCATCACGCAGATCAACCGCACCGCCCGCACCCAATTCCGCGAGACGTTCGAGCGCATCAAGCAGGAGTTCCAGCACTACTACACCCGTCTCTTCAACGGCGGCGAGGCCAATCTCATCCTGCTGGATGAAGAGGACGTGCTCGAGTGCGGCATCGACATCGTCGCGCGCCCCCCAGGCAAACGGCTCCAGAGCATTACGCTGCTCTCGGGTGGTGAGCGCGCCCTGACCGCGGTCGCCCTCCTGTTCGCGCTCTTTAAAGTCCGGCCGTCGCCGTTTTGCATCCTGGATGAGATCGACGCGCCGCTGGATGAAGCCAATGTGGACCGGTTCACCAAGGTCTTGGAAGAGTTCCTGAGCCTATCCCAGTTCATCCTGGTGACGCATAACAAGAAGACCATCACGAAGGCCGACTCGCTCTATGGCGTCACTATGGAGGAGCCCGGCATCTCCAAGATCCTCTCCGCCAAGCTCAGCAAGACCCCAGCCCCAACGCCAGCTGCCGCCTCCAACGAGCCGGGCCCGGCACCCGCCGTCGCCGCGTAACTCCACCACTCCACCTTCCCAGGCGCTTGCGCGGGCGGTTTGGGCCGCGGGCTGTTCCCTCGGGGAACCCTCCCTCACGGCGCTGACGAGACGCAGGGCGCCTCCGGGCCTCCCTCTCGGAAACATCCCACGTCCTTCCGCCAGCGCTTTGTTAAGCCACCGACCTGCGGTTGACCCTTCAGCGAGAAGGGGATATACTAACCGACCACGATGAGCCAACCCGAATTTCACCCCATTTCAGAGATCCTCGAGGAGATCCAAAACGGCCGCCTGGTGATTGTGGTTGATGACGGCGACCGGGAAAACGAGGGCGACCTGGTCATGGCCGCCTCGTTCGTGACCCCGGAGCACATCAACTTCATGGCGACGTACGGCCGGGGCATCATCTGCGTGCCGGTGGAAGGCCGCGTCGTCGAGCGCTTGAGCCTGCACCCCATGGTCACCCCCTCCGAAGACCCCATGAAGACCGCCTGGACCATCTCCATCGACGCCAAGCGCGGGGTCACCACCGGCATTTCCGCCTATGACCGCGCCCATACCATTCAGGTGCTCATCAACCCCCAGACGACATCCGGGGAGCTGACCCGTCCGGGCCACGTGTTTCCGCTGCGGGCGAAGGACGGCGGCGTGCTGCGCCGGGCCGGCCACACCGAGGCGGCGGTCGATCTGGCGCGCCTGGCCGGGCTGGTGCCGGCCGGCGTGATTTGCGAGATCATGAAAGACGACGGCACGATGGCCCGCACCGACGACCTGTTCGCGTTCGCCAAGCGCCACGGCCTGAAAATCTGCACCATCGCCAGCCTGATCGAGTACCGCCGCCGCTTCGAGAAGCTCATCAAGCGCGCCGTGACGACCAAGCTGCCCACCGAAGCGGGCGAGTTCACGCTGATCTCGTATGAGACCAGCATCGACGACCGCCAGCACATCGCCCTCGTCAAAGGGCCGGTCGATGACGGCAAGCCGGTCCTGGTGCGCGTGCACTCGCAGTGCCTGACGGGCGACGTGTTCGCCAGTTTGCGCTGCGACTGCGGCCCGCAGCTGCGCCGCGCCATGGAGCAAATCGCCGAAGCAGGGCGGGGCGTCATCCTCTACATCAACCAGGAAGGGCGCGGCATCGGGCTGGCCAACAAGCTGAAGGCGTACGCGCTGCAGGACGAAGGCCTGGATACCGTCGAGGCCAACCTCGCCCTGGGCTTCGGCGCCGATCTGCGCGACTACGGCATCGGCGCCCAGATCCTCGTGGACCTGGGCCTTCGCGATTTGCGGCTGCTGACGAACAATCCCCGCAAGATCGTCGGGCTTGAAGGCTACGGGCTGCGGGTCGTGGAGCGCGTGCCCATCGCGATCGCCCCGCTTCCGGAAAATATGAAGTACCTTGAAACGAAGCGCGAGAAGCTCGGCCACTGGCTGGCGGACACCGAA
>PCVX01000016.1 GCA_002796105.1 Candidatus Omnitrophica bacterium CG11_big_fil_rev_8_21_14_0_20_63_9 | reverse complement strand
AAAAGAGCTTCGTCGTGGTGCTCAGCTGCAGGTGCACCTCCAAGCCGACGACCGTCTCGTACGTCATGGCCGGCCTCACCCCGTGGTCATCGCCGGTTTGCGGCGATGCCACTCGGTCGCTTGCTCGTAGGCAAACGCGGCGCGCAGCAGGACGTCTTCTTTAAACGGCGGGGCCAGCAGCTGCAGCCCGACGGGCAGTCCGGCGCCGGTGAAGCCGCACGGCATCGACAGCGCCGGCACGCCGGCGAGGTTCGCCGAAATGGTGAAGATGTCCGACAGATACATCTGGAGTGGGTCGTCCAGTTTCTCGCCGATGCGAAACGCCGGGCTGGGCGCGGTGGGCGTGAGCAGCAAATCACAGCGCTCAAAGGCCCGATCGAAGTCCTGCTTGATGAGCGTGCGGACCTTCAATCCCTTGAGGTAGTACGCATCGTAGTAGCCGTGCGAAAGCACGTAGGTCCCCAAGAGAATCCGGCGCTTAGGCTCCGCGCCGAACCCATCGGTGCGCGTGCGCAGGTACATCTCCAACAGTCCGCCCTCGCCGTTGGTGGAGGCGCGGAACCCGTACTTCACGCCGTCATACCGGGCCAGGTTGGAGCTGGCCTCGGCGGTCGCGATGATGTAGTACGTGGCCACCGCGTAGGACGTGTGCGGAAGCGACACCGGCTCCGTCCGCATGCCGAGCCGCTCGCAGGCCTTGATGGCCGCGTCGATCGCCTGCCGCACGTCGGGATCGATCCCCTCGATCAGGTACTCCTTGGGGATCCCGACGCGCAGGCCGTCGACCTTGCCGCGCAGCGCGGCCAGATAATCCGGCACAGGAAGGGGCGCCGACGTGGAGTCTCTCGTATCATGCCCGGCGATGGCCGATAAGACCAGCGCCGCGTCGGTCACATCTTTGGTCAGCGGCCCGATCTGATCGAGCGACGAGGCAAACGCGACCAGGCCATACCGGGACACGCGGCCATACGTCGGCTTCAGGCCGACGACGCCGCAAAACGATGCCGGCTGCCGGATCGACCCTCCGGTATCGCTGCCCAGCGCGGCGATCGCCAGGCCGGCGGCCACCGCGGCGGCCGAACCGCCGCTGGAACCGCCCGGCACGCGGTCCATCGCCCATGGATTGCGCGTGGGACCAAACGCCGAGTTCTCCGTCGAGGAGCCGAAGGCAAACTCATCCATGTTCGCCCGCGGAATCAGGCGGGCTCCCTGCTGGCGCAGCCGCGCAATCACCGTGGCATCGTACGGCGCGCGGAATCCCTGGAGGATACGCGAGGCGCACGTCGTCTCTTCCCCGCTGACGCAAATGTTGTCCTTGATGGTGATCGGCAATCCTGCCAGCGGCCCGTCCTGCGCAGCTTGCCGTCGGATGCGCTCGGCGTCAACCGCGAGGTACGCGCGCATGGACGGATTGGATCGCTCGATGCAGGCGAGCACATCCGCCACCACCTCGTCGGCGCTGATACGGCCGGCCTGGATGAGGTCGCGCAGCTCATGAAGCGTTTGTGCGGCGAGTTCACCGGTCGGCATGGTCGCAGGCGAGGGCGCTAGGCGCTCTCGATGACTTTCGGCACCGTCACAAACGGCGGACGGTGCGTCGGGGCAAGTGCGAGCACCGTCTGGTTCGGGAGCGAGGGTGCCGGCTCGTCGCTGCGCTGGACGTTGGAGAGCGGCAATACGTGGCTGGTCGGCGCGACCTGGTCGGTCGACACTGTGCCCAGCTGCTTGACGTACTCGAGGATCTCATCGAGCTGTCCGGCAAACTGGGCCAGCGCTGCGCCCTCCAGCCGAAGCCTGGCCAGGAGTGCCACGTGCTTGACGATCTCAGGAGTGATGAGGCTCATAGGTCGCGTCGGGGTTGAGGATCAAACGTAGCATAGGTGGTAACTAAATTCAAGACAATGAGTTGCTGCGAGCGAGCAGGTTCGACAATGGACCCAGCTGGGCTAATGAGAGCATTTCACCTCGCACGGTGCCGGACAAGCCCAGTTGCCGCAGCGCAGACTCGATCGTGGCGCGCTGCACGCCAAGCGCTCCGCCTTCCAGCAAGCTGTTGACCAGCGTCTTGCGGCGCTGTGCGAAGGCCGCCTTTACCACTTCGAAGAAACGCGCCTCATCCTTGACCTCGATGGGCGGCTGGGGATGCGGCTGAAGCTCTAAGCAACAGGAATCCACCGTAGGCTGGGGGAAGAACGCGCTGCGACTGATCCGGCCGCGCTTGGCCACTTGCCAGCCGTACTGGGCGAGCACGCTGAGCCGTCCGTACGCCTTGGTGCCGGGTTGCGCGGCCAGCCGGTCGGCGACCTCCTCTTGGACGACCAGCACCGCGCGGCGGATCTGCTGGCGGTGCGCGGTGAGCGCGACGATGATCGGTGAGGTGATGTGATACGGGATCGCGCCCATGACCACCACATCGGAGACGCCGGCCCAATCAAACTCGAGAATGTCCCGGTGCTGGACGGCGACATTGGCCAGTGGCCGCATCCGCTCGGCCAGCACCTCGGCGACGCGGCGATCGATTTCGACCGCGACGACGCGTGCCGCCTGCCGAGCGAGCGGCTCGGTCAGCGCCCCGAGCCCTGCCCCGATCTCCACCACCGTATCGCTGGGCGAAAGTTGGCAGACCTCCAGGATGCGCTCAATCGCGCGCGCATCGACGAGATGATGCTGGCCCAGCCGCTTGCTCAAGCGCAGCTCGCGCTCGCGCAAGACCTGCTTCAGCGCCGAGGCGGTGAGCATGCCAACCGGGTTGCCAACGTCAGCGCGTAGATCATCGAGCCTGGGTCAGCGCGGCCTTGTCCGGCGATTTCCAGCGCGCTGCCATGATCCGGCGAGGTGCGCACGACCGGCAGCCCGAGCGTGACCTGGCAGCCGGTGTCGCGCGCGGCGAGCTTGAACGGCCCGAGCCCTTGATCATGGTAGGCGCAGATCACCGCATCATACGCCGCGCGGCTCCCGAACAACCCGTCCGCCGCCACCGGCCCATCGCACCGGATCCCCTGGCGGCGCAGCGCACGCAGCGCCGGTTCTAAGACACGCCGTTCCTCATCTCCGCAGCGTCCCTGCTCCCCGGCGTGCGGATTCACCCCGCACAGCACCACTCGCGGACGCGCAACGCCGAATTGCGTCCGCAATCCGTCCCAGGTCAGGCGCACGACGCTGCGCACGAGCGCAGGCGTGATCGCACCCGCCACTCGGCGCAGCGGCACATGGCGCGTGAGCAGGACGACCCGCAGCTGCTGCGAGGCGAACATCATCGCGACGTCGCGCGCGCGCATCGCGCGCGCCAGGTACTCGGTATGGCCGACGAAGGACGGCTGCACGCGTGCGATCGCCCATTTCGTGACCGGCGCGGTGACCAGCCCATCGAGCGCGCCCCGGCGCCAGGCGTGAACCGCCGAGTCAAGATAGCGCAGCGCAGCCGCGCCGGTCGCCGCCGTGGAGCGTCCGGGCTGCGCGGCCATGCGATGCCCGGTATCCAAAAACATCAGCCGGTTCGTCGACCGCTTCGACCGCAGCGAAGCGCTGCCATGGACGACCTGCCACCGAGGCAGCGCTACCTTCAGGCGCCGGGCATAGAAGGCAAAGACGGCAAGGTCGCCGATGACCGCGAGGCGCACGCGAGCCGGCGGCCGCCAGCGGGCCAGCGACTTGAGGATGACTTCAGGACCGATGCCGGCAGGATCACCGGCGGTGATTGCGAGCACTCGAATCGCGCTCATGCGCAGGACAGCGAAAACCTTAGGAAGGCTCGGTGACGCGGATATACGCCTGGGAGCGCAGGCGCTCCATCCATCGCTGGAACGCCT
This sequence comes from Candidatus Omnitrophica bacterium CG11_big_fil_rev_8_21_14_0_20_63_9, assembly GCA_002796105.1. Classification (GTDB taxonomy): domain Bacteria; phylum Omnitrophota; class Gorgyraeia; order Aquiviventales; family Aquiviventaceae; genus 21-14-0-20-63-9. Next base: position 1,403 of record PCVX01000016.1, on the reverse strand, counting down.
GCTCGAACTTTTGCTGATAGAGCTGCTGGTACACCGCGTGGTTGGCCTCCATCAGCGACAGGCTGGTCGATGCGCGCCGCTCTTCAAGGCGGATAAGATGGAACCCGAGCCTGGTGCGGATCGGTTTGGACACCTCGCCCGGCTTCAGGCTGAAGGCAACCTCATCGAGCTCCGGCATGAGCTCGCCTTGCGCCATCCAGGTGAGCTCTCCGCCCTCGCCCGCATTGGGATCTTCAGAGTAGCGGCGTGCCAACACCGAGAAATCCGCCCCCGAGGACAGCTGTGCTAGCATCGATTCGATCATCTGCTGGGCGGAGACTTCGCTGCGTTCCTCGTTGACGCGGATCAACACGTGGGAGATCCGCACGCGATCCCCGGCTTTGGCCAGCTCAGGACGCTCACCCAATACCTTGGCCACTTCTTGAGGGCTGACCGTGACGGTGGAGCGCACTTGCTGGCTCACGACGCGCTGGGCCAACAGCTGCTCTCGGACTTCGTCCTTCAGCTGTTCCTCTGTCAGGCCACTGTCCGACAGCCAGGCCTGGAACGCCTCCTCGGAGTCGAACCGCGAGCGCATCTCGTCAAGACGGCCGGATACTTCGCTGGATTCCACCGCCACACCGGCGCGCCTGGCTTCCTGCAAGATCAGCCGCTCTTCCACCAGGCGACGCAAGATCGCTTGCTGGATGGCGGCTTGCTGGTCGGCCGGCGCCGACCCCCCGTGCTCGTCGATGAAGCGCTCGACTTCGCCGGCCACTTCGCCCGTCGTGATGATGTCATCGTTGACGAACGCCACAATGCGGTTGGCGGTTTCCGCCCAGACGTCGGCCGCAAGAAGGCAGGCTGCGGACACGATCGCCGCACACCAGAAACCATCGCGAAGTCGGCTCATGGTTGCGCCATCGCCTCGGCCTTCGGGCGGGACGCCGCGCCGTCCTCCCGGATGCGCCCAACCGCTTCGCGCAGCAAGCGGCAATAGAGGTCGAAGCCCACCGCGCTGACATGCCCGGATTGTTCCACGCCCAGCACGTTCCCCGCTCCACGCAATTTGAGATCCTCCATCGCAATCTGAAATCCTGAGCCCAGCGCGGTGTGCTCGACCATCGCCTCGAGCCGCTGCCGCGACTGGGCCGTCATCGTGGCCCGCTTCGACACGACCAGGTAGGCATAGGCCCGGCGGTCAAACCGCCCCACGCGGCCGCGCAATTGGTATAAGTCGGCCAGCCCGAACCGCTCCGCGTGATGCACGATGAGCGTGTTCGCGTTGGGGATATCGATGCCCGACTCGATGATGGTCGTCGTGACCAGCACGTCGAGCCGCCCATCCATGAAGGCGACGACCACCCCTTCAAGCTCGCCTTCGGCCATCTGGCCATGGGCGACGCCGATGCGCGCTTCCGGCA
>PCVX01000072.1 GCA_002796105.1 Candidatus Omnitrophica bacterium CG11_big_fil_rev_8_21_14_0_20_63_9 | reverse complement strand
TTCGGATCGGTCAACGAGTAGCCAAGATAGACGTAGGCGAAGCTCCCGGGAATCATGCCGAGAAAGCTCGCTAACGCATAGGGGCCGAAACGCACCTGGGAGAAACCGAGGCCGTAGTTTTGCACGTCAAAGGGGAGATTGGGAATCAACCGGATGAGGAGGACGGTCTTGAACCCATGGGCGCCGATTTTCGCATCAAGCTGGGCAACTTTTCCCTTCAGGAGTTTGGCAACAGCTTCCCGTCCAAGCAGCCTGGCCACGAGGAATTCGCTGCAGGCACGAATCGTCGCACCCCCTAACGCCGCGAGCGCACCCCACAAGGGCCCAAACGCCAGTCCTCCGGTGATCGTCATCACACTGGCCGGCAGTGGAACGATGGGCTGGCCATAGGCTAGAAGGTAGATCGCCGGAGCCCAGATGCCAAACGAGAGCACGAATCCCCGAATGCGCTCAGGCGTCACCTGCGCGAAATCCACCCCCAGTGCTTTGAGCGCCCACCCCAACCCGATAACGAGGAAGAGGAACGCGCCGAGCTTGACCCACGTGGAGCCCTTCATTGCAGCCCTCTGAGGAGAGACATCATCCCTGAAATCCAGCTTTCTGGTGGGAGCCGTCACAGAACGGCTTGTTGGCGGAGTGACCGCAGCGGCATAGGGCGATGGGTTGCCCCTGCGGGACTGTCATGGGTTTGCCTTGCGCGTCGAGCAATTGGATCGGTCCCTTGACCAGCAGCGGTCCGTTCTTCAACGGTTGAACCGTCACCTCCGCCATCAGCTCCTCCTTACTGGCTGCACGCGTTGAGTCCTATACAGTTACGATGCGGATAGCTGGAAAACGATTCACCAGGATCAGGCGTTTGCCACCTGAGACCATCCATAGGATGCCGCGCCGTAGAGCGCTGTTCGCTCTTCCAGAATCACACGCACCGGGATGCGGGAGAGGAGTACCGCGAGGCGACCTTTGTCCATGAAGGCCTGCATGAACGTCCCGTCCTGCAGGAGTGGGAGCATCTTCGGCGCGATGCCACCGCCCAGATACACCCCACCGCGTGCCAGATACTTGAGGGCGAGGTTTCCAGCCTCGGCGCCGTAGATCGAGGTGAAGAGCTTGAGGGCCTTCACGCACAGCTCCGAGCGGCCGTTGAGTGCCATCTCAGAGATCACCGGGCTGGGGTCGCCGTGAGCCAGCACTTCGGTCAACCACGCTGGCTCCTCGCCATGACCGGTCTCTTTGAGGAACTGATAGATGCTCACCTTCCCAGGCCCTGAGAGGAGGCGCTCGTAGCTCGCGTGGCCAAACTGCTTCACGAGGTACCGCAAGAGTTCCATCTCCAGCTCGTTGCGTGGCGCAAAATCCGCATGGCCACCCTCAGAGGCGATGGCTTGATATCGATGACCATTCCAGATGAGCGCCGCCTCACCCAACCCGGTCCCTGCGGCGATAATCGCCAGCGTGCCGTGCGGCTGAGGATCGCCTGCATTGAGCACGGTAAACGCCTCTTCCGGCAAGGTCTGAACGCCATAGGCCGTTGCCTCAAGGTCGTTAATCAACTCGACAGAGTCCAGACCTAACGTCCGCTGAAGCACCCGTACGTCCACCAGCCACGGCAGGTTCGTCGGATGAGATCGCCCATCGACGACAGGACCGGCGATGCCGAAGCAGGCCCCGGTCAAGTCGCGAGTATGACTCTCAAGGAACTCCTCAAGGATCGTTTCAAGACCAGGGTACTGCTGGCTGGGGAAGCTGCGTTGGCTGATAGGCGTGACGCGACCATCGTGGCTTGTGCACAACGCCAGATTCGTTTTGGTGCCTCCCACATCACCGGCAAGAATCATGCGTTGCCTTTCGCGGCCTCGTCCACATGGAGCAATCCAGCCGCAGCACGATCCAGCAGCCACATGGCTTCACCGTGTGTGGGCCGAACCCTCTGAGCGGGCAACTCCTCCGCTCGATCCGCACCCTCCAGCACGTCCCGCGCCACAGACGCCTTCTGCGCCCCAGCGACGAGCCACACCAGATGTTTTGCGTGGTTCAGCACGGGAAGCGTGAGAGTGACTCGAGGAACATTCGGGTTTCCACCGGTTGTTGCGGTGACTGCGTGGTGGGCTTCTTGGAGGGCTGCGGATTGCGGAAACAACGAGGCGACGTGACCGTCCTCTCCTAATCCCAACACCACCAAATCGAATGCTGGCCAGGCTCCATCCTGGAGCTTAAAGAACGTTCGCAGGGTGCGCTCATACGTTGCGGCAGCTAACGTTGCATCGCCGGACCCGGTGGGCACCCGATAGATGTTCCCGGCCGGCAGAGGCACGTGCGTGAGGAGAAGGCTGAAGGCCTGCCGGAAGTTGCTGTCTGGATGATCAGGCGGCACCCAGCGCTCATCGCCCCAAAAGGCGTGGACAGATGCCCATGGCACGCGGCTCCGATACGGCTCACCTGCCAAGAGCTCATAGAGCCGCCGAGGGGTGGAGCCGCCAGCGAGGGCTATGCTGAACCGACACCCCGCTTGCGCTTGCTGTTGGGCAAGTCGCACGAATTGCTCTGCTGCCTCCCGGCTCAGCGATTCCAGATCCGCAAACACGCGGATTACGGGTTGTGCCATTGGCGGCCGTCACGTGCGAGAAGTGTCACGGCCTCGTCCGGCCCCCAGCTTCCCGCCACATAAGGAACGGGCGGCTGCGAAGCCGACCCCTGCCATGCCTCAAGCAGCGGGGTCAGCAAGCCCCAGGAGAGCTCCACCCAGTCCTGCCGTGCGAACAGCGTCTGGTCACCGAGCATGCATTCGAGCAGGAGGTGCTCATAGGCGCCGGGCGGCTTGATCCCAAACACCTGCTGATAGTTGAAGTCCATCGCGACCGAGCTCATGCACACCTTCGGCCCTGGATACTTCGCTTCGAATGAAAGACAGATCCCTTCTTCGGGCTGAATCCGCAGGATGAGTTTATTCGGACTCAGTGAATTCGCCGGCAGGCCACGAAACATGGAGTGTGGGACGGACTTGAATTGAATCACGACTTCACTCACGTGTTGTGCCAGCCGTTTGCCGGAGCGCAGGTAAAAGGGCACATCCTGCCAGCGCCAGTTATCGACGAAGAGCTTCAGCGCAGCGAAGGTATCGGTCGTGGAGGTTGAGGAAATCCCTTCCTCTTCAAGATAACCGGGCACGCGGGCGTCATCCACAACGCCAGCTTGATATTGGCCTCGAACGACAACCTCTCCCAGCCGATCCAGAGCAATCGGGCGCACGGCGCGCATCACCTTGACCTTTTCATCCCGAATCCGGTCAGCCTCAAAACTGGCCGGCGGCTCCATCGCAATGAAGCACAACAACTGCAGAAGATGGTTCTGGAACATGTCCCGTAAGACTCCGGCCCGGTCGTAGTAGCCGGCTCGGTGCTCGACCCCCAGCGTTTCGGCCACGGTAATCTGCACATGGTCGATGTAGCGCCGGTTCCAGAGCGGCTCGAAGATCGCGTTGGCAAAGCGAAAGATCAGCAGGTTCTGGACCGTCTCCTTGCCGAGATAGTGATCGATCCGGTAGACCTGGTCTTCCTGCAACACGCAGTGCAGTGTCCAGGTGAGATTCTGGCCGCTGTCCAGGTCGCGCCCAAGTGGCTTTTCGAGAATCACCCGGCCCCACGACGGCTTCGTGCCAGAGCGCTGCGCAAGATTCGCTTTGCCAAGTTCACGGACGGCTTGGCCGTACAGCGCTGGGGGAATGGCCAGATGAAATACCCGGTTCCCACCGGTCTGGTGTTCGCGCTCCAGTTGTGGAAGGCGGACGGCCAACTGCTGATAGAACGTTGAATCGGCGTAGTCCCCGCCCACGTAGTAGCACCGCTGGAGAAACGTTTGCCAGATCCCTGGATCCAGCGTGTCCTTGCCTGCGCGTCGCAAGATCTGCTCGACCTCCTGACGGAAGGACGCATCGTTCATTTCATTGCGCGCGGTCCCAAGGAGGAAGAACTGCTTAGGGAGCAACTGTCGGTGCATAAGATCGAAGAGCGCGGGGATGAGCTTGCGATGCGCCAGATCGCCCAAGACCCCAAAGAGGATCACCCCGCAGGGCTGCGCAGGCTGATAGACGCAGAAGCTTTCATCGATGGGCTGGACAGACACGGCGGCGTGCGGCATGGGTTACTCGCGCTTGACGGAGTGGCCGCCGAACTGTTGGCGCATCGCCGCCAGGAGCTTGTCGCTGAATGGTTCGGGCTCACGCGACCGGAAGCGGCGCTCCAAGGCCAGGCTGATGACCGGAATCGCGCAGCCGAGCTCGATCGCCTCGACGACGGTCCATCGGCCTTCGCCGGAATCAGGCACGTAGGCCGCGATCCCTTCGAGGGTCGGATTCTCCGTCAGCGCTTTCGCAATTAGATCCAGGAGCCAGGACCGCACCACGCTGCCATCGCGCCAGATGTCGGCGATCTGCGCGAGATCGAGCTTGAAGTCCGTCTTGTGCCGCATCAGCTCAAAGCCCTCGGCGTAGGCCTGCATCAGGCCGTATTCGATGCCGTTGTGGACCATCTTCACGAAATGGCCCGCCCCGACCGGCCCGACATGCCCCCAGCCTTTGTCTTTCGCCGGGGCCAACGTCTGAAAAATGGGGGTGAGCCGTTTCACCACTTGGGCATCGCCGCCAACCATCAAGCTGTAGCCTTCCGTGAGGCCCCAGATGCCTCCGCTTGTGCCGACATCCACAAACTGGAGTCCCTGTCCTTTGAGCAACGTTGCGCGACGGAGGCTGTCCTTGTAGTTGGAGTTGCCGCCGTCCACGATCACGTCACCCTTCTTTAGGTGAGGCAGGAGCGCCTGGATGGTTTGATCTACTGGATCGCCCGATGGCACCATCAACCAGACGATGCGCGGCGGAGTGAGTTGTTGTGCGAGGTGTTCCAGCGAATCAGCCTTGACCGCGTTTTTCTCCACCACCCGCGCCACCGCTTCAGGCTTAGGGTCGAAGCCGACCACATGATGGCCTCCTTTGAGGAGCCGCTCGGTCATGTTGGCTCCCATGCGGCCCAATCCGATCATGCCAAGTTGCATCGGTCTCCCTCCTCACGAAATGGATGCGGGGATCTTGGAAGACAGCGCCCGCTTCACGGCTGCCGCCAACGTACGCAATCCCCCGGTAACATCTGGTCCCACATGAACCCTCAGTACGCGACGTCCTCGCGCGGCCAATACCTGAAGATCCCCGCGAGCCTGCGCTGCCTTGACGACTCCGAAGGTGTACCGCTGTCCAGGGATGCGCAGATCTGCCGCGTCATCACACGTAATCTGCAGGACGACCCCGGTGTTCGGACCGCCCTTATACGCTTGACCCGTGGAGTGCAAGAATCGTGGCCCGAACCCCAAGCACGTGGCGACGCGCTTGGCGTCGCGGATGGCGTGCCGAACCGCTTGAAGGGTCTGACGGTGCGCGTCGTTCATCTCCAGGTACGCGAGCAGCGCCACGTAGTCTCCAGGCTGAATTCGGCCGAGATGCGCCTCAATGTACGTGGTGAGCGCTGGCGTCCCCTCGATGGCCTTGGTCAGCTCGCGGGCATTACGCTCATCGGCAAAGAGCTTCAGGCCCTCGGCTTCAAGCAGAGGGGTTTCTGACGGCAGCGAGCCATTCTTCTCGACATCTGCGGTCAGTGCGCGAGTCGCCACCTTGCTGGCTTCCACATCGGGCTGGTTGAACGGGTTGATGCCGAGAATGGACCCGGCCACAGCCGTCGCAAACTCCCACCGGAAGAACTCCTGCCCGAGATCATATCGATCCTTCACGCTGATCCGAACCACCGGATGTCCGGCCTGTTCCAGTCGGGCCACTGTGGTGTCCTGTGCGGCATCGGCCTCGGGTTTAAAGCGGAGATAGACGAAGAGCCGATCACTGCCGTACACTTCTGGCGGTCCTGCCTCCTCACCGTCAATCGGAATTAGCCCCCGGCCCTGTTTACCGGTGGACTCGGCCAACAGCTGCTCAAGCCAGGCGCCAAGCGCCTTCAGAGTGGGCGAGGCGATGAGCGTGGCTTTGTCCCGCCCGCGCGATCCCAAGACACCCAGGACCGCGCCCAGCACGACGCCTGGGTTCTCCGCGGCCGGCACGCACCCGGAGCAAGCCTGCACCATTTCCTCTGTGCGGTCTAGAAACTTCGCCACGTCCAGCCCCATGGCCGCAGCCGGGACCATTCCGAAGTCCGAGAGCGCGGAGTAGCGTCCGCCGATTGTGGGCACCCCGAAGAAGATCCGGCGAAAGCCATCACGTTCGGCCACGGCCTGCAGCTTAGAGCCTGGATCGGTGATGGCGAGAAACCTCCGCCTGGCTTCCGCTGTCCCCAGAGCCGATGTGACTCGATCGAAGAAGTACCGGGCGAAGATGTTCGGCTCCAGCGTCGTGCCGGATTTGCTCGACACGATGAAGAGCGTCCGGCGAAGATCGATTTGCTCTTCAACGGTTTTGATCTGCGCCGGATCTGTCGAATCCAGCACGTGCAGCTCCGGAAAGTTCTTGATCGTTCCGAAGGTCGTCTTGAGCACGTCGGGTGCCAGGCTGGAACCACCCATCCCCAGCAGCAGGATGTGCGAAAACTCTCCGGATTTCGCGGTCTCAATCACGGACTGCAGATGCGCAAGGTGCTCCAATTGCTCCTGCACAATGCCAAGCCAACCCAGCCATTTGCCTTCATCGGTGCCAGTCCACAATGAAGCATCGTGTGCCCACAGACGATGCGCCTTGCCGTGCTCCTGCCAATCTTTGAGTGTTGCGTCCACCATCTGCAGAAGTTCATCCGGCAGGTGGAAGGTTTGCCGTCCGACCAACGCCCCCGCCGCCTCGCCACGCGCACCCTCGATGGTGCAGAGCAGTTGGTCAAAGGGCTCGGAAAACTTCCGCAGCGCTTCGGTAAGAAGCTGAGCGGTTACGTCCTTAAACGAAATACCTGCCTCCTCGAGGTGTTGCATAACCTGCCGGGCATCGTCGAGGCCTTTCGTGAGCGTATCGCGCACCTTGCCATGATCGCGGAACGCCTCCAGCGTTGCGGTGGGCATGGTATTGACCGTCTCCCGGCCGATCAGCTCCTCGACGTACAGCACGTCGCGGTAGCGCGGGTCTTTCGTGCTGGTGCTGGCCCACAAGACGCGCTGTGTTTGTGCGCCCCGCTTCGCTAGCGCCTTCCAGCGGGTGCTGCTGAACATCTGCTGGTAGCGCTGGTAGGCCAGTTTGGCGTTCGCGATCGCCGCCTGGCCCTGCAGGTTGCGCAGCGCCTTGCGCTCGGCGTCATGCTTGGCCTGTCCGATCTTCTCATCAAGCCGCTCATCCACCAGCGTGTCAATGCGGCTGACGAAGAAGCTCGCGACGCTGGCGACCTTGCCTAGGTCCCGGTCGCGGGTGGCCAGCTGCTCGACGCCGGCGATGAACGCTTCCGCGACCTCGGCATAGACCTCTTGCGCGAAGATCAAGGTGACGTTGATGTTGAGGCCCTCGCCGATCAGCGTCGTAATGGCCGGCAACCCCTCCGGCGTGGCCGGTATTTTGATCATGACGTTAGGACGAGCGACGGCTTTCCAAAGCCGGCGCGCCTCCGCAACCGTCCCCTGCGTGTCATGGGCCAGGTGCGGTGACACCTCCAAGCTCACGTAGCCATCCCGCCGCGTCGTCTGATCGTACACCGGCCGCAAGATGTCAGCAGCCATCTGAATGTCCTCAATGGCGAGCCGCTCATAGATAGCCTTCGGGTCCAGCGACATGTCTAGCGCCAACGTCCTGAGCGCTTCGTCGTAGTCCTTGCTGCCTGAGATCGCTTTTTGAAAAATGGCCGGGTTCGACGTCAGGCCGCGCAGGCCATCTTCCTTAACGAGGCGTTCAAGCTCGCCACTCGTGATGAGGCTGCGCCGGATGTAATCCAACCACACGGATTGGCCGCGTTTGTCGAGTTCTTGAAGAGAATTCATGATCTCACCTCACGTTTTCAGCTGATCTTTCACGACACGAATAATGTGCTCAGGGGTAAAACCAAATTTTTGTTGGAGCGCTTTCAAGGGAGCTGAAGCGCCAAAGGTCTTCATTCCGATAACGGCGCCGGATGAGCCGACATACCGCTCCCACCCCATCACCGAGGCTTGTTCCACAACCACCCGCGCCTTAACCTCAGCAGGCAGAACGTGATTACGGTAGGCTGCATCCATCCGGTCAAACAATTCCCAGGATGGCATGCTCACTACGCGGGCCGCAATACCTTCAGCCGTCAACTCCTCGTATGCCTGCACGCACAGCGCTACCTCGCTGCCCGTGCCGATGAGAATCACCTTGGGCTTGCCGTTCTTCGCGTCGGCGAGAATGTAGGCGCCATGGCGAAGCCCTTGAGTGGGCGCGTACTTCGCGCGATCGAGGGTCGGCAGCGCCTGCCGGCTGAGTACAAGCGCAGTAGGCTCATGCTGAAGCTGCATGACCACACGCCAAGCTTCAGCCACCTCGTTCGCATCTGCTGGACGCAGCGTAATCAACCCGGGGATAGCACGCAACGAGGCCAACTGCTCCACCGGCTGATGGGTCGGCCCGTCTTCACCCACACCGATGGAATCATGTGTGAAGATATAGATCGTCGGGATTTCCATCAAGGCGCTGAGCCTAATCGCCGGCCGCATGTAGTCGCTGAAGATCAGAAAGGTAGACCCGTAGGGCCGGACTTTGCTGTGGGCCAGCCCATTCAACATGGAGCCCATGGCATGCTCGCGCACCCCGAAGTGCAGGTTTCGGCCCGCCGTATCAGCCGTAAAATCCCCGGCGCCATCAAAAGTCAGCCGTGTCAATGTCGAGGGCGCTAAATCCGCCGAGCCGCCAATGAGCCACGGCACCCGCCGGGCAATCGCGCCCAGCACCTTGTTTGAGGCGTCACGACCGGCCAGACCCTTGGGGTCTGCAGGAAAGCTTGGGATGTTTTGATCCCATTCCTGTGGCAGTTGCCGATGCTGCATCTGGTACAGCTCATCTGCCAGTTGCGGGTACTTCGCGCGGTAATCTTCAAACCGCTTCATCCATTCCTCACGCAATTCGTGGCCGCGCTTGCCCATGCCTGCTGCGAAATGCTCCCGCACGCCATCCGGCACGAGGAACTTCGCCTCTTCCGGCCAGCCGTAGGCTCGTTTGGTCAGACGGATCTCGTCTTCCCCCAACGGAGCGCCGTGTGCGCCATGGGTGTCCTGCTTATGCGGGGCGCCGTAGGCGATGTGGCTGTCCACGATGATGAGCGTCGGCCGATCGGAGGTCTGCTTGAACGTGCGGAAGGCGCGCTCGAGCATCGCCAGATCGTTCGCATCGCTGACTCGTGTCACGTTCCAGCCGTAGCCGACGAAGCGCGTGGCGACATCCTCGGAAAACGCCAAGGTGGTCGGGCCTTCGATGGTGATGTGGTTGTTGTCGTAGATCCAGCACAGGTTCGAGAGTTTGAGGTGTCCCGCCAGCGACGCCGCTTCGCTCGAGACCCCCTCCATCAGACAGCCATCGCCACAGAGGGCATACACGTCATGGCTGAACATCTCGAAGTTCGGACGGTTGAAGTGTGCGGCCATCCAGCGCTCGGCGATGGCCATCCCGACGCTGACCGCAACGCCCTGGCCGAGCGGGCCGGTCGTCGTCTCCACACCGGAAGTCCAGCGGTACTCCGGGTGGCCAGGACACCGACTGTCTAATTGCCGGAACGTCTTGATGTCTTCAAGCGGAACGGACAGCTCCCCTAATCGCTCGTACTCCTTGTTCACCGCCTTGACTCCGGCCAAATGGAGGAGCGAGTACAGGAGCATCGAGGCGTGCCCTACGGAAAGGACAAAACGATCGCGATTCGGCCAGATGGGGTCCTCGGGATCGAAGCGCAGAAACCGCTGCCAGAGACAGTACGCTACGGGTGCCAGCGCCATCGGCGTGCCGGGATGGCCGGAGTCAGCCGCCTGCACGGCATCCATCGCAAGCGTACGGATGGTATTGATGCACAGTTGGTCGAGCGTCTCAAGCTTCAGGGGAGAGACGTTGGGACTCATTCGCACCTACCGGGTTGGATGCGCAACAGGGCTGACGGAAGGTCTAGCGTCCATTATCTTCTCTCTCACTGTAGGTGGTGTCAATGTACGCTTCCGCGCGCTTGCCTCATCAAGGAGCCGCTTGCGCGGCAGCCGCAGGCTCAAGCTCCACACCGAGCGCATCGACGATGCGGTTGATGAAGTTGAACTGTGCGGCCACAACGGTGGCTTCAAGGACTTGTCGATCCGTCCAACCGGCCTCACGAAGGGCTGTAATATCTTCATCGGTCACTTTGTAGGCATGGCGCGTCACCTGATGGGCATAGTCCAACAACCGCTTGGTCCTGGCATCTACCTGGGCTGTGTGAAAATCGGCTCCGAGTCGCTGCACGACTTCTTGGCCGATGCCGTATCGGGCCAGAAAGTTGCTGTGATGGGTTACACAGTAGTCGCACTGGTTCGCCTTGGAGACCACCAACGCGACCATTTCTTTCACGGGGTTGGGCAATTCGGTCCTAGCCAGCATCACCGTCTCAAACAGCCGGTTGTTGAGATCAAACACCTCCGGCCAGAGGCTGAAGGCCTTCGTGACGTTCGGGACGAACCCCATCTGCCGCTGCATCGCGTCATAGGCGGCCTTGATGTTTCCGGTCGCTTCCGATTCCTCAAGCACTTTAATCCGTGCCATGAGCGTACCTCCCTTCAATACCAGAACAGTTGCTGATGGAGCCGTGAGGAAAATCGCTCCAAGAGTTCCTGCGGGACCTCGTCCCACCCCATGACGAGCCTGGACTTCTTCCGAAGCCGATGGACAAACTTACGACATGGGCCGCAGCCTCTGGTCAATTCCCTCATATGCCGTGCATCCGTGTGGAGAAGTTGCTCGACGACCTCACGCGTGTCCATCAACGACCTCCTCATCTGTCAGTTCTCCCTTGCAAAGCACGTCTTTGGATTCAAAGAGATCAGCGATCACCTGGACGGCCCGATCGGCATCAGCCCCACGCGCCACGAGGGAGAGTCGCTTACCGCGCACGGCTGCGAGCTCCAACATACCAAGCATCGACTTGGCGCTTACGCACAGACGGTTTGAGCACAACTGAATGTCTGACTGGAAGTTCCTGGCCATGGTGACGACCAGCGCAGCGACCCGCAGGTGCATCCCGAGGCGGCAGGGTACCGTGATGCTCCGCTTGGCCTGCGTCGTTTCAGCGTGTTCGACGACCATTCCAACGAGTGTCGAGGAGTCCATCGGATCACCCCCTAAAATTCATAGTGGAAGATCAAGCCTTTGGGATGCTGGCTTCCTGGGTGATGGCCTAGTCGTTGATCCGGTTTGACGGTGTCCCAGACCTCTTTGGTGGTGGACTCCACCAAGACAGCCGTCCCTTTGACTGGCCCCCACGTGAGCGCGGCGAGGGGGCCGTCGTCCTGACCGACCTTGGCCATGGATTTCGGGATCGCCACCCACAGGGTGGACCATCGCGCGATGTCTTCCGGCAACTTCTCAAGAGGCTTGCTTGCGGCGAATGCGGGCGGCACCCCAACCAACATCCCCACAGACGCCGCAACGATCACGAACTGCCTCAACCACCAACGCGACCGGCTCATGGGTGGTTTGTTTGGATGGGAACCTCACGGCCCAGCGCATCGATCCGATACCTGATCTCTCGACCAGGCCTCACAAATCCTGCTGCTTTGCTGCTTGACCGTGACGCCTCCGCCACGCCAGCCGACTCGACGGTTGGGCCGGCTGCTGTCCAGCCGGTTCGGCCCTCAGCGCTGCTGGTGGGCACCCACTGGCCTAGCGCGTTGAGCTGTCCAGCGAAGGCCGCAGGACTGACCAGCATCCCCGTGATCACCATCACCGCTCCTATTGCAGATCTCATTGTGGCATCTCCTCGTTGAAAGCGTGTTATCGCTGCGTT
>PCVX01000068.1:22883-22963 GCA_002796105.1 Candidatus Omnitrophica bacterium CG11_big_fil_rev_8_21_14_0_20_63_9 | reverse complement strand
GCGTCGAGATTGGATTTGATCGTTCGCGTCAGGGTCGCGGGCAGGCATGGGTGAGACTCGATTATACGGTAGCGGAACTG
>PCVX01000068.1:7868-22862 GCA_002796105.1 Candidatus Omnitrophica bacterium CG11_big_fil_rev_8_21_14_0_20_63_9 | reverse complement strand
CGAAGATGGACAAAATGTTACGAGCGAGCACGAAGGCGGGTCGGCACCGCGAGCAGGACGATCGCCACGCACACCCAGGCAAACCAGTCGCCCCAGCGATTGTACACCGTTGCGCCGCTTCCCACCGGCAGATCGCAGGTCACGCGCCCTTCGACAAACAGTTCGCTGCCTGAGGGATGCTGGATCCGCCCCGTGACCCGCCCGGAAGGATCGATGCACCCGGACCAGCCGGTATTGGCCGCCCGGACGATGGGCACGCGCAGCTCCACCGCCCGGAAGATCGAGGCCTGCGCGTGCTGATACGCGGCGGCGCTGGGCCCGAACCATCCATCGTTGGTGATGACCGCCAGCCACTGCGCTCCGCCACGGACCAGCTGGCGCGCCAGGTCCGGAAAGAGGTCTTCGAAACAGATCAGCACGCCGAAGGGACGCGCCTGGCCCTCGCGATCCGCCAGCTGAAACACCGTGGACTTCGTGCCGGGCACGAACTCGCCGACCGGCGGCAGCGAGTGCCGAAGCCATGGCAGCCAGCGCTCAAACGGCACGAACTCGCCGAACGGCACGAGGTGAAGCTTGTCGTATTGATCCATGATGCGGCCCTCGGCGCTGATCATGACCGCGCTGTTGGTCGTTTTCCAGACGACGCCTTCCAGATGCGCCATCGGCGCACCGATGAGCAGCGGCGTGTGCACGCGCGTGGCCAATTCAAAGAGCCGCTGGGTCAGCGGCTCATCAAGCGCGAGATACCCCGGCGCGGAGGTCTCAGGCCAGATGATGAGCTGCGGATGGTCATCGGTGGCAGCGGCCGCGGTCAGCCCCTCGTACCGGCGCAGGATGTCATCCTTGTAGATCTCATCCCATTTTTCCTGCTGCGGCACATTGCCTTGCAGGACGACAACGCGCAGCGGCCGCGGGCCGGGAGACAGCGCGCGCATGCCATAGATGCCGCACAAGCCGATCACCGTGATCGCCGCCACCCCATACGCCCACCGCGTGCTCGGGTGTTTGCACAGCGCACCTGCGATGAGCACGTTGACCAGCACGATCACAAACGAGACTCCCCAAACACCGGTGAGATCGGCGAATTGGATGAGCGGCAACCAGGGGATTTGCGAATACGCCAGCGGATTCCAGCCGAAGCCCGAAAGGAAGTGCGTGCGCATGTACTCCAGCGCGACCCAGACCGACGGCACAACCAGCCACTGAATGCCGGAAGCTGGGTGGCGGGCGAGGACATGGCGCGTGAGCGCGCCGAAGGCGCCGAAAAACAGCGCAAGATACGCGCACAAAGCAAGCCACGCCACAAACGCCATGACCCCGGCGAATGCGCGCAGGTTGGTAAGCCACCACAGCGAGCCAAGGAAGAACAGGAAGCCGATCAACCACGACCACAAGAAGGCCTTGCGTGGTTTTAACCGGGCGAGCAGCTCCAGCCACGGCACTAAGGCGATCCACGCGGCCCACGGCTGGTTGCACGGCGGAAACGCCGCGATCAACAGTGCTGCGCTAGTAAACGCGAGGATAAAATTGGGAGCGTTATGCATCGCTAGAAGACCAGAGCCGACTTAAGCGCCGTGGCACTTTTTGAACTTCTTCCCGCTACCGCAGTGGCAGGGATCGTTCCGGCCGACCTTAGGGCCGGCATGCTGGACCGGCGCGGGGATTTGGGCTGCTTTGCGCGAACTCGAGGGCACCGGCGCGCGAGGCGCCGGCGGCTCCTCCACCGGCTGTGCCGTGGGAATGAATCGCTCGGCCTGCGACGCATCCGGATGCATTTCTTTCACCGGCGTGCGCGCGAACACGCTTGTGGCGGGCGTTGGCGCGCCGGTCGGGGCGGGCTGCACGCGCAGCAGCATCGTCAGCGACTCGATCTTGATCGACTCGATCATATCTTGGAACATCCGGTACGCTTCGCGCTGGTATTCGACGAGCGGATCGCGCTGCCCGTACCCGCGCAGGTGGATCCCTTCCCGCAGCGAGTCCATCATGAACAAGTGGTCCTTCCACTTCGCGTCCATGATGGAGAGCAAGATCGTGCGCTCAAGCTGCGGCATCACCTCGCCGATCGCCTGGCGCTTCGCCTCATACGCCTGCTGCAGCAGTTCCTCAAACTTGCCGGCGATCTGCTCGCGATCGCCCGCGACCGCCTCCTCAGGCACCGCCACCCCGAACTGCCGGTTGGCCGCTTCGCGCAACCCGGCCAAATCCCACGCGTCGGGGCGCAGCTCCTTCGCGGCAAACGTCTCCACGAGTCCGTCGGCGATCTCAGCCATGATGGTGCGCACAAGGCCCTGAAGATCCACGCCTTCCAAGATGCGCCGTCGCTGCTCGTAGATCACCTCGCGCTGCCGGTTCATCGTGTTGTCGTACTCGAGCAGCTGTTTGCGGATATCGAAGTTGTGGCCTTCGACGCGCCGCTGGGCGGTCTCGATCGCGCGGGTCACCATGCCATGCTCGATGGGCAGCCCCTCTTCCCACTGGAACCATTTCAACTCCATGAGCTTGCCGATGCGGTCGGAGCCAAAGACCCGCATCAAGTCATCTTCAAATGAGAGATAGAACCGCGCCGACCCTGGGTCGCCCTGGCGCCCTGAGCGGCCGCGCAGCTGGTTGTCGATCCGGCGCGCCTCATGCCGCTCGGTGCCCAGCACGTGCAGCCCGCCCAGCGCGACGACCTGGTTGTGCTCTTCCTCCGATGAGCGCTTGAAGCGCTCGATGATCTCGGCGCGCTCGGCGTCGCTCAGCGGTGCTTGGCGTTTCGTCTCTTCCTCGCGGATCACATCATCGGCTAGTGATTGCGGGTTGCCGCCCAGGAGGATATCGGTGCCGCGTCCGGCCATGTTGGTCGCAATCGTGATCGCGCCCTTGCGGCCCGCCTGCGCGACAATACGCGCTTCGTGCTCGTGGTACTTCGCGTTCAACACGTTGTGCGGCAGCCCTTGGCGGATCGTCGTCATCGTCTGCACCAGCCGCAAGATGTCGCCGAAACGGAACACCAGCACCGACTTGGGCGCGTCGCGCTTGATCTGCTCCAAGAGCTCGGCAGCTTGCGCCTCCGTGGCGTTCGCCGGGCGCGCGCAGAGCTGCTCGATGCGCGCACGCAGCTCCTGGCTGACCGGTTCCTTCTGGACCTCGTTTGCGACCCATTGGCACACGGTGCCCAGGCGCTTCAAAATTGGGCCCGGCTCTTTGAGCATCCGCGAGAGATGCTCGGACTTCTCGATGGAGATTGTCCCGATGAGCATCGGCTGGCCCAGGCGATAGCGCTCCACGATCTCCTGCACCACGGCGACGAACTTCTCCTCAACGGTCTTATAGACCGTGTCGGCGAAGTTGATGCGGCTCAGCGGCCGGTTGGTGGGAGCCGCCACGACGTCGAGCTTGTAGATCGTGCTGAACTCCTGGGCTTCCGTGGAGGCGGTGCCGGTCATGCCGGCCAGCTTTTCGTACATGCGGAAGTAGTTCTGGAACGTCACCGAGGCAAGCGTCTGGTTTTCCTGGCGGATCTTCACGCCCTCCTTCGCCTCGATCGCCTGGTGGAGCCCGTCGCTCCAGCGCCGGCCCGGCATGAGCCGCCCGGTGAACTCATCCACGATGATAATCTCATCGTCTTTGATCATGTAATCGACGTCGCGCTTGTACAGCTCGTGCGCCCGGAGTGCTTGGTTGATGTGGTGGATGAGGCGCATGTGGCTCTCTTCGTACAAATTCTGCAGCCCCAGCAGCTCCTCGCAGCGCGCGATGCCCGCCTCGGTGAGCGTCACCGCGTGCTCTTTCTCTTCGACCTCGTAGTGCTGCGCGCGGTCAAGCCTCCGCACGATCTGGTCCAACCGGTAATACAGCTCGGTGGACTCTTCGGCCGGGCCGGAGATGATCAGCGGGGTCCGCGCTTCATCGATGAGGATGCTGTCGACTTCATCCACGATGGCGTAGTGGTACTCGCCCTGTGTGAGATCGTCCTGGCGGAAGCGCATGTTGTCGCGCAGGTAGTCGAAGCCGAACTCGTTGTTCTGGCCGTACGTGATGTCGGCCGCGTAGGCTTCGCGCCGCGTGACCGGCCGTAGGTGGACGAACCGCTCGGAGGTTTGCGTCCAGGTCGGATCGTAGCGGAAAGAGAGCGACTCCTCGGTGCGCCGCTCGGCCGGGTCGACCCCCTGGATGACACCGATCGACAGCCCCAGCGCGTGGTAGATCGGGCCCATCCAGCGCGCATCGCGCCGGGCGAGGTAGTCGTTCACCGTCACGATGTGGACCCCGCGCCCGGTCAGCGCGTTCAGATACGCCGCCAAGGTGGCGACGAGCGTTTTGCCTTCGCCGGTCGCCATCTCGGCGATCTTGCCTTCATGGAGGACCATGCCGCCCAGCAGCTGGACGTCGAAGTGGCGCATGTTCACCGTGCGCTTGGCGGTTTCCCGCACCACGGCGAACACTTCGGGCAGCAGGCTGTCCAGCGCGCGCTGCTGGATCGCGCGGCGTTGGCGGCGCAGCTCCTGGCGCTGGTCGTGGTTCAATTCGTACCACTGCGGGCTGGCGGGCGTGACGAACTCGTGGCCGGTCATCGCCTGCGCGAGCCGCGCGCGGAACTCATCGGTCTTGGCGCGCAGCTGCGCATCGGTGAGCTTCTGGATCTGGGGCTCGAACCGGTTGACCTGCGCGACCAGCGGCCAGAGGCGCTTGCACTCGCGCTCGTGATACGTGCCGAACAATTTTTGTAACACCCAGTTAACCATGTCGCATCTCGCGCAGCATCGGACGCACAAATCCAAAATCGCACACCATCAACAACATGACCCCGAAGACGTCGCGCAGCCAGAGGAACACGCTGCGGTACGTACCAAACACCACGCTCTCAAAAGCGATCCCACCCCAGACCACGATCCAACCCAGGCGCATCAGCCGCTCCACCCACAAGCGCTTGCGCACGATCCCGATGCCTATCATGAGGTGAAAAACTCCTTGCAGGATCGACGGAGCCAGCCAGATGAGCATGCGCCAGCTGACTTGCAGCATCTTCAAGCCGCCGAAATCGACGTAGCGGGGATCGGCGGGCTGGATGCCCCACTGCGTCCAGTGCAGCACCATTGCGGCCACCATGAACAGCCCGATCGCAATGCGCAACACGCCAAACACCCACAGCCACCGCCGCATCACTCCGGCAGCTTACTAGCGCTGGCCGCTTCAACCTGAATGGTCAAGGGCTCGGCGCTGACCATCCCGGTCCATAAGGGTGGGTCGATCGTCATGTGCTGGAGCTGTTCATATCGGACGCGGACGACATACGAACCAGGGATTACCCCGGGGTAGTACTCGGCCAGATCCTCAACGGCGCTCCAGGCTTCACCTGGTGCGAGCGTCATGAGCTCGCCGGCCCCCTCGCATGTTTGCGGCGGAACCTGCGAATCGACGCGCTGCCCGGCCGTATCCCATAAGACCCATCGGCGCTCTTGCTCGGCAAACGCGGCCGTGAGGTCCAGCGTACCTGACGCGCCAAGCTGCACCGAAATCCGCGGCGGCTGCAGCGGCCGGCACCACTTCACGAACTGCAGCGGTGCCGCGCTGACGTTGCGCAGCGTGCAGCGGATCGGCATCGGCTCCCCCAGGCGAAACGCCGGCTGCTCCGCGCTCAACTCGGCCTGCAATTCGGCAACCGCTTCGCCAGGCTTTAATTCACCAGCCTGGATAGGCGAACACCATGCTGTGCCGACCACGCCGCTCAGCACCACGATGGCGACAGGGAATGTTCTCATGTGGCGCTGCCTGGTTGCGCTTTCCACTTGAGATACGCCTCCATGAAGGGATCGAGCTTGCCGTCGAGCACCGCTTGCGAATTGCCGGTTTCGTGCTCGGTGCGGTGATCCTTGACCATGTTGTACGGATGCAGCACGTAGGAGCGGATCTGCGAGCCCCACTCGATCTTCTGCTTGGCGTGATACTCTTTCGAGGCCTGCTCTTCCCGCTTGCGCCGCTCCGCATCCGCCAGGCGCGCTTTCAGCACGTGCATCGCCTTTGCCTTGTTCTGCAATTGCGAGCGCTCATCCTGGCACTGCACGACGATGCCGGTGGGCAGGTGCGTGATGCGCACCGCCGAGTCGGTGGTGTTCACCGACTGGCCGCCCTTGCCGCCGGAGCGGTAGACGTCGATGCGCAGGTCGCCCTCCTTGATCTCCACCGGCGCGTCTTCATCGCTTTCGGGCACGATGTCCACCGAGGCGAATGAGGTATGCCGCCGCTTGTTGGAATCAAAGGGAGAGATGCGCACTAAGCGGTGCACACCTTCTTCGCTCTGAAGGTAGCCGTATGCGTAGGGGCCTTTCACGATAATCGTCGCACTCTTCACCCCGGCCTCTTCGCCAGGCACCAAGTCGATCACCTCGGTGACAAACCCGCGCTCCTCAGCCCAGCGCCGGTACATCCGCAGCAGCATCTGCGTCCAGTCGCACGACTCGGTGCCGCCAGCACCCGAGTGGACCGCCAGGATCGCGTGCTTCGCATCGATGTCACCACCCAGCAACCGCTGGATCTCCAGCTGCCCGAAGAGGGCTTCAAGCGCGGCCAGTTCCTGGCCCAGCTGATCCAAGGAAGCGCGGTCGGATTCGTCGGTGAGGCCGAGCAGCTCGGTCACGTCGCGCAGGCCCTGCTCAAAACGCTCGATGGGGGTGCGCTGCGATTTGAGAGACTTCAGGGACTGGACGGTCTGGTTGGCGCGCGCCTGATCCTCCCAGAAGTTCCCCTGCGCCATGGTCGCCTCGATGCCGGCGATTTTGGCGTTGAGGCCTTCCAGGTCAAAGATACCTCCGCAGTTCGTCCCAGCGCTGCGTCAGCGCGGCGGCGCGGGAGCGGAGGTCGCTAAATTGATCAGGAGCTTGGTTGGCGGCCATGAGAAGGCCTTAGTCTAGCATGGAGATAGAGCGAGGACAACTCGGGTTGCTTGACCGGCGCTGGCGGCAGGACGCGGGATGTTTCCGAGAGGGAGGCCCGGAGGCGCCCTTCGTCTCGTCAGCGCCGCGAGGGAGGGTTCCCCGAGGGAACAGCCCGCGGCCCACCCGCCAGCGACAGAGACAGTTTACCGGTCGGACTTGTTGGCGAGGCGGGCTTCTTTCTCGGCGACGATCTTCAGGAAGGCGTCCACGACCGTGGGATCGTACTGGACGCCGGCGAGCTTCTTGAGTTCGACTTTGGCGTCCTCGATCGTCAATCGCTTGCGGTAGGGACGGTCGGTCACCATGGCATCGTAGGTGTCGGCGACCGAGAGGATGCGCGCTCCCAAGGGGATGTCCTCAGCCTTCAGCCCGCCCGGATAGCCGGCACCGTCGTAGCGTTCGTGGTGGTGGCGGATGAATGCCACGACCTTCTGCAGCGAGCGCACCGGCTTGACGATCGCTTCCCCAATGAGCGGATGCTGCTGCATGATCTTGTCTTCGTCCGGGGTCAGCGGCGTGGGCTTGAGCAGGATCTCATCTTTGATGCCGATCTTGCCGATGTCGTGCAGCACGCCCGCGTCATTCAAGAGCCGCTGCATCTCGCCGTCCAGCCCCATCGCCTCGCCGATCTTGGCGGCGTAAAAACCCACCCGCTTGGAGTGGCCGGCGCTGTACGGGTCCTTCGCTTCTACCGCCAGGGCCAGCGCCATGATCGTCTCGATGTACGTGCGCTCGACGTCCAGGTTCAACCGGTAATTCTCCATCGCCACGGCGATCTGCGAGCCGATACTCTCGACGAGCGCCTCATCGTCTTCGGTGAATGCTTTGCCATTGGCCGGCCGCAGCACCAACACTACCCCGATCGCCTGGTCCCGCAGCTTGAGCGGCACGCACAGCAGCAATCCTTCTTCGCTGTGCCCGTTCGCGATGCCCATGGACGACGGCGTGCCTTTGGCGCGCATCGGGCGGCCCTCGCGCGCCACCCAGCCGGCGACCCCGTCCCCCAGCTTCACCCGCAGCTCAGCATTGGGAGCCTGGCCGTTGGACGACCACGTGGTCTTGACGTACAGCTCCTGCTTCTCGCCGTCCACGAGCATGAGGCTGCCCATCTGCGCTTCAAGCGCGGCGACGGTGTTTTCGACGATCAGGTTCAGGAGGTTATCGATGCCTTCGTAGGAGACGAGCGCGGTGCCGATACGGGAGAGCAGCTTCTTGACGAGCTGCTGGGAGGACTTGAGCTCTTCGACCTTCTCTTCCAGGTCCTGGGTGATCCGGTTGAACGCGCGCGCCAGCTCGCCGATTTCATTCGGCTCCTTGACGTCAACCGCCTCCACCCGCTCACCAATGCTGGCGGCCTTTACCCGTTCGGTGATCTTGAGGACCGCCCGCAGCATCGGCCGGGCGATCCCGAAATAGCCCAGGAACGCCGATGCCACGATGATGACCATGCCCAGGCTCCAGCCCAAGCCTTTGGAGATCGCCCACACCACGACGATGGGCACAAAGACCATGAATCCAAAGGCGAGTGCCAAGCGGTACTCAACGCTCTGCTCGTATTTGACCTGGGACTGTGGAGCGGACGTTGTGGAGTGCTCTGTCGCCATCGATGTCGCCTCTCTTGCAAGTATACCTTGTGAGTATACCTGAGGCTGAGAAGCGGCGACAAAGGTTACGCAATATTACGCAGTTTTGAGAGCAGATTCTTCCTGCAGCAGCCGGCGCTTGGCCGCCACCCCTTGCGCAAACCCCCCGAGCGTGCCGTCAGCGCGCACCACGCGGTGGCACGGCACCAGCGGCGCGAACGGGTTGACGTGCAGCGCGTTGCCGACGGCGCGCACCGCGTTCGGACGCTTGATGCGCTGGGCGATCCATTGGTAGGTGCGGGTCTGCCCCCGCGGGATCTGGCAGGCGGCGCGATAGACCGATTGCTGAAATGGGCTCAGCCGGTTCCAAGCGGCTTGAGAGACTCCCTGAGGCGGACGAGCCATCAGATCCTCCTGCGTTGTGGATGCCGCGCGCGCAACTGCTGGATGACCGCTTCGGCCAAGCCCGCCGGCAACCCGGCTTGCCGGCTCAGTGCCTCCGGGCCGGCCTGAGCGAGCGCTTCGACCGAGCCGAATCGCCGCAGCAGCCGGCGCTTGCGCGCCGGGCCGATGCCGGCGATCCCGTCGAGCACTGAAGCGGTCACCGCCTTGCCGCGCTTGCGGCGGTGATAGGTAATCGCAAACCGGTGCGCTTCATCGCGCACCCGTTGGACCAAATGCAGCACCGGAGAGGTCGGCAAGAGCACGATGGGGTCATCCGCTTGCGGCAGGAAGATGTGCTCAAACCGCTTGGCCAACCCGATCGTCGGGACGGTCAGCGAGAGCGCCGCCAGCTCCTCGCACGCAGCCGCGAGCTGGCCTTTGCCGCCATCCACCAGGATCAAATCTGGAAGTGGCAGCTCACCCGCCAGGGTGCCGCTGTAGCGCCGGCGGACCACCTCGCGCATCATCTGGTAATCGTCGATCCCCTGGACAGTCTCGATTTGAAATCGCCGGTAATGCATCTTGTAGGGCTTGCCGTCAACGAACACCACCATCGAGCCGACCGCATGCGTTCCGAAGAGGTTTGAGAGATCGAACGCCTCGATCCGGCGCGGCACTCGCGGCAGCCGCAGCGCCGATTGCAGCTGCTCCAGGGGCCCTGCGGTCAACGACTTTTCCTTCGCGACGATGACCGAGGTGAGTGCCTGCATTTGGTCACGCAGCCGAGCAGCTTCCTCGAACCGCTGGTCCCGCGAAGCCTGCTTCATGCGGCGGGCCAGGTCGCGCAGCAGCGCATCGCGCCGGCCGTTCAGGAAAGCCACCAGGTCGTCGACGATGCGCTGGTAGCCCGCCTTCGACACGAGCGAAACGCAGGGCGCCAGGCACTGGCCTAAATGATACTCCAGGCACGGTGTTTTAGGAAACGCGCGGCATGTCCGCAGCGGAAACACGCGCCGGAAAAACTGCACCGCTTCGTGCATCAAGCCGGCGTCGGGGTACGGGCCGAAGTAGCGCGCGCCGTCCGCTTGCCTGCGCCGCGTGACGATGAGGCGCGGATACGGCTCATTCGTCACCTTCAGCATTGGGTAGGACTTGTCGTCGCGAAAGGAGACGTTGTAGTACGGCTTGGCTTCCTTGATGAGCCGCGCCTCAAGCAAGAGCGCTTCGGTCTCGGACGCGGTGGGCCGCACCTCCAAGTCCGCGACGCGGCCGATCATTCGACCGACGCGCGCGGGCAGCAGCGCCTGATCGCGGAAATAGGACACCACGCGCTTGCGCAAGCTTAGCGCCTTGCCGACGTACAGCAGCTTCCCGGACGCGTCGCGGAACAGGTACACGCCCGGCTGATTCGGCAGCGAGCTCAATCGCTCGCGAAGAGCTGCAGGAACGGCCATCGGCTCACCCATCGCATCACCGTCGATAATTCTTCGATACGGCACAGCCAGCATGCGAAGGCGTACATCGCGATGCCGGACACGACCACGCATCCCAACCCAAGCCATGCAGGCAACTGCGCACACCCCAGCGACCAGATGGCCCAGCAGGCCCCGCCCATGAGGGCGGCGGCCACCGCCATGCGCGCCCAAGGGCCGAACACCGGACCCAGCAGCGCGCCCCCAAGGCGCTGCTCCATTCGGCGCATCAATCGCAGCGCATTGAAGCTGTTAGCCAACGCGGCGGCCAGTGCCAGCCCGGCGATGCGCAGCGGCCACATCAGCGCCACGCTGAGCGCCACCGACACGACCAGTGATTCCGCCGCCAGGCGCACGGGCGTGCGGGTATCGCGCATCGCGTAGAACGCTCCGCTGACGACCTTGCTGACCGCGTACGCGAGCAGTCCCAGCGAGTAGCAGATGAGGGCTTGCGACGTCATGATCGTGGCGCGGTGGTCGAACGCGCCGCGCTCAAAAAGGCCTTCCACGATCGGGAAGGCCAGCACGATCAACGCGACCATGGAGGGCAGGATGACGAAGCCGACCATGCGCAGCACCGACGTCAGCGTACGGCGGAACCCTTCGAGGTCCTCATGTGCCGCCTGCTCGGAGAGCGTCGGTAAGCTGGCCTGAGCTGAGGCGGTGCCGAAGAGTGCCAGCGGCAGCTGGACCAGGCGGTTGGCGAAATACAGCGCGGCCACCGCCCCATCGCCGACCACCGCGGAGAGCGAGGCGAGCGCGGTGTCGATCAGCACATTGAGTTGATAGACCGCCGAGCCGACCATCCGCGGCCCCAGCAGCCTCACGATTTCCCGTGAGCCGGGGTGCGCCCAGTGCCAGCGCCACCGGAACCCCATGCGCACCGCCACCGGGATTTGGATCGCGAGCTGGATGACGCCGCCGATCATCACCGCGATCGCCAGCGCCACCACGCCCGGGCTTGTGCGCGGCACCCACCACAGACAGGCGGCGATCATCGCCACGTTCAGGATCGCGGGGCCGAGCGCCGGCACCGCGAAATGGCGCAGGCTGTTGAGCAGCCCCATGAAGTACGCCCACAGCCCGACGAGCGTGATAAAGGGAAACAAGATGCGGGTCAGTCGCACCGTCAGCGCGAACTTCTCCGGATCGCCGACGAACCCGGGGGCGATCAAGCGCACCACTAGCGGCGCGGCCCACGCGCCGGCGGCTCCTAAGACCACCAACAGCACCAGGAGGCGAACCGCCAGCGCCTGGCTGAGCGCCCAAAACGACCGCGTGTCGCCCTTAGCCCGGTACCAGCTCAGCACCGGCACGAACGCGCTGGTGACCGCGCCCTCGGCCACCAGGTCGCGCATGAGGTTGGGCAGCCGAAACGCCACGACGAACGCCTGGGCCTGCGCGGTCGTGCCGAAGAGCCCGGCCATCAGGATGTCGCGCACAAAGCCCAGGAGGCGGCTGAGCGCCGTCGCCGACGCCAACACGCCCGCCGAACGCGCAATGCGAGTTGAGGAGCTCATGCTTCCATGCTAGAATGGGGGACCTTTACGGGAGGATAGCCATGCCGATCAAACATGCAGCGCTCAAGGAGATCCGGAAAGACCGCAAGCGGCGGGTGCGCAACTCAGCCGTCCGCTCGTCACTCAAGACGATGACGCGACAACTCCACGAGCTGCTGACAGCACAGAAGTTGGATGACGCAAGCGCCTTGCTGAAGCGCGTGGCCAAAGCGTATGACCACGCCGCAGCCAAAGGGTTGATTCACCGCAATACCGCCGCCCGCTATAAGTCCCGCTTGACGCTTCGGCTCAATCGGCAGCGGGCTGCCCGCTAGCTTGTTCGGACGTCGCCGGCGGTAAGCAGACGCTGACGATCAGCTGCTCAATCCCGGCCAGCGCAGAAGCCTGCCCTGTCTTGAGTTCCACGTCAAGCTTCCAGCACACCGCCAGCAATTCTTGAAGCCGTTCCACCGGCCGGCGCGCGACCTCGCTTTGCAGCCGCTGCAGCTGCCAATCCTTCAGCCCAAGCGCTGAAGCGATCCGCGCGCTGGTATACCCCGCATCCGCCAGCCGCTTAACTGCAATCCATCGGTTAACTTGCCAGGCCACCAGTGCCACCAGCTCATGCGGCTCGCGGCCCGCCATGAGCTGCTCGTGCACCGCCCGCATCGCCTCGCCGACACCGCCCCGGCCCAGCGCATCCGTGAGCGCGAAGGGCTTCGCGGAGGGAGCATCCCGTCCGGGAAATTCTTCGAGCGACACGATCGATGGCCCTGACCGTGCTTGGGTGAGCCGTTGGAGCGGATGGCGGGCGTTCAACACCGCTTCCACGAAGAGCACGACGCAGGGCAGCGGCTCAAGGCGGGGGAGTGACTCAAGCAGCGCGTTGACCGAGGCGGCATCCAAGCGGTGGGCATCGTCCACGACAATGAACCGCCTGGGGCTTTCCGCCGGCTGCTGCCGGCAAAACCCCATCAGCTCCGCGGCGTTCAGTGATGCACCGTCAAGCTGATGGCGGTCCAGCGGCCGGATGCCCAGCGAGCGCTCCAACTGCTGGATGCGCTGGAGCTTCCTGGCCCGGTCCGGGCCGATAAACAGATAGACGCCTGCGGGGGGCGACATGCGGGATGACGTCAAACAGAATTACCAGTTTTCGACGGTGCGCTCGACGATCCGCCTGGCCACATCGGTCACGGCCCGGTCGAGCGCCGAGGACTCGGATTCCGCCTTGGTTCCCAGTGCGAAGTAGGTCACGTCGCCGGTCAGCCCTTTCTCTTCCCATAAGAGGGTCTGCGTTGTTTGATCGATGAAGCGCACGTCGACCACGAGGCTGAGCCGCCACTCTTCCACCTGCTGGGAGGCGTCATAGCGCAGCGCATCGCGGCGGAATTGGGTCAGCTCGCCTTCCAGCCGGCAATCGGCGCGCTCCACAGTCGACGGGCGCAGCAGCCCAGTGAACTGAAACCGGTCCAGCACCGCATCGGTGATGTCGACCTCCAAACGATGCCGGTAGATAGGAAAACGTTCATTGCCGGTGATGAGCTGGGTGACGTCGATCTGGTTCGTGAAGGGTTTGACGTAGATCGTTCGCAAGTGCGAGGCAAGGCCGGGCCGTGTCGTGTAGCCGCATCCTGCGACTAAAAAGCCGCAGATGGCAGCAGTAAGGTACAACGTTAGAGGACTTCCGCGCCCCCCGCCCCCCGCCCCCCGCCCCATGCTTACAGCTGCCGCTGCAGGATTTGAATGCGCTGTGCGGCGCGCGGCGCCCAGGAGGTCTGGGCGAATTCGTCGATGATCGTTTCGTAGTAGATCAGCGCGGCTTGCGGACGGCGGCGGCTCTCGTAGAATTGCCCGACCTCGAACTCATGCTCTGCGCGCCGCTCGCGAAGCGCTTCCAGCTTCCTGCCCGCATCGGTCACGAGCTCGCTGCCCGGGTATTCCCGCAGGAAGGTCTGCAGCTCTCGAATCGCCAAATCGGTGGGTGACTGGTCATAACCGGCCCTGAAGGTGCCCTTCAAGCTCGCCTGAGAGATCTGGAAGCGCGCGTCATCGACCAGGGGCGAATCCGGATAGCGTGTGAGGATCTGCTCGAAAGCGTTCACCGCGGGCTCGTAATCTCCCAGCGCCATATGAGCCAGCCCTAGCTTGTACTGCGCGAGCTGGCCGTACTCGCTGAACGGACCGTCATCGACAATCGATTGGAAGATCTCGATGGCCTTGTCGCGGGCCGGCAGAATCGCCGCTGCGCCAAGTATCTTGCGCTTCTTGCCGGCCAGGAAATAGTTGCCGAGCTGATATTCGCGCTCGAGGATTTCGTCGAACCGCTTGGTCGAAGGGTAGATCTGGATGGCTTTGCGATACTCGAGGAATGATTTGTAGTAATCCCCTTCTTCTTCGAAACAGCGGCCCAGGTAGTACTGGGCCTCAGCCGCCTCGCGCGACTCCTTGTAGGCGTTCAGGAGCTTTTTGAACTCCTTGCGGGCGCGGTCGTACTCCTTGCGCTCGAAGAAGCTGGTCGCAAAAGCGAGCTGCTCTTCGGGGGTATCTTTCACCGCCCCGCCAGGGCCGATCCAGCCGGTTTGCGGCGACCAAATCCATGCGGCGTCGGCCGCGGGAACACCCGCCAGTAGGAGGAGTGTGACGCACAAGGAGGTTGCCGATAGACGTTTCATGGAGGAATTCACGATAGCAAATCCCCGTCGGAAAGTCAAAGTCAGCTAGTCTTGTGCCCCCGGCACCCCGGCTCGCTCACGTGCGGATGCGGGGCCCGGACCGCACTGCGAGCGCGTGCGCGAGCTCAGCGAGCCGGCAGCGAATCGCTCTTAAGCCGCGGCCACCTGTCCGATCCCGCCCCAGCCGGGCGGGGAGTTGGTGGCCGCTGCGCTGCACGGCGAGCGCCCGGAGGCCGCGCCAGCGCGAGCAGGCGGCCGGGGCCCGCGTAGGAAGCGAGCCGGGTTGCCGCGGAGCACTAGAGTTGCTGCAGGAGCGGGATGATCAGCAGCAGCCAGGGGAGCGCCGCCGCGGTCGTGAACAGCCACAGCGCGTTGGAAAGACGCCGGTCCAGCCCGAAGAGCAGCGGGAGTACTAAGGGCGAAACCGCCACAGGGGTCGACGCTTGCAACAGCACGATCAGCCG
>PCVX01000068.1:0-7861 GCA_002796105.1 Candidatus Omnitrophica bacterium CG11_big_fil_rev_8_21_14_0_20_63_9 | reverse complement strand
CCCTGCACCCCAAAGATCGTCACGAGCCCCCACGCCACCGCCGGCGTATAGATGAATTTGATCCCGCTCATCGCCGCACAGGAGCGCAGCCATGGGCGGGGCGACTCGAGCGTCAGCTGCGAGCCGATCGCAGTGAGATACATCGCGGTGTCCAGCGGAATCAGCACCTGGTTGAGCGTCTCAAAAACGGCCGGCCGAGGCACCTGCGCCCAGCTCAAGGCGGCCCCGGTGAGCATCCCGACGAACGGGAACAGCCGCAGCTCGTCCTTAAACGCCGCACCAAACCCCACCGGCGTTTTGGGGTGGCCGTAGCGCGAGGCAATGGCGAACCCCAGCGTGTAGAAGCAAGGTGTGAAGAACAGCAAATAAAGGAGGCACAGCCCGTAGGCAATTTCGCCGAAGAGCGCGTAGGCGGTGAACGCGCCCAGGTAGCCGACGTTGGAGAAAAACGCGCAGGTCAGGAAGCTGCCGGTTTCCGGCCGCGTCAGCTTCGCCCGTTTCGCGTACAGCCAGCTTGGCAATAAGGTTGCGGCGGAAATCATCGCGCCCAGGAGCGGCAACATCCACGGCCGCCAATCCCGCAGGTCCATATGCCAGAACAGTAGGCACAGCACCAGCGGCGAGGGACCCATCACGATGAAGCGGACCAGCCGCGCGGCACCCGCCTGGTTCAACACGCCGCGGCGATGGAGCCACCAGCCGAAGGCCAGCGACCCGAGGAATAAAATTTGGCTCAGCACGACGCGCAGCAACATGTCAGCAGTATAGCATCATCGTTTTGCTCTAAACGGCTGGATGGAAATACGCTGGCCATCGGTGCGCATGCGGATGGCTCCCTGCTCTTGCGTCGAGTACACTGTGGCGCGAACGTGTCGCAGCGCCTGAAGTGTTTCCTCGGCGGGCAAATGGTGCGCGCGGCCGACGCTGAGGATCGCCAGCTGCGGCGACACCGCCTGGAAGAGCCGCTCGCCGGCCTCGCCGAGCCGGCTGCCGTGATGGGGCACTTTGAGCACCGTGGACCGCAGCGGGGCTTGCGACTCCAGCAGAACCGGCACACCCGCCTCTTCCAGATCGCCGGTGAGCAGGAAGCTCACCGTCCCCATGGAAACTTTCAAGACGATAGAGTTGTCATTGGCGATGGCCGGCACATCAGGCACGAGATCAGGCGGCGGGTGCAGCACCGACATGGCGACTAACGGATCTCCGGACAGCGATGCCCCGGCCCGGAGGGCTGCGATGGGAATGCGACGGGCGCGCGCGAGCCGTTCCACGCGCCGCGCAATCGCCGAGCGTCCTGGCACGCCATTCGTCAGCAACCGCCGCACGCGCAATTCTTGCAGCAGCGGCACCGCGCCTCCGACATGATCCGCATCCGTATGCGTGAGCAGCAGCGCATCGAGCGTCGTGATGCCGCGGGCGCGCAGCGTCGGCAGCACCCGAAAGCGCCCGGCCTCCTCAGTCCCCGCATCGACCAGCAGCGTCTGCCCGCCTGGCGTGCGCACCAGGATGCTGTCGCCGTGGCCGACGTCCAGCGCTTCAAGTCGCAGCCATCGGTCGTCCAGCCAATGACCGATGACCGCTGACCACGCCCACAATCCCGCCGCGGCGGCCCAACAGATCGCGACCCGTCCCCGTGACCACCCCCAACGCGCTCTGAACAGCGAAAGCGCCAGCAATGCATAGTAGCCTCCGACCACGGCGATCGGGGGGCGCCCGACATAGGCATGGCCGCCGGGAATCGCGTGGCACCAGAAGACCAATGTGATGGTCAGCTCAAGCCACCACCCGAGCATACCGCTGCCCCACCGCATGACGGTCTCAAGAACGGTCGCCGCCATCAACAGCCCAGTCCCTGCCACAACCAAGGCGCTGATCAATGGTGCGAGCAACACGTTCGCCAGCATCGACACCGGCGAGACCATGAAGAAATACCAGGCCAGCACAGGCCACAAGCCGATCCAAATCGACGCGGTCGCGCTCACACTGAGCGCCACATACCGGCGCAACCACTCCGGTTTCACCCAACCCAGCCGCGACATGAGCCATCCCTGCCCTGGGCCGGTGAACGCCAACAGGCTGGCCACCGCGCCGAACGACAATTGGAAGCTCGGATCAAACAACTGCACCGGATCGATCAAGAGGATCGCCAGCGCCGCGGCAGCCAGTGTGTTCGGCCAGGAAATGACGCGGTCCAGCGCTGATGCGCCCAGCACGATCCACGCCATGAGCGCGGCGCGCACCACCGGTGGTTGGAGCCCGGTCAGCGCGCTGTACACGGCGACCCCGAGCGCGATGACCGGCAGCCGCGTCCGCCACGGTAAGCCGGTGAGCCGCAACAGCAGTTCCAGCAGCACGGCGATGATGCCCACATTGAAGCCGCTGATCACCAGCAGGTGGATGGTCCCGGTCTCGACGAACGCCTCCTGAAGGCGGGTATCCAGCGCCACGCGCTGGCCCAGCAATATGGACCGCAAGAGGCCGGCGTGCCGCTCAGGAAAGTGCCTGCGCAGCAGCTCACTCCATCGCTGGCGCAGCCGCACCACCGCGGCCATCCAGCGCGACCCGCGATCTCGCTGCAGCACCACGACCGCATCGTACGGGCGGACCCGCAGCAGCCCTTGCACCCGCTGGCGGGCCAGGTAGGCGCGCCAATCGAATTGGCCGATGTTGCCCGGCGGCGGCACGCGCGTCCACACGCCTTCAAGCAGTACCTCATCGCCGTACGCGAGCGGCTGCGTGACCTGCTGCCAGGTCACGCGCACGCGCCCGCTCAGCGGCTCCCAGCTCGCGCGGCGGACGTGCCGGAGCTCCACCACGCACGTTTGCATGCCCAGCTCCGTCGAGGTGAAGGGATCGGACGGATCATCGACGACGATGCCGTGCAGCTGAACCGGGCGCGGCTCATCGGACAGGTGAGCGAACAACGCATGCTCCGGGTGATGCTGCCATACCACCATGCGCAGCGCGCCAAGCATTCCCCACAAGAGGAGGACCACAAGAGCGGCGCGATGGCCCTGCGCCCGCAGCGCCCAACCCACAACGGCAGCCAAGCTGCCGGCACACACCCCTAGCACAGGCGAGTGCTGGCTCGCCGCGGCAGCCAGCAATCCGCAGATGAACGCCAACGCTACAGAAACGAACGGGGCTCTCATGAAATAAAAAACGCAGAAGAGAGCGTCTCTCTCCTGCGTCCTGGGTTGTCTGAAAAACGACGGGAACTGCGCTACGGACCTGGCGACTTCATTTGAAGGATCACGTACTGCATCACCGCATCGCGGTCCTGCGGCGAAATCTCCACGAAACGCACGCCGGCTTCGATCGAGTGCTGCCGCTCGGCCTTGCCGATGACCTCATACTGGTCGCACCCCACCACCTCGCCGACGAAATTGACCGGCTGTTCCTTGTCGGGAAGCTTCATCGCCACCTGGACCCGCGTGCCCGCCGTCAGTGGCTTGTCGGAAAATAAGCAGATGCCCCCGCCGCCGATGTCCTTCGACACCGTAGCCTTCGTCGTACCGGTAGGCAGCACGGTGCACTGCATCTGGAGCCGCGTGTCCAACCGCACGAACTT
This sequence comes from Candidatus Omnitrophica bacterium CG11_big_fil_rev_8_21_14_0_20_63_9, assembly GCA_002796105.1. GTDB lineage: Bacteria > Omnitrophota > Gorgyraeia > Aquiviventales > Aquiviventaceae > 21-14-0-20-63-9. The sequence goes on along the minus strand of PCVX01000068.1, from coordinate 4,290 downwards.
CCGGCGCTCTTCCATCAGTCCTCCTGGCCGTACATCGGCGATGACCGGACTTCCCCCTGCTCGTACAAGGTGAAGCGGATTTCGCGCAGGAACCTCGAGGGTTGCAACAGGAGCTGGCCGTTCCCCCGGGGGCTCAGATCGATGAGCGGATGGGAGATGTAGAGCTCGTCTTTGGCGCGCGTCGTGGCCACGTAGAAGATGCGCCGCTCCTCTTCCTCGCCGTCCGGATCGCGCAGCGCGAGCTCCGACGGGAACTCTCCTTCGCACATCCGGATGAGAAAGACCACACGCCACTCCAACCCTTTGGCCTGATGGATCGAGCTGAGGATCAGCCGCTCCGTGTCGCTTGAGCCGCCGCCGGTCACATCCTGCCCGTAGAGCTCGCCCAGCAGCACCAGCTCCGAGAGCAGCGAGCGCAGCGAGCGGTACGAGCGCGCGAAGATCGCCAGCTGCTGCAAGTCCTCAAGGCGCGACTGGAAATTGTCATACGTCGCGCGCAAATACTCCAGGTAGCCGCTTTCGATCACCGACTGCATGAGCTCCGAGGGGGCCCGGTCCTCAGCCGCCGATTTGAGGGCGCGCAAGTCGGCCTGGAACTGCTTGAAGGCGGCCTGGGCCGCGGCCGGCAGCGCGGTGCCGACCGCCGGGGCGACGATGGCATCGAGCGGACTCATCGACGTGCCGATCTGCTCCCATAGCCGCGCGGCGGTCACCGGGCCGATGCGCGGCAGCATCAGCCACAGCCGGCGCCAGGCGATCTCATCGTGCGGGTTGTCAAGCACCTTCAAATACGCCACGACATCCTTGATGTGCGCCTGCTCGAAGAACCGCACGCCCGAGCGCACGTCGTAGGGGATGTTGCGCTTGATCAGCTCGGCTTGCAAGATCGAGGAATGGGCGTGCGCGCGGTAGAGCACCGCCATGTCCTCCAGCGGGATGCCGTCTTCGCGCAATTGCAGAATCCGCTCGGCCACGAACGTGGCCTCCTGGTACACGTCGTTGATCGGGATCACGACCGGCAGGCTGCCCCCTGTGCGCTGGGCGACCAGGGTTTTGCGGTGCTGCCGGTGGTTGTGCAGGATGCTCGCGTTCGTGAACTCGAGGATCTCCGGGGTCGAGCGGTAGTTCATCTCCAGCTTGAAGATCTCGGTGCCCGGATTGCGCTCAGGGAACTTGAGGATGTTGTCGTAGTTCGCGCCGCGGAATTTGTAGATGCTTTGGGCGTCATCGCCCACGACCATGAGGTTGCCGCTGCCGTCATGCGCCATGCGTTCGACGATTTGGGCCTGGATCGTGTTCGTGTCCTGGTACTCATCGACCAGCAGATGCCGGAACTGCCCGCCCAGCCGCTTGGCCACCTCCGGGTGGCGCTCCAGGAGCAGCCACCAGAACCGCAGCAGGTCGTCGTAGTCCATCGCGTTGGCCGCACGCTTCTTGCGCTCGTAGCGCGCCGCGATGTCCTCGAGCTGCGGCACCCACTCGCCGAAGTGCGGCGTGCGCTCCTCGACGACCGACGCCATGCCCCGCTGCGTATTGAACATCATGCTGATGAGGTCCTGCACGATCGCCGGCGCGGGAAAGCGCTTCGCCTCCACTTTCACTTTCGCATCGCCCACGCACACCTTCAGCAGCTCGCGCTGGTCCTCGTCATCGAGGATGGTGTAGTTGGATTGCAACCCGACGAGCGGCGCGTGCTGGCGCAGGATGCGGTTGCCGATCGCATGGAACGTGCCGCCCCAGATGGAGACCGCATCGCCGCCCGTGAGCATCTCGACCCGGTTCAACATCTCCCGCGCCGCTTTGTTCGTAAACGTGGCGAGCAGGATCTGGACCGGCAGGATGCCCTTGGTCAAGAGATAGGCCACCCGGTAAGTGATCGTGCGGGTCTTGCCTGAGCCGGCGCCGGCGATGACGAGTTTGGGCCCGTCGCCGCAGGTGACCGCGGCGCGCTGGGCGTCGTTGAGCTCGCGCTCCAAGTCCAGATGGAACTTGGCGTGGTGCGCGGAGGAAATCGTGAAGGTGCGGGTCATCTCACTTCAGTGGCAAGCGACAAGGGACAAGAAGGATTTAGTATGCCGTTAGCGGAGGAATTCGTCCATCAAAATGGTGGGATCGCGATCGAGGACCTGGCGGGCGTCAGCGGCGATCTTGTAGCGCATCCCGTCGAAGCCGAGGATCTTCGACTGGGCCAGCTGCATCAAGGGAGCTTCTTCGAAGTTCTCGTGGAGAAACAGCATCTCCTTCAGCCCTTCAAAGGAGGCCCCTTGAGGGTGGTCCCGGTAGAGGAACGTGAGGATTTCCCGCAGCTGGATGTCTTTCGCGGCTTCAACCAACTGCTGACGGACGACCGTGTTCATGTACCTAATGCTATACCTGATCGCACGCTGGTTTTGCAACTTCCACCCGAAGCGCACAGGCCAGCGCCAAGCTGAGCATTGCCACGACCCACCCACCGACGACGTCGCTCATCCAATGCCGATGCAGATACACCCGTGTCGCGCCCACCAGAACGATCAGCACGGCACAGGCCGCCAATGCGGCCCGCGCCCCATGGGCCGGGTGGCGCTGGAGCGCGTCAATCCACCAGCCGAAGATGAAGGTCGAGCGAAACGCATGGCCGCTGGGAAAACCGGTGTTGAACAGGCGATCGACCACCCAATGGAGAGACGCCGGCAGGTAGACATCCGGCCGCCACTGCGCGACCCAGCAGCGCAAAACGCTTTGCAGCGCCAGGCCGATCCCCCAACTGACCCAAAACGCGCCGATCGTCCGCCATCGCTTCGCGCGCGCCCACCAGCCCGTCATGACGACTCCGGCGGCCAACGCCCACGTGGAGCTGCCGAAAAAGGTGCTGGCGCGGGCTGCCGCATCCTTGCCTGGTGTGCGCACCCCCTGTGCCCAATCTGCCACGGCGATGTCCAACGCCGCGAGCCAGCGCATTTTGACGATCAGCGCCAACACCGCGCAGACCGCCACCCAGAGGTAGACGCGCGTGAGACTACGCGACATCATCCGGCGGAGGCGGATCTCCGGAGTCGCGCCGCCCTTTGAGGGCGTCTTGGAACGCCTTAGTAGCTTGTCCCAACGCCCGCGCCACTTCCGGCAACCGGCGCGGGCCGATCACCAGCAGCGCGATGACGAAAATGACCAGGAGCTCAGATAGCCCAAGGTTGCCCATGGCGTCAGTCGCCGTCCGTCGTCAGATAGGGTTGGAGCGCTTCATACGTCTTCGGGCCGATGCCGGTGACGCGCGTCACGTCCTCGGGGTGGGTGAAGCGCCCGTGCGTTTCCCGGTCAGCGACAATCCGCCGAGCCATCGATGGACCGATGTGCGGGAGCCGCTCCAATTCGGCCGCGTCCGCCCGGTTCAAGTCGATCCGTCGCGCGCGGCCGAGATCCGCATCCCATCCCGCAGCCTGCGGAAGCGCCACAGCGCCCAGTACCTCGAGGGACGAGCGCTGCTGCTGCCACCCGACGACCGAGACGCCGCCAAGGATCCACACACCCAGCATGACGAGCGTGGCGCGCTGGCGGACGGTGAGGTCCATCCGCGTTAACTGCCCCCGCCCGCTGCCGCATCCACCGGACTCGCCGGTGAGCGCTGCCCGGAGGATCCAGCAGCTGTTGCCGCCCGCTCTTCCATCCGCTTGATCATCTCCCGGCCCATCCGGTCGGACACCAGCCGCATGCCATCCTGGACCGCTGAGGAGGTCAACCGGCTCATCCACCGGCCAAGGCCCGATTCCCAAAACGCGATGTACTGTTCCAATTCTTGGTCCGTGGCGTCCCGGTACGTAAACAGGAGGCTGGCGACGACGGCCGCGTTGTACACCTCGCGCTGCTGAGCCACGAGCTGCTGTTGTTGCAGCTCCCACTTGCGCCGCTCGCGGACCGCTCCCTTGGGGTTCATCTCGGCGCCAAGGTTCCAGAGGCTTTCGGCGGCGGCCATGACGACGTTGAGTGTCGTCTCGGTGCTCTGGGTCGCTTGATCCAGTCGGTCGATGAGCGCGACCCGCTCCGCAGCCGGCGGCGACTCCTTCAGCATGGAAAAGTATTGCTCCGCCTCTTGCGCCACCTGCGCGTTCGACGCCGCGCGCTCGTACTGCCGCATCTTCAGGCCTAACGGCTCCTGGAACCACGCGCGGACCTTCGAAAATTTCTCGGCATCAAACGACTTGGTGAACCGCTCGCGGGCCGCTTCGGCAAAGAGCTCCGGGTGGTGGCTCTCGATGAGCGCTCGCTTCAGGAACACGGCCTCCTCAGGTGAAAGGTCCTGGCGCTGCTGCAACC
>PCVX01000012.1:1435-3971 GCA_002796105.1 Candidatus Omnitrophica bacterium CG11_big_fil_rev_8_21_14_0_20_63_9 | reverse complement strand
AGCCAGGACATCCTGCGCCGTCAGGTCTCCATCGTCGGGTCCTGGACCTTTTCCAAGAACGGGCAGGCCGATTGCGCGGCCTTCGTTGCCGAACGCAAGATCGACGTCGACGCCCTGTTTTCCCACCGCTTCACGCTGGATCAGGCGGACGAAGCCTACAAGCTGTTCGACACCCAGACGACCGGCAAGGGCGTGTTCGTGATGGATTAATCCCGGCTGGCGGGGTCCCTGGGGCCCCGCCGCAGGGCGACGATCACGCCGCGCAGGATGCGGACTTCCTGATCCGTCAGGCGCGCGCGGCCGAACAGGTTGCGCAGGTTGCGGATCATGGTGGGGGCGCGTTCCGGCGGCTGCAGGAAGCCGCAGGTCTCCAGTTCGCTTTCCAGATGCTCGAACAGGTTGACCAGATCCTGATGGTCGGCGGGGCGCGTGGTCTTGGGCATGGCCAGGTCTTCGGCCGGCACGTCCAGGCCCGTCAGCCGCCATTCATAGCCGACCAGCAGCACCGCCTGCGCCAGGTTGAGGGACGAAAACGCCGGGTTCAGCGGCACGTTCAGGATGGCGTCGGCCAGGGCGACTTCGTCGTTGGTCAGCCCCTTCGCCTCACGCCCGAACAGGATGCCCGTGCGGGCGCCGCTTTCGGCATATATGTGGCGGATTTCCTCGGCCGCGCGGCGCGGGGTCACGACGCGCTTGGTCATGTCGCGGGACCGCGCCGTGGTCGCGACGACCAGGTTCAGGTCGGCGACGGCCTCGGCGGCGGTGGCATAGACCCGGGCCTGGTCGATCACCAGATCCGCGCCCGAGGCGGCGGCCCGCGCGGGCTCGCTCGGCCAGCCGTCGCGGGGGGTGACCAGACGCAGGTCCGTCAGCCCGCAGTTCAGCATGGCCCGCGCCGCCATGCCGATGTTCTGGCCCAACTGCGGTTCGACCAGGATGATCGCGGGTGCCCCCGACGCGTCGATCGTGTCGGCGTCGCTGCGCCGCGAGGAATCCGTGCCGGCCACGATTCCGGTCAGGCCGTTTTGGGCGCGACGCTGTCGCGGAGCGTGGTGTCGGGCAGATAGACGCGGGTGTCGGTCATGGGCGGTGGCCTCGGTTTTCTGGTCCCTGGCGCACTTCCCGCCGCAGGGTTGCGGGAGAATGCCGAATGCGGCGGCATTTCTCAAGAGTCCCGCCTGTATGCCTGTTTCCATGCGATTTCAAATTTTACAATGGCGGATTGGAAATTGCCGCCCGGATGATTATGCTGGAAACGTAATATCGACCAGACCGGTTTCGCGGGTACGGCCGCTTCCGGCAAAAAGGGCCACTGTGGGGGCAGGGGGAAAGTGGTCTGAAGGGAAATATCGTGGCGTTAACATCCGCGGCTGCTGTGGGCAACAACATGGTGACCGAACCATCGCCGGAATATCTCGACCTCAAGGCCCGCGCCGCCGGGTCGAATCTCGATTCCGACACCCTGCTGGCCACTGATTACCTCAACCATTTCAACGAAATCGTCATGCTGTTGGAAATGGTCCCGGATATGCCGGACATCATGGAAGAGGTGAAGGCCTGGCAGCCCAAGACCTATGTCGAGCATTTTCGCAACTCGACCATCGCCGACCGGGAACTGGCCATGGAAGCCTACGATCATGTCCTGCCGGTCTACCGGGAGCCCTTCGAACATACGGTGGCGCAATTGAACAACGTGATCATGACCAGCATCCAGCTTCTGGAGCGTTATATCGAGGCAGGGGACGCGAGCATGCTGCGCGAACAGGCGACCGTCATGTCACGCATGATCCAGCGCCTGTTGGACACCGCGTCGGGCATCATCCATGGTGCGACCAAAACGATGGATCAGGAAGAGATCGACACCATCATCGCGACCTGATTGCCGTGCGGGCGGGGGTCACTTGAATTGACGATGACGGCGGTCGGTGTTTACTCGCCGGCGGCGGGTGGCGTCCTGACGAAGGCGCTCGTCCCCGCGCGGACCAGTTCCATGAATTTGTCGTTGCTGACCGGCGGGCTGAACAAATAGCCCTGGCCGACCTGGCAGCCCAGGGCATGCAGGAAACCGACTTGGTTTTCCGTTTCAATGCCTTCGGCAATGATGTTCAGATTCAGGTTCTGCGCCATCGAGATGATGGCCCGCGCCACGGCCGAGGCGTCGCGGTCATCGGGCAATCCCGTGACGAACGAACGGTCGACCTTCAGGTTGTCGAGCGGAAAGCGGGTCAGATAGCTGAGCGACGAATAGCCGGTGCCGAAGTCGTCCATCGACACGTTGACGCCCATGTCCTTGATGAGCTTGAGAATGCGGATGGTTTCCTCGGCGTTGGAGACCAGCATGCTTTCCGTCAGTTCCACGTCGAGCAGGTGCGGGTCGAGCCCGCAGGTGTCGAGCACGCCCTTGATTTCGCCGGCCAGGTCGCCGTGCAGGAACTGCATGGCCGACAGGTTGACCGCGATGTGGCAGGCGGTCAGCCCTTCCTTGATCCAGACCGCCGCCGTCTCGCAGGCTTGGCGCAGCACCCAACTGCCGATG
>PCVX01000012.1:90-1233 GCA_002796105.1 Candidatus Omnitrophica bacterium CG11_big_fil_rev_8_21_14_0_20_63_9 | reverse complement strand
TGGCGTCCTCGGACAGCCGTTCCGTGTAGAACTGGAAATTGGCCCGGCCCTGCTTTTTGGCGAAGTGAGCGGCGGTGTCCACGTTGCGCATCAGTTCGACCAGCGAATTGGCGTTCTTCGGGTACATCACCACGCCTATGCTGCACGAAGTGAAGACCTCGCGGCCATCGACCTTGAACGGCTGCGACAGGCTTTTCAGGACGTCGCGGGCGATCTTGGCGGCGCGGGCTTCGTCGTCCATGCCTTCCAGAATGACCATGAATTCGTCGCCGGACAGGTGGGCCACCGTGTCCTGGCCGCGCACGCAGCCGCACACGCGCTGGCCCGCCAGCTGAATGACGCGGTCGCCGATCAGGTGGCCGAGGGCGTCGTTGATGGTCTTGAAATTGTCGAGGTCGAGGAACAGCACGGCGAAGCCGACGCCGCAGGTATCGGCCTGCTCGATGGATTCTTCCAGGCGTTCGGTGAACAGGTTGCGGTTGGGCAGCCGGGTCAGCGGGTCGCGGGTCGCGAGGTCGCGCAGGCGCTCCTCGTTCTCCTTGCGCTCGGTGATGTCGCGCAGTGCGCCGATGAACAGGCGGCGGCCGGAAAACCGCATTTCGCTGACCGCCAATTCGATGGGAATGAGCGAGCCGTTCTTGCGCCGGCCGATGACTTCGCGGGCACTACCGATGATGTGGCGCACGCCGGTGTTGATGTAGCGCGCCAGATAATGATCGTGATTACCGGCGTCCTCTTCGGCCATCAGGACCTTGACGTTGGAGCCGACCAACTCGCCCGGTTTGTAGCCGAAGATCTCTTCCGCCGTCGGGTTCAGGGTCTCGATCGTGCCCGTTTCGTCGATGGTGATGATGCCGTCGGCGACCGTGTCCATGATCTTGCGCAGGTGTTCCTCGCGCGTCGCCTGGGCCTTCAGCGCGCGGTTCCGCTCGGTCACATCGCGGGCCATGATGATGTAGGCGGTGCCGTCGCCGTCGTCCTCGTGCTCTTCATAGGGCAGGGCCGCCAGTTCGACATCCAGCGTTGTGCCGTCGGCCCGCAGCAGGACCATGGGCGTGCGCAGGCGCTCTTTCGTCAGGTTCTCGATTCCGCCCGTGAAATGGGCCAGGCTATCCGCCTGCACGAAGTCGGTGAAGATGCGGC
>PCVX01000012.1:0-75 GCA_002796105.1 Candidatus Omnitrophica bacterium CG11_big_fil_rev_8_21_14_0_20_63_9 | reverse complement strand
CCGGCCACACACCCAGCATGTCGGCACCCGCCGGGTTGATCAGATCGATGGCGCCGCCGCGGCACACGGCGATCA
>PCVX01000097.1:3093-8514 GCA_002796105.1 Candidatus Omnitrophica bacterium CG11_big_fil_rev_8_21_14_0_20_63_9 | reverse complement strand
GAGGTCGCATCCCGGACGCCGACCAGAGGGCGTGCCATGAGGTTGCCCATCCATGAAAGGCTTCGACGAGTCCTGGGCCACTTGGCGATGCCGCCGCCGGCCACGTACCGGCTGGCGATGGCAATCTCGGCCCCATGGCGCACGGCGGCGACCAGCGCCGGAAGCAACTCCGGGGGATGGCTGAGGTCGGCGTCCATGACGGCGACAAGATCGCCCTGCGCCTGCCGGACCCCCTCGGTCACCGCGCGACATAAATTCGAGGGGCCGGAGATCACCAGCGCGCGACCCAACTGCTCCGGGCGCAACAGTCCGTCGGCGGCGCGCGCCGTGCCATCCGGCGACGCGCTATCCGCGATCAGCACCTCCAGCGGCTCGCGCAGGAGCGCGCGGACCGCCAAGAGACGCCGCACCAACGGCTCGACATTCTCCCGCTCGTTGTAGGTGGGAACAATCACGCTCAGCATTGCGCTATGCTAGAATGCCTTGATGTCCGCACGACATCTTATTGGACGCTTCCTGCTTCCCCATCGCTGGCCGCTCATCGTGTGGCTGGGACTCCTGGGCGCAGTACTCCTGATCCGCTTCCCGATCAAATTCCTCCTGGACCCGCCGTATCTCATGGATTTCGAAGTGTTCCGGACGACCGCTCTGCGCATCCTCCAGGGCGATGCGCATCAACTCTTTGCCCCGGTTGAAACGGAGCACATGTTCTTCAAATACTCCCCGTGGTGGGCGCTGCTCATCACCCCGCTCGGCTGGATGTCAAGCCACGCGGGTGCCGTGGTCTGGTCGGGGTTGAACGTCCTCTGCCTCCTAGGCACCTGTTGGGTCACGGATCGTTTGTGCCGGCATCTCGATGTTCAGCCGCCGCCGTTTGTAGGCATCCTTGCGGTCCTCATGCTGGTGCGTCCCATCACGTCGGAATTCTTGCTCGGGCAAACGAACCTCTTGTGGGGATTGCTGATCGCCGGCGCCGTCCTCTGCGACGTCCGCCATCGGGCATGGGCCGCCGCAGGACTCTTAGCTCTGGCCATTTCGCTGAAACTTCCCGCTCTGATCTTTCTCGCCTATTTCACGCTCATGCGCCGCTGGCGCATGCTCGGGCGCGTTGCGGGGTGGCTGCTGCTTCTCAACGGAGTTGCCGCAGCCATCCTGCTCCCGCAGAACCCGGTCGGTTTGCTACGTACTTGGATCCAGACACTCCTGGCCAGTGGATCGGCGCGCGCGTTTGAGATCGGCAATCAATCGCTGCTCTCGCTCCTGGGCCGGCTGCTGCGCAATGACGGCTATCGCTTGAATCTCTTCGTCTTACCCGATGCGACCATCATGCTGATTGCGGCAGGACTTGAACTGGTGCTGTTCTTGTTGTTGTTCCTCCCGTCCTCCCGCCGCAACCCCTCCGCGAGCCAAACCATCTGCGACGGCGCATTGCTGACTACGCTCATGGTGCTGAGCTCACCGACGTGCTGGATCGCCACCTACAATGCCCTGTTGATGCCGGTGATGCTGCTGTTGGGGTTCGTCGCGCAGCGGCCTCGCCTGACGTGGACCTCGCCCGCATGGACTCCGGGCCTAGCTCTCCTGTTCCTGTGCAGCCTGATGATGCATGCCAAATTTTGGCGTTTCCTCGGGGTCAATTTTTTCCGGGGCGAATCCTACGTCTACCTTGTGCTCATGGTGTTTCCCTGGTTCGGCCTGTCACTGGGCTGGTGCCTGTGGAAACAGCGACGGGAACTCCTGGAGGCTGCGTCAGGAGCCTAGCGTTTGGCGCTGTTTCGCTTCGAGATACTTGGCGTAGCTCAGCACCTGGTACGCCGAGGCGAACCACGCCACCAGGAACCCCAGCATCCCATCCCGGAACCCTTGCTTGGCGACGTACGCCCGCCAAAAGCGGTCGGCGGCGCGCCACAGCGCCTTACCGAGCGTCACCTTGCGGCCGCCCGCGATCCACTTGTTCGCTTCCAGCGTCGTTTGGCGATTTAGCTTCTCAATGAAGTCGCTCAGGTCCCGATACGAGTAGTGGAGGATATCGTGCCGCAGTGACGGGCACGGGCGGTCATCCGAGAACGCCCGGGGATGGACGCTCGCTTCTTCCCACCGGAGGACCGAGCGCTTGAACAGCTTCAGCTGGGCGCTCGGATACCAGCCGCCATGCCGCACCCACCGCGGCCCAATGAAGTTCCGGCGAGGAATCGCATACGTCTCATACGCGGGATGACCCTGCACGACGGCGGCGATCTCTTGGGCCAACTCCGGCGTCACGCGCTCATCCGCATCCAGGTTCAACACCCACTCGTGGGCGGCCTGGGCTTGCGCCCAGTTCCGGTGGCGGCCCTCGTTCTCCATCGTGCGGCGCAGGACCCGCGCGCCAAGCGATGCGGCGATCTCGCGCGTGTCATCGGCGCTGTCATCATCGATGACGAGCACTTCGGCCGCCCATCGCACGCTCTCGATGCACTCGCGGATGCGCGCGGCTTCGTTCTTCGTCAAAATCACAACGGTAACCGGGACCTTCGCGTCCATGCCTGTGTCAGTTGCTCCTCATCAGCGGCGTTCACGACATCAGCGCGATGCAGCCAGCGCAGCCCGCCGACCAGCCCGCTCCAACCGGGCTGAGGCACTACAATCAGATCGAAGGGCTTTTTCTGGCGACTGATGATGGCGGTTACCGTGGCCAAGGGGGCCAGGGCCCGCGGCACCACGCGCCAATGGATATCCGAATGGGGCCGCAATCCCACCGATGTAAAGAGCGTCGGCACCGTGTAGCCGGTGGGCACCGGCGCGTAGACGTAGACATGCGTGCGGCGGCGCGCCCAGCGCAACAGTTCGCCCAGCCAGCGCCGCAGCTCATCCGAGCCTGGCGCGGGCGGCTCAAACTGCGGCCAGGCGATCCGCACCCACCGGCCCCACTGTTCGTTGCACCATCGTTGGTTGCGGCGAAAGAGCGCCTCGCGCTCCGGCAGCTCTTGAACGCTTTGGTGCTCGGCATGGTAGACATAGGCGCCTTCGGCGACCACGCAGCGGAAGCCGGCGCGGAGGGCCCGCATCGAGTAGTCTTCATCCTCGAAGAACACGCGATCCACCGATTCGCTGAGCAATCCGACGCGCTCGATGACCGCGCGCTTGATCAAGAGACAGAATCCGATGCACATGCCGACTTCGGAATGCTCGCCTCGCCTGCGACGGATCGCGTCGAGATACGCGTCGGATGACGTGCCGGGCGGCGGCCGGTGCCCGAAGGTATTGCTGGCCGGATTGACGAGTCCGATGGCCGGCTCGGTCTGCGCTACGTCGAGCATCTCCCGCAGCCACCCGGCAGTGAAGCGCAGGTCGTTGTTCAGCAGGCAGGCGAACGGCGCGGACGCGGCGCGCAGCCCATGGTTCATGCCCCGTGGGAACCCCTCGTTGGTGGCGTTTTGGATCAGCACGACATCCTGGATCGCGCCCTGCGCCCTGACGCCGGCCAGATACGATCGGACCGCCGGCTCGCTGCCGTTGTCAACGATCAAAAGCCTCGACGGCACATCCACCGTCGCAAAGAGGCTGTCCAAACAAGGGCGCGTTTCCTCGAGGTGGTTCCAACTCAGCACGATCAAGTCGCACACCGGCTCCGTCATCAGCGCTCCGGGACCAGTCGCACCGATGCCTGCATTGACGGGGCGGCTGCCGCTTCCCCGTTATCCGGCATGCTGACCCGTGCGGCGGAGAGAATGTGGCGCAACCGGTGTTCATAGGTATGGCGCGCCCGCGCCACCGCCGAGCCGGCCGCCGCGATCGAGCGCCGCTGTTGCGGCTCCGCCAAGAAATGGTCAATGAGCTCGAAGAGCTCGCGCGGGGTCCGGTATGTTGCCAGATGTTGCCGGTCTCGCAGACCAAGCCGTTCCAGGGCGTCCCCCGCGAGCCGGTTGGTCACAAGCAGCGCCCCGGCGCAGAGGACTTCAAAGAGCCGCATGTTCACGTCGTTGGCCACGGCATAGTTGAAGCCGACGCGGGCATGGCTGTAGACCGCCCCCAGCTCGGTGTGCGGCGCCCATCCAATGCGGCTGTTGGGATAGCGCTCACGCAGCGCTTGCAGATAAAATTTGCGCGGCACGCCGCCCTCAGTGCCGACAAACGCCACATCCCACACCGCCTCCCCGGGCGATGAGGCGGCATGCAGCTCGACATCGCATCCCAGCGGTACCCACAGACCGTTCTTCAGCCGGCGGGCCGCATCCGGCTGTGCGCAACAGACGAGATCGTAGGCCGGAGCCATGCGGTGAATCTTGGGCCAGCTATGCCGCAGGTGCGTGTCGATAGCGTAGAAGACCGCAGGCCGGAGCCGCGCAGGAAGCGGACGGTAATCATCGCCATGGTCGATGCGCAGGTACAGCGTTTCGCCCGATGGAATTCGCTCCGCATCCTTGAACCACCAGTGATCGACCGGGATGCCCAGGGCCCGGCAGGCGCGCTCGAAATAGATCCCGGTCGTATCCGGACGGTGGCGGTCAAAAATCAGCGCGAGGCGCATCGTGTGCTAGGCAGCCGTCCAGCGTGACGATTCGATCCGCTGGCCGCGCTCCCACAGCTCATACCCATCCTGATGAGCGCGCACCACCAAGAGAGCCGCCCCGCTCCACCGGGGCCACCAGCGTAGCTTGGCGGCGGTCTTCTCGTTGTCGACGAGCACCGCCCGAAGTCGGCCGAGGCACAGGAGCCATATCGTCCAGGCGCCGACGATGGGCCAAAAGGCTTTTCGAGGAGCGCTGTGGATATGGATGGAAGGCCGTGGTGCGATCAGACCGCGCCATGCGGGCCGCAGCCAGCCTTTCACCACGTGCACGACCGCCAGGCCCTCGCGCTCGACGTCAAGAGAGAACGTCCGAGCGGGATGCCAGCTGCGCTCCACCAGCGACAGGACGACGCCGGTCCGCTCAGCCATCATGCCCTCCAACGGCCACTGCGCAGGACGTATCGAGCAGCTCGACACACGCGGTCATGACTTCCTCCACATCAATAGTCGTCAGGCAGGCCCGCTCATAGGGGCACGGCGGCAACCGAAACTGGTGATAGCACGGACGGCAGACCAGCCCATAGCGGCAAACGACCCGGTGCTTGGCGCCGCAGGAAGGATACGGACCATACACGCGCGGATCCACCGGACCGAAAATCGAGACCGTTTTCACGCCTTGGCTGACCGCCAGGTGCAGCGGGCCACCGTCATTGCAAATCACGAGATCCAGCCGGGCGAGCAACCCGACGAACTGTCCGAGCGTGGTCCCCCCGCTGAGATCCGACGGCGAATGGCGCATGAGCCGGCTGACCGTTTCGCATATCGGCCGGTCTGACCGTTCGCCGAACAGCACGACGTGCGCCTGGTAGCGCTGGGCGAGATAGTCCCCCACGGTCGCGAACCCTTCGGAGCTCCACCGCCGAAACGGC
>PCVX01000097.1:0-3040 GCA_002796105.1 Candidatus Omnitrophica bacterium CG11_big_fil_rev_8_21_14_0_20_63_9 | reverse complement strand
CCGGCACAATGCCAATGAGCGGGCGGCCATCCGTCAGGCCGCGCGAGCGCAGCCACGCCGTCGCCCATGTCTCGTCTTCCGCGGCCACCTGCAGCTCGATGGTCGCGCGCGGGAGGCGCACTCCAAGAAACTCGAGGAGCCGCTGGTAGTACTCGACCACATGCATATCGTGGTATCCGTCGATCGCCAGCGCGCCAGTCAGGAACCGCCCACGCTGTCGGTAGTCGAACCCGACGCGCCGCCGCACGCCGAGCAGCTTGAGAATGAAGCTATAGCGCTCGCCCAGCGACAAATCAATCACCATGTCGAAACGGTGGCGGCGGATGCGCCCCAGCAGCGCTGCGACGTCGCGCGCCGCCTGCCACCAGGCACGATCCCACGTGGCGGTCAGTTCATCCTTTTCATAGATGAAGAGCTCGGTGATATTCGGGTTGTGCCGGAGGATTGGTTCGGTGCGCCGATTGCACAGATAGGCGATAGCGCTCTTCGGAAACGCCTCCCGGACCGCGCGCACCAGCGGCGTGCTAAACAGCACATCGCCGATCCCGAAAGGGTTGACGATGAGAATGCGCCGCGGGTCGGCGTCGAGACGTCGCCTCATCGGCGTGATGGCAGGGGGGCCGCGTCCAAGACCCTCGATGGCTGCGCGACCGCTTCAAGCACGTCCTGAACGGCAATATCGGTAATGACGCCGCGCTCAATGACGACATGCCCGCTTCCCCATGGCCCCCATCGTCGAGGACCGGTCGCTTCGACCGCCGCCCCGAACAGCACGACCGTGGGAAGTCCGACCGCCGCCGCAAGATGCACGGGCCCGCTGTCATTGGAAATGAGCCGCTCAGCGCACTGGAGCAGCCCGGCCAGCTGCGGAAGCGTCAAGCGCCCCACGAGGTTGATGACCTCAGATCGCAGCGAGAGCGCGCGCGGCAGCTGGGCGGCTTCCGCCTTGCCCCCGATGAGCACGATTGGCTTCCCCGCCTGCTCGATGAGGCGATCGATCAGCTGGCGAAAGCGATCCAACGGCCATTGTTTGAGAGGGTTTGACGTCCACGGATGCACGACGATGAACGGCCCGGACGCGGACAGTCCGGCCTGTTGCAACAGCACTCGCGCCTCATCCTGCTGCCGGGGCAGCTGAGGAAACCGCCATGAAGGCGCGATCCCATCCACCCCCAGAGGTCTGAGAAGCTCCATGTTCGCTTCGACTTCATGCTGGAGCCCTAAATGTTTGCGATCCGGCAGTCGAGCGGTCAATAATCCACCCCACTTCCGGTCATACCCGATGCGCTGGGGAATGCCCGCGAGCCAAACCGCCAGATGGTATTCGCGTTTCGGGTTGGAGATGATAGCCACATCAAATTGCGCCATGCGCAGCCTGCGGCTCCATGAAAGGCTGCGGCGCCACCATGCCCGCGCATCCACCGGCTCGATCACGAGCGCGTCGATTTCCGGCACGAAGGCCAAGAGCGGCGCCACATCTGGGTGGACGAGCATCGTAAGACGAGCGGCCGGCCACGCTCGATGCAATGCCGCGATGGCCGGCAGGTTCAACAGCACATCCCCGAGCCGGTCTGTGCGCACAAACAGCACGTGCATCCGCTGGCTCATTGAGGCGCCCGGCTGGATGAGGGCGACAAGAGGCGCTGGCTGAGTCCAAGCGCCAGCCCTGCCAGCACCCAAAAGAGCGCTGCCTGGCGCATGACATAAAAATTCGTATCGAGCCCCGCTTGAGCGAGAAAGGCGATCAGGCTCGCCCACATGGCTAGGAGCGCGAATTGGTTCTCGCCGCTTGACCGCCGCACACCGCGCCAAATGCTCCACAGAAGGCACGCGAGGACCGCCAGAAACGCCGCTAAACCAATCAATCCGGTTTCCGCCGCCATTTGGAGGTAGCAGTTGTGCGCGTACCGCGGCTGCCGTTCCCCGCCAACCCAATACGTCAAGTAATTGGCCATAAACGTGTTCAACCCGTGGCCAAGCCAGGGGCGGTCTTCGATCATGCCAAGCGCGGCCTGCCACATGACCCGCCGATCCGCCGCCCCGGGCCGCTGAAGCAACAGCGTGTCATCGAGTATGCCCTGCCTTGCGAGATACGCAGCACCTCCCAACGCCAGAAGCGCTCCCAGCACAAGAATGAGGCGGCGCGTCTGACGCCTGGCCAGGGCCATCACCCCCGCACCGATGCTGAGGCCAAACCACGCCCCCACCGCTTGCGTTCGAATGAGGCATCCCATCAGGACGAGGCTCAACATGCCTCCGGCCCGACGGGCCAGGCCCTTCCAGCGGGCAAGCGAAGCCAGCAGAATCGGCAGCATCACCATGAGATACGTTCCGAGGTCGATCGGATTGCTATACGGCCCCCGCATGCGCCCGTAATAGCGGATCTGATCTTCGTGGAAGAGCGGGATCCCCCGGATCGGGCCGCGTCCAAACAGTTCTTGCCCGATGGACTCGAACGCAACGAAAAACGCAGACCAGGCGATGGTGCCCAGAATGCGGGGCATGATCCGCGCATCGGTCCACACCACATCCGCCACAATGACCAGGAATGCGAGGTATTCAAGCCACTTCGTCACGAGCCCGCGGAGGCTTTGCAGCGGATAGCCGCTCACAGCAACCGACGCGGCACACGTGCCGACAAATACTACGAGCGCAATCCGCAGGACGCGCAATCGAGGAACCCGCCAGACGCTCTCTTGCCAGCCCCGGGCGGACAGGTGCTGGACGCTCCAGCCAATTAGGAGAAAAGCGAAACCGATCTCAATCGCGGCGTTCGAGAACGGGAGAAGAAAGATCAATCCGAGCAGCGCCGCCTGCTGCACACGGATCGCTAGGTGATCGAGCGTCATACGGCGCCGGTGATCACCCCGGCCGATACCGTGCTCCAGGCCACACCGCGCGGCTCACACACCGATTGCACCTCTTGCAGCAGCCCTCCGGGAGGATCCGTAATCGCCACGAGGACCGCGCGCACGGCATGGCGATCGATCAACTGGGCGAGCATAGTTCGCGTGCCCAAGACCGGCACGCCGTGGATTCG
>PCVX01000024.1 GCA_002796105.1 Candidatus Omnitrophica bacterium CG11_big_fil_rev_8_21_14_0_20_63_9 | reverse complement strand
CGTGACCGACTTGGACGCGCTGCACACCGCGGGCGTTGAGGGGATCCGCTGGTTCATGATCCCGGATGGGCGCAACCTCACGTTCGATGCCGACCGCACGCCGACGGGTCGCGGGGCGGGCTTTACCGAGGACCTGCACCGCGCGCTGGACCTCCTGTCCGAGCGGCAGATGAGCGTCATCATCACACTGCTCGATGGCAATTACTGGTTCAAGCCGGAAGACGAGTTCCAGGGGGCGCTCTTCGGCCATGCGCGCTCCATTATTGAACCGGCCAAGCGCCAGGCACTCTACACCAACGTCATCATCCCGATCCTCGAGGACATCAAGGCCTGGCATGCGCAGTATCCGGACACCCCGTCGCCGGTCGCCGCCATCGATCTCGGCAACGAGCTGGAAAACGGCGTCAACAGCCATCAGCAGACCGGCGTGAGCCTGGTCCACCTGCAGACGTATGTGCGCGAAACCGCCGCGCTCATCCATCAGCGTCTCCCCGGCGTGCCGGTCACTGTCGGCGCGACCAGCGCGCAGTCGTTGGTCAACGTATGGACCGATGCCGCGTTGGGGGTCGCCGCAGGACAGGGACAAGATTTCTACAGCTTTCACCACTATGGTTTCGAGCCGTTGCAGGGGCCCAATGGCCTGCGCGCCCGATTCGGGCTGGACCAGCTGGGCAAGCGCATCTACTTGCAGGAGTTTCCCGGCAATAACGCCCCGCTGGGCGAGGTAGAGATATACCTCGCCCCCATCGGCGGCACGCGGCAAGGGCGCATGGGTGAAGGGTGGTTGTCCGGCAGCTACATGTGGAGCTTGAACGGTGCGAATGACGGTGCGACTCCTGCCGATCCCATTGCGACGATGCAGCGCATCACCGCCTGGTTCAACAACGCGTTTCACCGGCCGGATCTGACCATCACCAACCTCGTCGTGCCCGGCCCGATCACGGAAACCGATCCGGTCCAGTTCGATTTTACGATTGTCAATCAGGGGGGCGTGACGGCTGTTCCGAGCCGGTTTGAGCTGTGGCTGGATGGCGCGCTGCTCGAAGGTCTGATCCTGCCGGCGATCGAACCAGGCGACACGCACTTCCTCACAGCACCGGCGACCCCGTGGCCCTCAACGGGCGGCACCCACGATCTCTGGAGCAAAGTCGACGTCTGGCTCCAGCTTGAGGAAGCGGATGAAACGAATAACGAGCGTACCGCCACGCTCCAGGTCGCCCCGTCGCTGAGGCCTGATCTGGTGGTCGCCGCGATCACGCCGACCGCGCCGTACCTCGTTGGAGCTCCGACCCAGTGGAGCGTGACCGTCACCAACCAAGGGGCGAGTGCGGCCGCCGAGAACCGGTTTGAGCTGTGGCTGGATGGCGTGCAGCTGGCGGCCACGACGGTGCCCACGCTGAACGCGAATCAGAGCACGACCTTCGTTGTTCCCGCCACGCCCTGGACCGCGACCGCTGGCGAGCACAACCTCTGGGGCAAGGCGGATGTGCTGTTGGAGATAGTGGAGGGCAACGAGATCAATAACGAGCGCACCGTCACGTTTGCGCTGGCCGCCCTCGACGTGTCAGTTAGCGGACAGGTGACCGATGCGCAGACCGCAGCCGCCGTGCCGAATGCGCTCATCGAGGTTCGCTTGGGGCCGGGGAAACGGCGGATTGCCTACACGCGCACGACCGTGGGCGGCACGTATCGATTTCCTCGCATTGCCAATGGGACGTACCTGGTGCGCGTCGTCAAGAACGGCTACAAAACGACCAAGGTGCCATTGACCGTTTCCGGCACGCCGGTGACGCTTAACGTTGCGCTGCCCAAGCGGCGGTAACGTCTTGAACACCGTTCTCTTCCTCGCCATGCTGCTTGCCAGCCTTTCATTCGCGCCAGGAAACGCTCTGGCGCAGACACCATCGGAGACCGCCATGCCGCACACCGAGATCGCGACCTTTGCCGGAGGGTGCTTTTGGTGTATGGAGCCGCCGTTTGAGAAGCTGCCCGGCGTGGCCTCGGTGACGTCAGGCTACATGGGCGGCTCGACAGAGCGTCCCACGTATGAAGAGGTCAGCTCAGGAGCCAGTGGCCATCTCGAGGTGGTGCAGGTCGCCTACGATCCCTCCCAGGTTGCCTACGAGCAGCTCTTGGAGGCGTTCTGGATGAACGTCGACCCCACGCAGGCGGACGGCCAGTTCGCCGACAAGGGGCAGCAGTACCACACCGCGATTTTCTACCACACCGATGAGCAGCGCGCGCAGGCGCAAGCCTCTAAGCAGCGCCTGGCCCAATCCGGCAAGTTCTCCAAGCCGCTCGTCACCGAGATCCGTCCGGCGACGGCGTTTTACCCGGCGGAAGCTTATCACCAGGATTACTACAAGAAAAACCCCATCCACTACAAGCTCTACCGAGCCGGTTCCGGCCGCGAGGGGTTCCTGAAGCGCACATGGGGGGAGTAAAACCGGATGCCATTTTTTGGTACAATGCCTGAAACCAGGAGCCCGATGCCTCAGACGTTGGAACAAATCGCACAATACCTCAAAGGCCGCGTGATCGGCGACGGCACCCTCCTCATCCAAGATCTCAACAGCATCGATGCGGCCAGGGAAGGGGAGCTGACGTTTGCCGAGGACGCCGTGCGTCTGGAGCAGGCGAAGCATACGAAAGCCTCCGCGGTGATCGTCTCCTCCAACGTCACGGATCTTGGCGGCCGCTCCGGTATCAGCGTCCCCAACCCCAAGCTGGCTTTTGCCCTCGCCTTAGACTTATTCCATCCGGTGCCCTCTGCCCAGGGCCTAGTGCATCCCAGCGCGGTGATGGGCCGCGACGTTCAGCTGGACCAGCCGGTCGATATCCGCGCGTATGCGGTGATCGGCAACCGGGTCAAGATCGGCCGCGGCACGATCATCGAGCCGGGTGCCTGCATCGGCGATGACGTGACGATCGGCGAGCGCTGTCTGCTCGGCCCCAATGTCGTGATCTACCACCACACGATCATTGGGCATCGGGTCAGCATTCACGCCGGCTCGGTGATCGGCGGCGATGGGTTCGGCTACGTGTTCAACGAGGACCGGTACGTTAAGGTTCCCCAGGTCGGCAACGTGGTCATCGAGGACGATGTGGAGATCGGCTGCAACTCGTGCGTCGATCGCGCCACGGTGGGTTCCACGCTTATCCAACGCGGGACCAAGCTCGACAACCACGTCCAGGTGGCGCATAACAACCGCATCGGCCAGCATGTCATCCTGGCCGGACAAGTCGGCCTGGCCGGCAGCGTCACGATCGGCGACTACTCGATGCTGGGGGGCAAGGCCGGCGTGATCGATCACCTAACGCTCGGTCAGCGGGTGCAGGTGGGCGCGGCGAGCATCGTGACGAAGGATACCCCAATGGCGGGTATTCTGTGGGGGTATCCGGCTCGTCCGGTCCAGCGCACGAAGGAGCAAATGGCGTCGGTGAGCCGCCTGCCCGGATTGTTGAGAACGGTGGCTGATTTGGTCAAGCGCATTGCCCGGCTGGAAGAGCAGTTGAAGCGTTGAGCGCGATCCCCGCCTTCACCGTTCCCTTCGAGGTGCGCGATTACGAATGCGACCTCCAGGGGATCGTCAATAACGCCGTCTATCAGCAGTACCTCGAGCACGCCCGCCATCTGTACCTCAAGCAGCGCGGTTTTTCCTTCGCCGAGCTCACCAAGGCCGGCATCTACCTGGTGGTAGTGCGCGCCGAGATCGACTACAAATCCCCGCTGCGCAGCGGCGAGGCGTTTGTTGTCAGCTCCAGGCTGGCGCGCCTCACCCCGGTGCGGTTCGCGTTCCAGCAGGAGATCCATTGCACCGTTCCCCGGCGGCTGGTGCTGACGGCGACGATCACATGCGCCGCCATGAGCCAGGCGGGCAAACCGATCATCCCCAAGGGGCTTGACGCGCTGTTCGACGGACCGGCCTCTTGACCAGTGCTCCGGAGCCCTCTATGATGCTACGGTTCGTTTCGCGCACATTCAGCAGGAGGATCTTCCATGGCAAATGAAACAGTCTTCAAGCGTTACGTCGGCAACCCCATCGTCACCGCGAAGGCGGTGCCGCGCGCCAACAGCATCCACAACAGCGCCGTCGTCAAGTATGGCAAAGGCTACGCCGGGATTTTCCGGGTGGATGAGATCGATTTGCGCTTCCGGCTCCACGTCGGCTGGAGCAAGGACGGCCTGCATTGGGACATCAACCCCAAAGAGCTCACCATGCGCAAGACCAAGCCGTACCTGGTCGACGAAGACCTCATGTACGACCCGCGCCTGACGCGCATCGGCGATACGTTCTACTTCACCTGGTGCAACCACAGCGCGTATGGCCCGTACATCGGCCTGGCTACGACGAGGGATTTCAAGACGTTTACGCGCCTGGACAACCCGCTCGCCCCGTCCAACCGCAATTGCGTCATCTTCCCGCGCAAGATCAAAGGCAAGTTCGCGATGCTGCACCGGCCCAGCGACCGCGGCCACACCCCCTTCGGCGACATGTACTACGCGACGAGTCCGGACCTGACCCACTGGGGCACCCACCACTTCGTGTTCGGCCCACGCGGCGGCTGGCAGTCCACCAAGATCGGCCCTGGGCCGGCTCCCATCGAAACCAAGGCCGGCTGGCTGCTCATCTATCACGGCGTGTGGACCAGCTGCAATGGCTACCTCTATTACGCCGGCGGCGCGCTCCTTGATCTCGATGAACCATGGAAGGTGCTGTATCGCACGAAGGATTACCTCTTGGGCCCCTCCGAGCCCTATGAGCGGGTGGGGGATGTGCCGAACGTCGTCTTCCCCAGCTCGGCCATCGTTGAGGGAGACCGGCTGCGCCTCTACTACGGCTGCGCCGACACCTGCATCTCAGTCGCCGACGCGAAGGTCAGCGAGCTCGTCGCGTTCATCAAGACCCACAGCTTTCCTCGTTAGACCGCACCACAGCAACACAGAATCCCACAGAGGCACAGAGACGCGCTCAAAGCGCTCTCTGTGTTTTTGTGTCTACTCTGTGCTCCTGTGGTGTTGTATTTTATGACGAAATTGTCATGTGGGCGTCACCACGCCGTTACGTGCCCGGTGCTACGCTTTCCTCAGGTTCTCGCGAGAGGAGGTGCCTTATGGATGTGCTCGATCGGCTGCAACGCGACCATGAAGAGTGCCGGATTTTGCTTGATGCGCTATCCTCCGCCTTGACCATGCGGGCGGACACGTGGTTCGTCGTGCGCGATCTGTGCGTGACGCTGACGAACCGGCTGCGGTCGCACATGCAGCGGGAAACGGAAGTTCTCAACGCCTGCCATACGCCCCTCAGCGCCCGAGAGCTCGTCCGATTGGCCGACGGCCACGGCGAAGAACTCTGGACGCTGCGCGAAGCGCTGGAGTGGATGGCGGATGAGCGCAGCCGCACGCTGCACGGGCTGCGGTTCCTGCTGGAGGAAGCGGTAGCCAGCTGCCGCCATCACCTCGACGAGCAGGAATACAAGCTGTTTCCCGCGATGCGGTGGGTGTGCCGCATGCAGGGATCGTTGGCGGTGCGCGGCGCATCGTTCACCCAGGAGCAGGCCGAGATATCCGAGGGGTCTCCACTGGAGGCATCGCACGCTGCGCCGTCCCGGCGACCTGCCTGATCCCATGCCAGGAGGCGGCAATGCCGCGGGATGAACCACCGTGGCGTTGCCGCTGTGGCATCGGCCTGCTATGATAGAAGTGCCTGCACGTGCACAGCCTACGCCGCACAACCGTCAGTCGAACGCTCAGCGAGGTGACTTCATGCGAATCCTTCTTGTCGAAGATGACACGCGCGTCGCCAGCTTCATCCGCCGCGGATTGCGGGAGGAACAATACACCGTTGATGTTGCGCACGACGGCGAACAAGCGCTCTTCCTGGCCGGCACCGGCGATTACGATCTGGTTATCCTGGATCTGCTGCTGCCCAAGCGCAACGGGCTGGACGTGCTGCGCTCGCTGCGCGCCGACCGCGTGAGCGTGCCGGTGCTCATCCTCACGGCGAAAGACCACCCGCAAGATAAAGTCGCGGGGCTCGATGCCGGCGCGGATGACTACCTCACCAAACCGTTTGGCTTTGAAGAACTGCTGGCGCGCGTGCGCGCGCTCATGCGCCGTCGCGGGGCGCTGGTCCCGACGATGCTGAAGGTCAACGACCTGGAGATGGACACGCTGCGCCACCGGGTGGTCCGCTCCGGACGGCCGCTGACGCTGACCAACCGGGAATACATGCTGCTCGAATTTCTCCTGCGTCACCAGGACGAAGTGGTCACCCGCACCATGCTGGCGGAGCATGTGTGGGAGCATGACTTCGATCCGCTGTCCAACGTCATCGACGTGCACATCGCCCGTCTGCGGCGCAAGATCGATGACGGGTTCCGCAAGCCGCTGCTCCATACCATCCGCGGGCGCGGCTACATCCTGCAGGCTGAGAAATAGTGCTGCCCGTGGTGATGGGCCGGCTCTCCTCGTCAATCGTGCCCCAGCGTCTTGCTGAGCGCTTCCTGCCTCCCTGGCCGCGCCGGTGGTTTCCCCTGCGCTCCATCCGCGTCACTATGACGTGCTGGTACCTGGCATTGGTGGCCCTGGTCCTGAGCCTCTTCGGGTGGACGCTCCTGCTGGAGCTGCGCAGCCACCTCCTTAGCGGTGTGGACTCCACGCTCCGCGCCCAGGCGGAAGCGATCCCCAGCGCGATTACGGCGTTCTGGGAAGCGGAGAAGCTGTCGCAGTCCATGGCGCCAGGCAACTGGCAAAACGCCCCAGGACCGACGCTGCGAGACGAAATTGCGCGCGGCCAGCTGCCGGAGGTGATCTCGCGCTGGGCGGAGCGCATGACGC
Source organism: Candidatus Omnitrophica bacterium CG11_big_fil_rev_8_21_14_0_20_63_9 (assembly GCA_002796105.1). Lineage (GTDB taxonomy): Bacteria > Omnitrophota > Gorgyraeia > Aquiviventales > Aquiviventaceae > 21-14-0-20-63-9. The sequence goes on along the minus strand of PCVX01000024.1, from coordinate 16,707 downwards.
AGCATGGACAAGAAGAGCCGGTCCGCCTGCTGGCCCCTTCAGGCGAGCCGCTCTACGTCTTTTCGGCGTTTACCACGTTGGTGCCGCCTGAGATGGAAGCACCTGTCAGCGGGCTGCCGACGCTTGAGGAGCGCGTGGCGTACCAGACGCTGGAGGGGTCCCAGCAGCGCACCCGGCTGATCACCCGGCCGGTCCGCCAGGATGGGCGGGTGAGCTATCTCATTCAGGTCGCCTCGTCGCTCCAGGGGGTCGACACGACGGTACGCAATTTCCGCGGCTGGATGATCGGCCTCGTTCCGCTGACGCTGCTGCTCAGCAGCGCCGTCGCGTGGTTCCTGGCCTCGGTTGCCCTGCGACCGGTGGGGCGCATGATCCATCAGGCGCAGGAGCTGAGCGCGGAGCATCTCGATCAGCGCATCGATGTGCCCAAGACCGGCGATGAGCTGGAGCAGCTGGCTTTGACGTTTAACGATTTGCTCGGCCGGATGGAGCGGGCCTTCCGCCGCATGCGGCAGTTCAGCTCGGCCGCCTCCCATGAGCTGCGCACGCCGCTGACCATCATGCGAGGCGAAGTCGACGTCGCTCTGCGAAAGCCGCGCGACATCGAGGAGTACCAGCGAGTGTTGCGCACGCTGCTGGCCACGCTCACGGAGATGAGCTTTACCGTGGAACAGTTGCTGATTTTTGCCCGCAGCGAACCGCTGGGCGGTGCGGTGGATTGGCGTCCGGTGGAGCTAGGCACATTGTTGCGCCATGTGGAAGAAACCTGGCATCCGCTGGCTCGCGCCAAGGGCGTGACCTTCGAGGTGGCCGCCTCAGATCCGGTCTGGGTGCGGGGGGAAGGCCGGCTGCTGGAGCGGTTGGTGGCCAATCTGGCGGACAATGCCTTGAAGCACACGCCCCGTCACGGGCGCGTCACGATTCAGGTGGGCCAAGCCAACGGCGATTCCTGGCTGACCGTACGCGATACCGGGCCGGGGATCTCCTCGGACATGTTGCCGCATTTGTTCGAAAATTTCTTCCAGCGCCGCGACCCCGCCGAGAGCAAGCAATCGGTCGGGCTGGGCTTGGCGCTGTGCCGGTGGATCGCCGAAGTGCACCATGGCCGCATCGAAGTCGCCAGCCCTCCGGGGCAAGGCGCGACCTTCACGGTGTGGCTGCCGCTCACCGCGCCGCCGACCTAAGCTCGTCGCCCACCAGTTCTTTATGAACATTCTGTCATCCGTTTTCCATCCAGCCGTCACGTCGCCGAGCGTATACTTTTGCTATTGCATGGGCGCTTGGTATCGTGGGGTTATGGTGTCTGTGAGAGGCGTGCCGGCTCGTCGGCACGAAGAGCCAGATGCGCGGCGGTGGAAACGCACGGGCGGCATGGTCCCGCGCTCCTCCACCGTTCTCCCACACTCATGGGTACGTATGGTGCAGGGGTGGTGTGGGGGCGTGGCAGAGATGGAACGGCGCAGATGGATCTGGGTGCTGGCAGCGATGTTGATCATCTGGGGATGGACGATGGGAGCCGGAGCGGAGGAGCGCGCGCCGGACGCGCTGTATCCGGTGCTGGTGGATGGGAAGTTCGGTTTTGCGGACGTGCAGGGCACGCTGGTCATTCCGGCACAGTTTGATGGGGCGCGCAACTTCGTGGAAGGACGCGCCTGTGTTGCCCGTGGCAAGCGGTGGGGCTACATCGATACGGCAGGCCGCCTCGTCATCCCGACGAAGTATGAATGGGCGTTCGATTTCGCGCAGGGCACCGCCCGGGTCGGGTCGGGGTTGAAGTCCGCGTATGTGGATCACAGCGGCAAACCCGTGTGGCCGCAGGCGGCTCGAGTGGCGGAAGGATTCGAAGGATTTTCTCCAGAGGCGGTATCGCCATCAGCGCCGCGCGCACCGCGGATCGCGCCGATGGCCGCCGCCCGGTAACCGCGCTTCTCCTCATTCTTCGCTGCATTCGTGTTCCTGAGTGACAAGGCCGTGGGAGTGTCTCACGGCCTTGTTGTTTTAACGACGGCTGGACGATACAATACACTCCAGTTCACGCTGCCCTCATGACGCTTCGCCGCTGCGATTGGCCGACCGGTTCCCCTCTGCTGCTGACGTACCACGATACCGAGTGGGGCGTGCCGCTCTACGATGATCGGAAGCTCTTCGAATTCCTCATCCTGGAGGGGATGCAAGCCGGCCTGAGCTGGCTCACCGTGCTCAGGAAGCGCGAACAGTTCCGCCGCGCCTTCGATCAGTTCGATCCGCACCGCATCGCCCGCTATAGATCGGCGAAGATCCGGCAGCTGCTGGGTGATGCCGGCATCATCCGCAACCGCCAGAAGATCGAGGCTGCCGTGAACAATGCCCGGGCGTTCCTCGAGGTTCAAGCAGCCTACGGCAGCTTCCAGCGGTTGATGTGGGATATGGTTGGCGGCCGCCCCATCGTGAATCGCCGCCGCCGCTTGCGCGATCTGCCCGCCCGCACTCCGGAGTCGGACGCCATGAGCGATACGCTTCGCCGCCTCGGCTTTCGCTTTGTCGGTTCCACGATCTGCTACGCGCATATGCAAGCGACCGGCATGGTGAACGATCACCTGGTGTCGTGTTATCGCTACCATGAGGTGATGAAGCTTGCCGCGCCTTTGCGCAAGCGTCATGCATCTTCCGCTCCCTCTCGAACGGCTTCGTAGGTCTCCCCGCTTGTCGCATCAGCCTGTCCAGAAAACGCGACTCTCCCTGGCTTAATTCCGCATAACGGTTGATATCTTTTGCCAATTTCTTATGAAGATTCCTTACGCCAACTTACCAAATACCAATGAGTTATGTCATATGACAGAAATATTACAGGCGTGTTACGAGGTTGGCACGCGACATGCAAATTATCTGAGGTGCAGCACTACCCAGAGACACATCAACCAATAGGAACCACGCTTGCATGGGTAACGATCGGTTAGGGTCTTACACGATTCCCTCCGCACTACTTCGCATGTCCCGCAGATGGTTCTTCCTCTTCATGTTTGCTCTGGCATTGCTGAGCTTCTCTCCTGATCCGGTGGCGGCGATTGTGGTAAATCAGATGCCTGCCGCGAGTACCGAGGCCACGATTGAGTCGGAAGCAGTTGAGGCCGGCTTCATCGAGGTGGCGGCAGTTGACGATGGATCGATGTCTGACGAGGAGCTGGCTGAAGTCAGCGCCGGCGACATTGACGTCGACTTGGGGGCGCTGGACGTGATTCTGCAAGACAATCTCGCCAGCCACTTCGGCCTGAACATCAGCAGCAATGCGTTTCAGAGCGCCCAAGGGCTGTTCACGACGATCCAGGCGGTCAACAGCGCCGTCAATCTCAAGCTGATCGTGAACATCTTTCTCGGACAGTTCTCTGACTTTTCTTTGTAAGTGATTGGGCCATCAGTTTGCGCGTCGGGGGACGGCGCGGATGGTTCGCCCCATCCGGTGGGGCTGTGGGAGTAGGTATTCGCTGAACGCAACTAGTGGCGGGTTCGTTCGGCAGGTCACTGGACGCCAAGAGAACAGCAGGAGGACGACAGTATGGCGAAAATCCGATTAGCGCTCGCATTATTGCTCGCGCTCGGATTTTCAGCGCCGGTCTGGGCAGACGACTCTGCCAACGCCAGCGCTGAAGATAGTACGGCGGCGGACGACGGGTCCGTGGCTGTTGGCATCAATGATTCCGGGAACGACAGCAGCACAGACAGCAGCACGGAGACCGACACCGAGACCGCAACCGGTGGCGATGATGGAGCGGTGGCCAATGACGATTCGACGGCGACCGAGGACTCCAACAACATCGACAACACGGACAACTCCGACAACTCGGATAATTCGGACAGCAGCGACAATTCCGATAACTCCGACAACAGCACCGAGACCGAGAGCGCGGCGAGCGGCGATGACAGTGCCACCGCCAACGACGACTCGCTGGCCGTGAACGTGGACGACTCCGGCAACGACAACAGCGACAACTCGGACAACTCGGACAGCTCGAACCAGGGCAACACCGCGGACTCGAACAACACCGACAATACCGACAACAACAGCTCGGACAACGGTTCCGCGTCCGCAAACGACGGTTCGCTGGCGGTCGATGTCAGCGACTCGGGCAATGACAACAGCGACAACTCGGACAACTCCGACAATTCTGACAACTCGGACAACTCCGACAACAGCACGACCGACAACAGCATCGACGTGGCCGACTCGGGCAATGACAACTCGACCGAGTCTGAGAGCGCGACCAACGGCGATGACAGCGCGGCCGCGAACAACGGCTCGCTGGCGGTCGATGTGAACGACTCGGGCAACGATAACAGCACCAACGACAACAGCGACAACTCGGACAGCTCGGACAACAGCCAGGACAATGACGACCAGAGCGACACCAACACGGCGTCCGAGAACGGCAACAACGCCAACGACAGCAGCTCACTTGAGAACGAGGCTGAGGTCGAGGGTGACAGTGATGGCAGCGCGGCCGCGAACAACGGCGGCACCGCCACCACGGACAACTCCGACAACAGCACGACCGACAACAGCATCGACGTGGCCGACTCGGGTAACGACAACTCGACCGAGAGCGAGTCAGCGACGACCGGTGACGACGGCGCAGCCGCGAACAACGGCTCGCTGGCTGTTGAGGACTCTGGGAACGACAACAGCGACAACTCCAACCAGGGCAACACCGCGGACTCGAACAACACCGACAATACCGACAACAATAGCTCGGACAACGGCTCTTCGTCAGCCAATGACGGTTCGCTGGCCGTGTCGGTGAACGACTCCGGCAACGACAGTAGCGACAACAGCGAAGCCGAAGTCGAGAACGACTCCGATGGGAGTGCTGCTGCGAACAACGGCGGCACCGCCACCACGGACAACTCCGACAACTCGGACAACAGCGTGAACATCTCAGACTCGGGCAACGACAACAGCACCGAGACCGAGACGGCGACCGGTGGCGATGACAGTGCTAATGCCAACAACGGTTCGTTGGCGGTGGACATCAACGACTCCGGCAACACCGACAACTCCGGCCAGGACAACGACGGCCTGGACGTCGATGTCACCGACTCGGGTAACGGGTCGTTCAACACCGACAATAGTGACAACAACACCTCCGACAACGGTGGTGTGACCGCGAATGACTCTTCAGCGGTCGCGGTCGACAACAGCGACAACAGCTCCAACGACTCGGGTAACACGAACACCGACTCGTACAACACGGACAATAGTGTTGAGACGGAGCAGGCGAGCACCGGTGACGACGGCGCAGCCGCGAACAACGGCTCGCTGGCGATTGACGACTCCGGCAACGGGTCGTTCAACACGGACAACTCGGACAACGTGACCACCGACAACGGCTCTACGGCCGCCAACGACGGTGGGATCGCGGTGTCTGATTCCGGCAACAACAACGACCTCAGCTCGCAATCCGCTGGGGACGGGGCTGCCGCGAACGACGGTTCCACCGCGCAAGGAGAGGCCGACGCTGACGGCGGAAGTGCTGCCGCGCACGGGGCTTCCTCAGCGATCGTGGACAACAGCGACAACTCCGACAACTCGGACAACAGCGACAACAGTGTTGACAACTCAGGTCAGGACAACGACGGGATCGATGTCGATATCGCTGACTCGGGCAACGGCAACACGGTTGATTCGAACAACGACAGCAGCACGGACGGGTCGTTCAACGTGGATGACCACCAGATCATCTACACTGACTCGTTCAACACCGACAACAGCGTGGTCGAGACGTACAACGTCCAGAGCAACACGCCGAGCGGCTTCTCCATGACCGTCGGAGATGGCGCCTTCAACTCGGCTCGAGGGATCGTCGGGATCAACCAGGGGGTCACCTCTGCGATCCGCTCCTCGATCGACGTCGACGTTTTCACGGACACGCAGCCATAAGGTCAGAAGCTTGGGGCCGGGCGGAGAACACTCCGTCCGGCCCTGGGCGTTCTCTGAGGAGCGATGCGCCAGGCGGTGCTTGCCACGACGGTTGGGCTGAGCCTGCTGCTGGGGCCGAAAGGCTTCGCAGCGGATATTTCATTTTCTCCGACCACTGGCGGCGGTCGGCTGCGCGCATCGGTCGAAAGCTTGCTCGAGCGCCGCTGGAAGCACGTGGTCCGGCAAAGCCTGGACATCAGCTGCGGTTCTGCGGCATTGGCGACTATTCTGCAGCACCACTTCGGCGACCAAGTGAGTGAAGTGACGCTGATCCGGGCAATCCACCAGCACGTCAATCCGGAAGACGTGCGCAAGCGCGGCGGGTTTTCCTTGCTCGATTTGAAGAAGGTGGTGTCCGCGCTTGGATACCGTGTGAAGGGATACAAGATCACGATTGAGCAGCTCAAAGGCATTAAGCCGCCGGCACTGGTGCCGGTCACGATCAGAGGCTACAAGCATTTCATCGTGTTTCGCGGCATGGTGCAGGACCGGATCGTGATTGCCGACCCATCGTTTGGCAATACGCAGGTCGATCTGCCGACCTTTGCGTCCCTGTGGCAGGGCATTGCGCTGGTGATCGAGAAGGAAGGCGCCAAGCAGCTGCCGCAGCGATTGCGCATCAACGTGCGTGACGTGCAGGTCGGCGAGCAACCGGGCGGTTTGCGGGCCCTCAACCATCAACCAGCGCTTCAGCCTCTCATCCGCTATGATGAATTCTAATTTGCGTCAGCATGTGATTTCCGCGGGCCTAGGAGCGTTGATCGTCGTGCTCGGCCAGCTACCGCTTCAGCGCAAGCTCGGCGTGCTGGAGCATGAAGTGGCGCAGCTGCGTACGCAGGTCATTGCGCAGGCCACGCCTACCGGTGCGTTCAGGCTTGCCCGGACCTCTGCGGGTCAGCCGAATGACGGCTTCATGCATCCGAGCGCCGATGCGCTTGACGCCTGGATGCGCCAGCAGCGAACGCGTGCCTGGCAAACGTATCCGGCCCGTGAAGAGCGCGCATCCAATCTCCTCAGCGATGAAGAGCTCGGCCAAGTCGTCGCCGGCTCCGAGGTCCCTCTGCCGGGATCATTTGATGGGCTGCAACAGGTCGCTTCCGCGCCTCAAGCTCCTTCGGACTTTCCACAGGAGCTGACCGCGGAAGAGTTAGACGCGGTCGTGGCAGGAGCCGGGGTGCCGCCTCCAGGACCTCTTGCGACACCGATGAAGGCATCCTCGGCTCCTGTCCAGACCGAATCCGTCGTCAGCCGGTCGATCCGAAAAATCGAGAAAGGCGGCGTCTTGCTGCCCAAGGGCCGCTGGCAGGTCGAGCCATCCGTGTCGTACAGCCATGTGTCGCGCAACAAGGTGGCGTTGTCAGGCTTCTCCGTGTTTGACGTGATCTTTATCGGAGAGATCCGCTCGGATGAGATCCAGCGCGATATTCTCACGCCCGCGGTCAATGTGCGTTACGGAATGGGCAACAACCTGCAGTCGGAAGTTCGTTTGCCGATGCAATTCCAGCGCGAGGAATCCATCAGCGGACCGATCGACGATCCAAAACTGGAGAGTGACAGCCGCTTCGGCCTCAGCGATCTCGAAGCCGGTTTGTTCTACCAATTTGCGCACGAAACAGCCACCGCCCCGAGCATGATCGCGAACTTCAAACTCAAGATGCCGACGGGAAGCTCCGCGCTCGGTTCAGGGTCGTGGGGCACGAAGGCTGGGCTGATCATGGTGAAGAGCTCGGACCCGGTCGCGCTCTTTTCCAATATGGCCTACTCCATCAACTTCCCGGCGACGATCAACGGTATCGACTCCAACCCCGGCAACTCCTTCGAGTACAGCTTGGGCATGGCGTACGCTTTGAACTACAATCTGGCGCTGAACGCCGGATTTGAGCAGATCTTCATCGGGCAATCGACCGCCAACGACGAACCGGTGATCGGCAGCCGCCTGACGGTGGCGAACCTCAAAGCCGGCCTGACGTGGTCGCTCAGCAAGCAGCTGGCGCTCGACTTCTCCATCGGCGCCGGGCTGACCGAAGACTCACCCGACCTGTCGCTGACCGTCAGCGTGCCCTACACCTTCTAAGTTGTGAGTTGCGTAGCGCCATGCTACGATACGCGCACGACTGACGCATGAAGAAGCGCTCGCTCCAACCGCTCATCGGCATCGCGCTCATCGTGCTCGTCGCGTCGGTGCTGGCGAAGGACCTCATCGCCAAGGCGGTTGTGACCAGCGGCGTGCGGTCGATGACCGGCCTGAAGCTTGGCATCGGCTCGCTGCATGTCGGCGTGCTGCGCAGCGCCCTGGGCATCCGCCAGCTGACCGTCCACAACCCCTCAGGATTTCCGGACCGTTACATGGTGGAGCTGCCGGAAATCTACGTGGATTACGACCTGGGCGCGCTGCTGGGCCGTCGGGTGCATTTGGAAGAGGTCCGCATCCACCTGAAACAATTGACGGTCGTCAAGGACGCGCAAGGCCGGCTGAATCTCGACTCGCTGAAAGTTGTCCGCGAGTCCAAGCAGCAGGCCGAGAAACCGGCGGCGAAGCCCGCTCCGCAACCGGCGCCGCAGATCCAGATCGACCGGCTGCACTTGCGCGTCGGCACTGTGGTGTATAAGGACTACACGGCCGGCGCGACCCCCACCGTCCAAGAATTCCCGGTGAATATCGATGAGCGCTACGAGCACATCACCAGCCCCCAGGTGCTGGCCTCGCTCATCCTCAGCCGGGCGCTCATGAAAACCACGGTGGCTCGGCTGACCGGTTTCGACTTGAAAGGGCTCCAAGCGCAGCTCACGACGCAGCTTGAGCAGGCGACGTCGGCGGCGGCCCAGGAGGCGATCGGCGCCGCCAATAAAGCCATGAAGAAAATCTTGGGACAGTAATGGCCTCCAAGCGGCGCGTGATCGCATGAAGCGTGTTGATCGAGCGTCCATGGTCGTCGGCGTCATCTGGGCGCTGTGCGTGGCTCCGAGCGCGTTTGCCGCCTTCGTTGCGCCTGACCTGGGAGATGCCGCGGCGTACACGTTACTGGCGATTCCGGACAGCTCAGATGCGCCGACGCTTGCCGTCTCCTCGGATTCTGATGTCGCCGGACAGCTGGGCGTGGGCCCCGGCGGTTTTTACAATAAATCGGGCAGCGGCGATGTGACAGGCAATGTCATCCTGGCCTCGACGGCGACCTCCCTCAATACCGGCTCGGGCAATCCAGGCAACATTCAAACCGGCGATCTGACCAGCGCGATCGCGGATGCGCTGGCGGCTTCTAACGCGATCTCCCTCGCGGCCCTCGACCCCCCGACGGCGTCCTTTGCCAGCATCACCAGCACGGATACCATCACCGGGATCAATGGAGTGAGCCTTTTCGCGGTCGGCGATCTGAATTTGGGCGGCTCGGATATCCTCACGCTGCAAGGCGCCGCCACGGACTTCTTCATTTTCCATGTTACCGGCGTGCTCAACATGAGCGGCTCCAGCAAGATCGTGACCAGCGGCGGCCTGCTGCCGCAGAACGTGCTCTTCCATGTGCCCACGACCGGCACAGACATTATCGTCAGCGCCAGCAGCGAAGCGGTGGGGACGTTCCTGGCTCCGCATCGGGATTTCACCCTGCATGGCGCCTTGGTCCAGGGCCGCGTCATCGCCAACGACATCGGTGTCACCTCCGGCGGAGAATTTTTCGCCTTCCCCCAACAGCCCGAACCGCAGCCGCAACCCGAACCGGTCATCCCGGAACCAAGCACGGCGTTGCTGCTCGGCCTGGGCTTGCTCCCGCTCGCTCGTCGACGGTCGTAATTCCCCGCGTTTTTCGGTACAATCGTCCTATTGATGCGACGACGTACTGTCTTCCTCATGATCGCCGGGTGCTGCGCCGCCTCGCTCGGCCTGCTGGTTTGGGCGGCAGGAACCACCGGAGGCTCCCAATGGCTCGCGCAGCAAGCGCTCAAGCGAGTCTTGGGCGCCTCCTCCGTCCATATCCGCTCGGCCGCAGGCAATCTCCTCAGCGGGCTCACGCTCCACGACGTTAAAGCCCGCCGCAATGCGGCCGCGTGGTGGGGCACGCACCTCGCTGTTGAGGCGTTGCATACCGCTCCGTGGATGCTGTCCCAGCCCGCAGCCTGGCGCGTCGTTCTGCAGGGGGCGGAAAGCCATGGGCTGAGCGCGGCCACGTCGCTGACCATCGGCCGCTTGGAAATCGAGCGCCGAGGTTCGTTGGTGGCCCACGACGTGCTTGCGCACAATCTGAACCGGCTGCCGGGCTCAAGCGTCCTTGAGGTACAGCGCATCCATGTCGAATGGCCTTGGCGCCTGAATCAAGTCCGCCTCATCCACAACGGCCGTCTGCGGCTGCCGTACGCCGAGCCGGTCGCGCTCTCCGCGTGGCGGTCCCCGGAGGGGCCAAACGTCCTGCGCGCATTCACGCACAGTCTTGACGTTGAGTCGTTCCTGCGAACGATCGGACAAGTCAATCTGGCGGATCGTTTCACCGGCACGCTGAAGGACGTGGACGTGGCGCTCCAAGGATCTGCGGAGGCGTTTTTTGTCACCACGTCGATGCACGTGGAGCAGCTCTCGCGCAAAGGATTCTCGCTGGCCGAATGCCCAATGACAGCTTCTCTGAGCGTGAAAGATGCGGGCGCGCATCCGAAGCTCGAAGGCCTCCTTCTGATCCGGCGGGGCGTGGTGCACGGCCCGCAGACATCGCTCATCGTGCAGCGCAGTACCGTGACGTTTACAGGAGAGCCGCGCGCGCCCACGCTGGATATCCGGGCCACCTCGCAGGTAGGCGGCACCGCGATGCGTGTGGTGCTGAGGGGGACGCCGCAAGAGCCGCAGCTGCACTTAAGCTCCGACCCGCCCATGAGCGAAAAAGCCCTCCTGGCCATGCTGGCGACCGGCAAGCAGTGGCGGGGTGCGCAGGAAGTGCTCACGCAGGGGGCGGTGACCTCGGATCTGGCGGTTGATTTCATCGACTACTTCATGTTCGGCGGCGCGGGCAGCCGGCTGGCTCAGCGGCTGGGGATCAGCGAGCTGTCCGTGACGCATGACACCGCAACCAACCGAATGGGTGTGCGCACGACGATCAAAGACCGCGTGGAGCTGGGTGTGGAAGTGGATCCATCGGCGGTTGAAGAGACCAGCACCTCAGGCGCTTCTTCAAACGTGCCGGTGTTGCCGTATAAGGTGGGGGCCGAGTACCATGTGACCAACCAGACCTCTGTCCAGCTCGAGGGGGAGCGCACGCCGTTGCCAACCCGCAATCACGTGGAAACGCCCGATGACGCCGGTTCCGGCATCGGCCAGGGCACCGTCCAGACCGACGACAAAGTGCTCCTGAAGGTCAAGCGGCGCTTTTAAGGAGACCAACTCGTTGAACGTCCTGCTGATTTCGGCGATTTCCGTCGCGTTCTTCCATGCCTTGGCGCCAGACCACTGGTTGCCGTTCGTGGCGCTGGCCAAAGGCTCCCGGTGGCCCATGCGCAAGCTCGCCTGGGTGACCACCCTGGCCGGAATCGCCCACGTCACCTCCTCGCTTCTCCTGGGGCTGCTGGGTTTGTGGGCCGGCCTGGCGATCCACCACCTGGAAGGAGCTGAAGTATGGCGCGGGCGAGCTGGGATCTGGCTGCTGATCGGGTTCGGGGTCGCCTATGCGGTGTGGGGGTTCAAGCATGCCCAACATCCCCACCCCCACATCTCGGTGAAGGATGTGGCCAAAGCGTATGCCAGCAAACGCATCTGGATGCTCTTTGCCATCATGGTGTTCGGTCCCTGCGAGCCGCTCATTCCGCTCATGTTCCTGGCCTCAGAGCGGGGGGTGCCCACCGTGTGGGCCATGAGCGGGGTATTTTCGCTCGTCACCGTCGCCATGGTCGTGGGGCAAAGCTGCCTCAGCTACGCCGGGGTGCGGCTCATCCAGGCGCCCTGGATGGAGCGCTACGCCCACGCGCTGGCCGGACTTGTCATCGTCCTGACCGCCATCTTCGTAATGGCCGTTGGAATATGATTGACAGAGGAAACAGCGAGTTCTTACACTGATTGCTCCGATGCAACACGCCCTGACACCCCGCCGACGTTTTAGTGCCTTGCTGGCCGCCAGCGTCTCGCTCGTACTGCTGGCTGCTGGGCTGCCGCACCACCACGATCGGGCGGCGGTTTCCCATGCGACGAAAACCTGCAGTGTCTGTAAGCTGCAGGATGGGTTTTCCGCCACACCGTCCCATCAGAGCGAACCACTCTGCTCGTTCAACCTGGCGGCCGTCCGCGTGCCTGCGGAGCGCTCCCCGCGGCTCGCCAAACTCGATCTGCTCTCCGCACCACCGCGCGCTCCTCCTATATCCGCCTAAGGGTTGTTCGGTTTTATTCCTGACGTTGCGCGCAGTCTCCCTCTGCGTCGGCGTCATCACCTTAGGAGGATTCCATGAAACGGTTCTCTCTCGCGTGTCTTGCCTGGCTCATGGGGACCATGACGGCCGGCGCCGATATGGCCTCTGATGAGCTGGCAGCACTTCGCCAGCAAGTGCAGCAGCTCACCGGCACGGTCCAACAGCTCTCCGAAACCGTCCAACGGCAACAGCAGCAACTCGCGTCGTTGCAAGGTAGCGCGGCTCCCGGCCCGGTTGCCGGGGTCTCTCGGACACCCTCCGCAACAAGCAATCTCTCCGCGTTCAATCCGGAGATCGGCGTGCTCGCCGATATCGTCGGGCAGATGTCGGAAAGCGCCGAGGATGGCGAAGGGAACGACAAACTCAGCGCCCGGGAAGTGGAGATTGTTTTCGGGCATCCCATCGACCCGTACTCGCGACTCGATGTGACCGCGACCTTCTCGGATTTCGAGGAGGCCAGCCTGGAAGAGGCGTACATCACGCACTGGGGCCTGCCGGGCGAGCTCCGGGCACGGGTCGGCCGGCTGCGCCCGAAGGTCGGCAAGGCCAGCTCGCTGCACCGCGACTCGCTCGATACGGTGGATGAGCCGCTGGTCGTCTCCTCGTATCTGGGAGCCGAAGGTTTATCCCGAACCGCCGTGGAGCTCTCCGGGTTCCTGCCGCTCCCATGGGACGTGGTCACGCATGAGCTGACCGCCGGCGCGATGGAAGGCGGTATCGGGGAAGGCGCCACTCTCTTTGGGGCAACCCGACGTCGGCCATCGTTTTACGCGCACCTGAAGAACTTCTGGGACGTTTCAGAAACCACCAACGTCGAATTGGGCGCGACCTATTTGACCGGCTCGAAAGACGCCGATCGCCGTTACGAAGTGAACGCGCTTGGGCTGGATGCCACGTTGACCCACTATGTCACGCCAGCCAACAAGCTCAAGTGGCAAAACGAAGTGTACCTGCAGGATCGGGACGAGGCGTATAGCGATGCCGAGGACGGCACGCGAACGCTCTTTAACGACCAGCCCTGGGGCGTGTATACCCTCTTGGACTATCGGTTCAGCCCGCGGTTCGGCATCGGTGGGCGCTTCGACTATGTTGAGCCCGTGGACATTGATCCAGCAGTGCTCGCCCGCAATGGAGACACGGCCTGGTCAAGCTATCTGACGCTCTACCAAAGCGAGTTCGCCCGGTGGCGGCTGCAAGTCAAGCACACCGACTTCGCGCGCGGCGGCAACGACAACACCGTGTTCCTCCAAGGGACAGTAGCAATCGGCGTGCATAAGCACCAGTTGCAATAACTCAGAAGGAGAATCTCATAATGATGCGCCAACGTTTCTTATGGTGGACCGTTGCGGCGGTGTGGTTCGGCGCCATGCCGGCAAGCGCCGCCCCAAAGCCGCTGAAAGTCGTCGCAACCCTCTCCACCTTCGCCGATTTAGCGAAGACGATCGGCGGCGACCACGTGGACGTCAGCTCGATCGCTCCGCCGCAGTTCAACCCGCACTTCATCGAGCCCAAGCCCAGCGACGTCCTGAAGGTCAAGCGCGCGCAACTGCTGATCCATGCGGGGCTGGACCTTGAGTTGTGGCGCGGCCCATTGCTGGATGCGGCGGGCAACACCAGCGTGTTTCCCGGGCAGCCCGGTGAGCTCGATCTTTCAAGGGGCATCGAGCTCTTAGAGGTGCCGGATCGCCCGATGAGCCGGGCCGAAGGGGACATCCACCTCTACGGCAACCCCCATTACTGGCTCAGCCCGGACAACGGCCGGACGATGGCGAAAGCGATTTGCGACAAGCTGTGCGAGATCGATCCGCACCACCAGGATGCGTACCACCGCAACCTCGAAACGTTCTTGGCGGAATTGGCAGCGCGCGTCCCGGAGTGGCGCGCGCATCTCGCACTGTTCCGCGGCCAGGAGCTCGTGGGCTACCACAACGAATGGCCCTACCTCATGGGGTTCGCTGGGTTGCGGATGGAGCACTTCTTGGAGCCGAAGCCGGGGATTCCTCCGACGCCCAAACAGGTGGAGTTTCTCACGCAGCACATCGGCCAGCACCACATCCGCGCCATCGTCCAGTCGAGCTCGTCGCCTCGGCAAGCCGCGGATACGTTGGCCAAGCGCAGCGGAGCGCGCGTCGCCGTCCTCTGTCAAAGCGTGCGCGAGCTGCCCTCCTGCGGGGATTATATGGCGATGCTGGAGTACAATGTCCAACAGCTGATGGGTGCGCTGCGCGATGGCTGAATTCCTGAGCCTGATGACGTGGCCGTTTCTTGCCTGTCTCGTGCTGACCGGCATCCACGCCTACCTGGGCCTGCACGTGATCGAGCGCGAAGTCATCTTCGTGGACCTCGCGCTGGCACAGGTGGCGGCATTCGGCGCGACGCTCGGGATCCTCTGGGGCTTCGAGCTGCACTCCACGGCCGGCTACATGCTCTCGCTGAGCTTCGCGCTGATCGGAGCGGCCATCTTTGCGGCAACAAGATTGCGCAAACCGATCGTGCCCCACGAAGCCCTGATCGGTGTGGTCTACGCGGTCGCAGCGTCGGCCGCGATCCTGGTCTTGAGTCGCGCCCCAGAAGGCGGGGAAGAGCTCAAAGCGCTCTTGGTCGGCCACGTGCTGTTCGTCGAGTGGCATGAGCTGGGCAAGATCGCCGTACTCTACGGCCTCATCGGAGTGGTGCACTGGCTGGTCCGTCGTCCGCTGCTGGCGATTTCCCAGGATCCTGAAGGCGCTTTTGCGCGCGGCGTGCGCGTGCGCTGGTGGGATTTCCTGTTCTATGCGACCTTCGGCGTCGTGGTGACCAGCTCGGTGGAACTGGCCGGCGTGCTGCTGGTCTTCTCATTCCTCATCGTGCCGGCGATCTGCGGCGTGCTGCTCGCCCGCACGATCGGTCAGCGGCTTGTCGTGGGTTGGGCGGTAGGAACGCTGACGAGCATTGCTGGCGTGGTCGCATCGTATCACTGGGACTTGCCGACCGGGGCGACGGTCGTGTGCATGTTTGGCATCAGCCTCTTGTTATGCGCGGTCCTGCGGGCTCTCCGAGGTGCGTCAGCCTAGCCTCTTGACAGAATCCCGCCAGGCGGGTATAGTCATACCAAATGGTATGTGAATGCCGAGGGTAGCTCAAGAAGACTCGCCAACGAAGCACCGCTTATTGGACGCGGCGCAAGCGCTCATGCTGGAGAAGGGCTTCGCTGCCACGACGGTGGATGAGATCTGTGCGGCGGCCAAATTGACCAAAGGCAGCTTCTTTCACTACTTCGAAAGCAAGGATCAGCTCGGCAAAGAGCTCCTGGAGCGGTTCTGCGCGAGCGGCCAGCAGTTGCACCTGGGACTGTGCGGCAAAGAGAGCGATCCGCTCAAGCGGGTGTATGCGTACGTGGATAATGCGATTGCCATGGCCACCGATCCTGTGATGAGCAAGGGGTGCTTACTGGGGCTGTTTGCGCAGGAGCTGGCGGATACGAACTCCACGATTCGTCAAACCTGTTGTGAGGGGTTTGAACAATGGGCGGGCCACTTCAGCGGGGAATTGGCCAAAGCGAAAGCCCGGTACGCTCCGCGGGCTGCATTTGATCCGAATGAGGTTGCTGAGCACTTGGTCGCCGTGATGGAAGGCTCGATGATCCTTGGGAAAGCGAAGGGCAATATGAAGGTCGTGGCGCAAAACCTTCGTCATTTTAAGACGTATCTGCAGCAACTGTTCGAGGGCGCGAAGACACCCTAGCGCTATTTTTGTGGTCAATAAAGATACCAACCGGTTGGTTCATACTGGAAAGGAGGTGGGTAAATGGAAGACGTTATCGCGGCATAGGCCTGTGGTGAATGACATCATTGAAACGTTAACCAAGGAGCGTACGGACAATGAGCAGCCAGTGTGAATCAGGATCATGTTGCGACGTGGAGAGCGGAGCCTCAAGCCGCGCAGGAAGTTGCGGATCTTCCGGCAGCGAATGTCCCTGTGGGACGTCAGGCTGTAGCGGCGATCCAATTGACTGTGCGCAAGGCTTGTGGTCCTGCAGCTTTTTTCAAGCCTTGAAAGAAACCCAGGTGGAAATCCTCAAGGGCAAGATCCAGAAAGCCTGGGGTCCCAAGATGGACAAGGCGGCCGATGCGGTGCTTGAAGCGATGGGCACGCAGTGGCAATCGATGCTGGCTCAGGCCCAAGCCAAGACAGAATTACGGGATCGTTTGAAGGCGTTGTGGAAAGAGGGCAAGTAATCGGAGGACACCACAGAATCACAGAATGCCACAGAGGCACGGAGCACTGCGGTGGAAATCGCTCTGTGCTTCTGTGGCCCCTCTGTGTCTCTGTGGTGTGATGCATACCAATGAGCGAACCGAGGATTGTTACCGATACCTCACCCCCATCCGACGGCGAGTTGC
>PCVX01000059.1 GCA_002796105.1 Candidatus Omnitrophica bacterium CG11_big_fil_rev_8_21_14_0_20_63_9 | reverse complement strand
GGTCATGCTGATGATGTAGCCGTCGATCGCCTCCGGATCGATATGCTCCAGGTGCTCCGCCATGACTTGGAAGGTGCGAATGACCTCCCGCGTAGCCGGCGAGCAGTCCTTGAGCAGCTCGATGTAGCGGGGCTGTGCGAGCAACTGATCGAGCATGGCGCGCCGCTGGGCCTCGGTCATCGCCCCGGGATCGCCTTCCACTAATCCATGGCCTTGGGCTAGCTCGCTGAAGGCCGCCAGGTGGCGCTGGCTGTGCTCGCGCACGTCCAATCGCGTAAAGATAAACCCGAAGAGCGACACCTGGAGGATCAGCTTGGCCACGTCGCGCTCGGCGATCGGATCGGCGCGGTGGCTGCGCAGGCTGCGCTGCAAGAACAGCAGGTCGCGCAGGAATTCCTGCACGCTATGATAGCCGGGCTCGCCTTCCGACGGCGAGCGGGCGACCTGGCGCAACCGGTGGATCATGATCGCCAGTTTCTGGCGGTACGGCTGATGCGGGTACTTGGTGTCCAGCGATTCTACCAGCGCCGGAAAACTGCGCCGGTCGTGCGCCACCGAGCGCAGGAAGGCCGGCAGGATGCGGCACAACTGGTCGGACTGGGTCAGCTGTTCTTGGAGCTGCTCCAGCGACGACAGATATTTCGCGAGGATCGCCTGCCGGTAGCGGAAGAGCGCCCAGCGCAGCGACTCGTGGGTCACATTCGGGTTGCCGTCCTTGTCGCCGCCGATCCAGCTGCCGAACCGCACCAGGGTGCTCAGCGGCATCACGCGGCCGTACACGCGCCGGACTTCCTCGCGAAAGGCGAGGATCACGTCCGGCAGCGCGTCGTAGAGCACGGACGACAGGTAATACAGCCCCTGCTCGACCTCATCTTGAATGGTGGGGCGCGCCGAGCGTAGCTCATCGGTCTGCCACAGTCCCATGATGCGCTCCAGGAGCTCCTCGGCGATCGCCTCGGCCTCCTTCGGAACCGGATTCATGAGCTGCCGGTGCATCAACAAATTCCAGATTTCCCGGTGCTTTGTGAGAATCGCGGGCGGCAGCGCTTGCGTGGGGTGCGCGGTGAGGACCAAGACGATCGAGAGATCCGCCGCGCGCTTGACCAGCGTCTCATACGGGACGCGCGCGGCGTGCAGCCGGTGGACGACATCTTCGATCGAGCCGCGCTGCGGGTGGAAACCCGGCAGCGACTCGTAGTAGCGCTTGCGGCGCACGCGATGGTTCTCTTCCGCGATGTTGACGAGCTGGAAGTAGACCGAGAAGGCACGGATGATGCGCTCGGCGGTTTCGATGGGCAGTTGGTCCAGCAGCCGGCGCAGCGATGCGTCCGAGCCGCTGTTGTGGCCCCGGCGGATCGCAATCGCCCGCAAGCGGATGCGCTCTTCGATGTCGAAGAAGGCCTGCCCTTCCTGCCGGATCAAGACCTGCCCCAGCAGCTCGCCGAGGAAGCGCACATCGGTGCGCAGCGGCGAGAGCTTCTCCTGCTGCGATCCGCTCAATCGGGCCTTTTTCATCAGCTGGAACGCTCCTCGAGAAACGCCAGGATTGCCGAGTAGTCGGCCTCTGCCTTGCCGGCCGCTTCGGATTGGGCGAAGAGCTGCTCGATCGCTTTGGTGATCGGCAGCGCGGTCTTGGTGTCCAGTCCCAGCTCTCCCATTAATCGCACGTCTTTGTACATATGTTTCAGGGCGAAGTGCGTGGAAAAATCGCGTTTGATCATGCCCGCCCCCTTGGTCTGATACCAGGGCGAGCGGAAGGTGCTGGCCTCCAGCACCTCAAGGTATTTCTTGGGCTCAAGGCCGGCGCGCTGCACCAACAACAACCCCTCGGCGAACCCGGCCGCCAAATGCGCCAGCATCAAGTTGGTCGCCAGCTTCAGCGTGGAGCCGGCGCCCACGCCCCCGGCGTGGATGATTGTCTTGCCCATCGCCGAGAGAACCGGGCGGCAGCGCTCAAGCGTCGAGGGCAGTCCGCCGACGAGAATCACCAGCGCGCCTTCGGTCGCCGGACCTTTTGAGCCGACGACCGGCGCATCGAGAAACTCCGCCTGCTTCGTGGTCACGCCCCCGGCGAGCTTGCGCGAGGCGGATGGCGAGACGGTGCTCATGTCGACGTACATCGCGCCCGGCTTGATGCCATCGACCACGCCATCCGGGCCGAGTGCTACCTGCTCAACGTCTTTGGGCTGCGACACCATCGTGATGACGATGTCGGACTCTGCCGCGACGTGCGCAGGGCTCTTACCCACTTTCACGCCCTGCTTGGCGAACGGCTCAGCCTTGGATGCGGTCCGGTTCCACACCTGCACGCGGAAACCGGCCTTCAGAAGATTCATCGCCATGGGCGCACCCATGGTGCCAAGGCCAAGAAAGCCGATCCGGAGAGTGGACATCAACGCGAGCTAGGATAGCGGCGTCCGACAGGGATTGTCAACGACATCGGGCCCGCAACGAAAGACGAAGAAATCACGATGGCTTCGGAACTGCGGTGGCTGGCGGAGGGCCGCCCGTGGCGAGCAGCTTCTTCACTTCCCCGATCGCTTTGGTGACTTGGATGCCGCGCGGGCAGGCATCGGTGCAGCTGAAGATCGTCCGACAGCGCCACACGCCCATGGTGTCATCCAGCACCGGCTTGCGCTCGGCCGCGCCGTGGTCGCGGCTGTCGAAGAGGAAGCGGTGCGCCTGGACAATCGCAGCCGGCCCGACGTACTCCTTGTTCGCCCAAAACGACGGGCAGGCGGTCGTGCACGCCCCGCACAGGATGCACTTCGTGGTGTCGTCGTAGCGCTCGCGGTCCTCGGGGCTTTGCAGCCGCTCGGTCTTCGGCTCCGGCGTGTCGTTGATAAGGTAGGGCTTGACCTGGCGGTACTTCTCGAAAAAGCGCGTCATGTCCACGATGAGGTCCTTCAGCACCGGAAACCCCCGCATCGGCTCAATGGTGATGGGCTGCTTGAGGTCCTTGATGAGCACCTTGCAGGCCAGACGGTTGCGGCCGTTGATCATCATCGCATCCGAACCGCAGATGCCGTGCGCGCAGGAGCGCCGGAAGGCCAGGCTGCCGTCGCGCTGCCACTTGACCGCGTGCAGCGCGTCCAGCACGCGGTCCATCGGATCGGCTTCGACGGCATATTCGCGCCACTGCTCCTTAGGCTCGCGCTCCGGGTTGTACCGCTTGATCTTGATGCGAATCTGCATCAGTAGATGCGCTCTTTGGGTTGGAAGCGTGTGATCGACACGGGCTTGTAGTCGAGCTTGATGTTGCCGTCCGTCGCAAACGCCAGCGAGTGCTTCAGCCAGTTGGCGTCATCGCGCTTGGGGAAATCCTCCCGGCTGTGCGCCCCGCGCGATTCCGTGCGCGCCAGCGCTCCGACGGTCGTGGCCCAGGCCAGATCCAGCAGGTAGCCCAGCTCCAGCGCTTCCTGCAATTCCGTATTGTAGCTCAAGCTGCGGTCCTCGACTTCGACCTTTCGATAGCGGCTGCGAAGCGTGGAAATGGTCGCCAACGCTTCCTTCAGCCCTGTCTCTTCGCGGTAGACCGAGACGCGGTCCATCATTACCTGCTGCAGCTCGGTACGGATCGCCGCGGCCGACTCACCACCCAGGTTCGACGTGAGGCGGCCGATCTCTTCGTGCGAGCGGCTCAGCGCATCGGAGGGCAGCGGCGGCAGCTCCATCTTACCAACCGACTCGGCGATGTGGCGCCCGCCGCGCCGACCGAAGACGACGATGTCCACCAACGAGTTGGTTCCCAGCCGGTTGCCGCCGTGCACGGAGACGCACGCACACTCCCCGGCTGCATACAGCCCGGTCAGTACGGAGTTTTTTGCATCCGCAACCACCTGCGCATTCGTATTGGTCGGGATGCCGCCCATCGCGTAGTGGGCGGTCGGCTGCACCGGCACCAGCTCCTTCACCGGATCCACGCCCAGGTACGTGCGCACGAAGTCGGTGATGTCCGGCAATTTGCGCTCGACCACGTCAGGGTCCAGCTTCGTCAGATCCAGGTGCACGTAATCTTTGCCGTCAACGCCCCGCCCTTCCTGGACTTCGCGGTAGATCGCGCGGCTGATCATATCGCGAGGCGCAAGATCTTTCATCGTCGGCGCGTAGCGCTCCATGAACCGCTCGCCCTTGCCGTTGAGCAGCACCCCGCCCTCGCCGCGAGCCCCTTCGGTCACCAGGATGCCCAGCTTGTAGATGCCGGTCGGATGGAACTGGAAAAACTCCATATCCTCCAGCGGCACCCCGCGGCGGAACACGATCGAGCAGCCATCCCCGGTGAGCGTGTGGGCGTTCGAGGTCACTTTGAACATGCGCCCGAACCCGCCGGTGGCCAGCAGCACCGCCTTGGCGCGAAAGCAATGCAGCTCGCCCGTCGCCAGGCACAGCGCGACCACGCCGGCACAACGCCCTCCGCTGACCAGCACGTCGGTCAGATGGAACTCGTCGAAGAACGCCACGCCTTGCTTGATGCATTGCTGGTAGAGCGTTTGCAGGATCATGTGGCCGGTGCGGTCGGCCGCGTAGCACGCGCGGCGCACCGGGGCTTTGCCCAGCTCCATGGTATGGCCGCCGAAGCGTCGCTGATCGATCTTCCCTTCGGGGGTGCGGTTAAACGGCAGCCCCATGTGCTCCAGGGAGTACACGACGTCGATCGCCTCGCGGCACATCACCTCCACGGCGTCTTGGTCCGGGAGATAGTCGCCGCCTTTGACCGTGTCGAACATATGCCATTCCCACGAGTCCGGCTCGAGGTTGCCTAGCGCCGCGCCGATGCCGCCTTGCGCGGTGCCGGTATGCGAGCGGGTGGGATACAGCTTGCTCACGACCGCCACCCGGCAGCGCTTGGACGCTTCGAGCGCGGCCATCAGGCCAGCACCCCCGGCCCCGACGATCACCGCGTCGTACTCGTGGTGGATGACCTGGCGCGCCATCAGACCGGCACCGGCTTGAAGAACAGCGCCACGTAGGCGCCGAGGAGCAGGAGCGTGCCGGAGACGAGGTAGAGCGCGGCGAGCGTGGCGCGGTGCGCGGCGGGCTTGTGCACGTAGTCGTCGATGAGGACCCGCGCGCCGTTGATGCCGTGGATGAGGGCGAGCACCAGCAAGGACAAATCATAAAAGCGCCACAGCCACCCGGCATAGCGATTCGCGACGAACGCGTAGTTGATCTCATCCACGTTGTGGATGAGATGCATCAGCACCATGTGGCCGAGCGCCAGGAACAGCAGCACCAATCCGGAAACGCGCATGAAGATCCACGACCAGGCCTCGAATCCTCGAGTCGGGCGCGGGCGGCTGTAGGAGGCGCTGAGCGTCATTTGAAGAACACCGGCTTGAGCATCAGCCATGTCACCGGGACCATGAGGACGGCGAGGATCGCCATTTGCGCGTAGAAGAATTGCCGGTGGAAGCGCATCAGGTCCACCCAGAAGTCCATGAGGATGATGCGCACGCCGTTGATGGCGTGGAACAACAGGGAGGCGAACAACCCCACTTCCATGACGCGGAAGGCCGGATGCCGGTAGAGCTGGATGATGGCGTCGTAATGCTCCGGTCCAAGGATCACGAGCGCGGTATCGACGATGTGCAAGAGAAGGAAGACCAGGACCCCGACGCCGGTGACGCGGTGCAACAACCATGACCACTGGCCCACACCGCCCCGATAGACGCTCATGATGGCCTCAAACCTGTTTGTCGAAACGCCCGTTGCCGTTCTGCGCACTTATTGCACATGCCGCAGTGCCTGTCTCCTCGAGGATTGATGCACGAAAACGTCAGCGCCAGCGGCACCCCGCGCCCCGATTGAATCACGCGCGCTTTGCTCATCTGGCGCAGCGGCGTCAGGATGCGCACGCGGCGCCCGAGTGCCAGCGTCAGCGCGCTCGCCATCTGCCGCAGGAACTGCGGTGAAGCATCGCCAAACGGATTGCTTTTCAAGATGCCCAGCGCAAGGTGATCAATCCCTCGCTGCGCGCAAGCCACCGCCGCGTGGCTGAGCAGGAGCGCGTTGCGCCCGGGCAAGTAGACCGCAGCGTCCGTGCTGCGCGCTCCAGGCACCCGCGCGCCCCCGAAGCTCCAGTGGGGGCCGTAGGCTGAGCGTAACGGCACGTCCAGGATCATCAGCCGCTTGAGCGCCTTCCGGTGCAGAGCGTGCAATAGCCGGCGCAGATGGCGCAACTCGGCCGCTTCCCACCGAAAACCGCAGCGCACGTAGATCGGTTGCACCCGGCAGCCTTGCCTGAGCAGCCGGTCCAGCAAGACGGCGCTGTCCACGCCACCGCTGATGAGCACTCCGATCGTCGAACGGCTGGGGGGCATCAGGAAGGAATAGACCGAGCGTAACAAAGCATGCCCCAAAAGTCAACGACCCCAGTCGCCGGCGGCAGGACACGGGATGTTTCCGAGAGGTAGGCCCGGTGCCCGTAGCAAGCTGGCGAGCGAAGTGTGCGGGGTCAGTCCGGCGAGGCTGACCGCGGGGCCCGCGCCAGCGCGAGCAGGCGGCCGGGGCCCGCGCAGGAAGCGAGCCCCGCAACTTCTTGACACATCCCTAGATATGCTATACTAGCCAGCGACATGGACTCTGCTGAGCGTCCGTATCGGCGCAAGCAGTTCTTAGTGGACCGCCAGTACCAGTTGCGGTTCGTCACCCGCATCTTCATGGTGGTCCTCGGCGTGGCGGTCATCAGTTCCCTCATCGCCACCGCCCTGATTATGGGCAGCCTCTCCGATCCCAACCTTCCCCAGCACACGTTCATCTATTGCCTCATCACCATCGCCGTGACCCTGCTCACCGAGCTGCTCATCGCGATCCCCATCGTCCTGATCCTGGGCATCCGGCAGAGCCACCGCATCGTCGGTCCCATGAGCCGCATCAAGCGCACGCTCGAAGCCATCGGCAGCGGAGACTACTCGCAGCGCATCGTGCTGCGCCAGGGTGACGCCTTGGAGGACCTGGCCAAGGCGATCAACCAGATGTGCGAACAGCTCCAGCAGCGCCGCGGCTCTTCGTAACCCTCCCATTCAGGCTCCCCACATGACACTCCAAGACCATGTTGTCCTTGTCACCGGCGGTGCAAAACGCGTCGGCCACGCCATCGCCATGGCGGTCGCCCAGCGGGGCGCGCACATCGCCATCTCGTATCGCTCCTCAGCGGCCGAGGCACAGCGCACCGTGGTCGCCTTGCGCCAGCACGGCGTGGAGGCGCAGGCCTTCCGCGCGGACCTCGCCTCCGCCGCGGACGCGAACCGGCTCATCCGCCAGGTCCACCGGCGCTTTGGACGGTTGGACGTCCTGGTGAACAGCGCGGCGCGCTTCACGCGCACGCCGTTTACGCAGCTGACCGAGCGGGACTGGGACCAGGAGCTGGATGCGAACTTGAAGGGGCCGTTCCTGTGTGCGCTTTCAGCCGGCCGGCTCATGCAACGGCAGCGGCGTGGCAAGATCATCAACATCGCGGATTGGGCCGGCGTGCGCCCCTACCGCGATTACCTGCCCTACTGCGTGTCGAAAGCCGGCGTCATCGGGCTCACGAAAGCGCTCGCGAAAGAGCTCGCGCCTCACGTGCAGGTCAACGCCATCGCGCCCGGCCCGATCCTGCCGCCGCCTGGCATGTCGGCAGCACTTCGCGCGCGGGTCGCCAAGCGCGTGCCCTTGAAGCGCTGGGGCAGCCCGCAGGACATCGCCAACACCGTCTGCTTCCTCATCGAGGGAACGGACTTCATGACGGGAAGTGTCGTATTTGTGGACGGCGGACAACTCATCGCCTGATGTACAGCGTGACGAAGACGATCCGGTTCTGCTACGGCCACCGCTTGCTGAACTACGCGGGCAAGTGCCGCTACTTGCACGGCCACAACGGCACCGTCGAAATCGAGCTGGAAAGCGCGTCGCTGGATCGCCGGGGGATGGTGTGGGACTTCGGAGAGATCAAGCAGGTGATTCAGACCTGGATCGACCAGCAGCTCGACCACAAGATGATCCTCTGCCGCAAGGACCCGGCGGCATCGACACTGCGCCGGCTGGGCGAGCCGATCTTTCTGATCGAGGCCAATCCGACCGCTGAAGCGATCGCGAAGCTGATCTTCGACTACGCAGTCTCGCAAGGCTTCCCAGTCAGCGCGGTGCGGTTGTGGGAAACCGAAAGTTCCGTCGCCGGCTACCGCCGGCCGACACGCCCTCTCACTCGCCGTCGCGCGACCCGCGCCCGGCGCTGACCTACCCGCTCCACCTCGACCGCCGCATACGCGATCCCCGGCAGCGCGCGCTTTTTCACACGCACACTCACCCTCGGCGCAAACTCCTGCACGACCGCCTGGGCGACCGCCTCGGCCAGCGTTTCCATCAGCCGGTAGGTACGTTCTTCTGCCACGCGCTTCACCGCCTGCACCAGCCGCGCGTAGTCCACGGTGTCCTCGACCGATTCGCGCTCTGCCGCGCGCGCGGCGTCGATCGGCAGCTCCAAGTCGATCCAGATGGGCTGCGGCTGCGCGCGCTCCCATTCGAAGACACCGATGCGGCACTGTGCCTCCAGGTCGCTAATGATGAGTCGATCAGGCATGAGTTGGTTTCAGCAATTCGTCCAGGATCAGCTTGAGGTTCCGCTCTAGTCCGCCGCCGTAGCCGGCGTGCATGAAAATGATGCGGCCCTGCTGATCGATGATGAAAAGCTGCGGGATACCTTCCACCCCATATTGGTTCCCCACCAGGCCGCGCGCATCGAGCAGCACCGGGGCGGTGAACTTGCCCGCCAGCCACGCGCGGACCGCATCCGGCGGCTCATCCTGGTTCAACAGGAGCACCGTCACGCCCCGGCTGCGGTAGCGTTTATAGATGACTTCAAGCGACGGGAGCGAAAACCGGCACGGCTCGCACCACGTCGCCCAGAACTCCATGATGACGATGCGCCCCTGAAGATCGGAGAGCTTCAACTCGCCATCGTCGAGTTGGGCGAGCGTAAACGGCGGCGCGGGAACAGGCGGCTCGATGCGGTGCCAATCCTCGGTCACCCCGGTCGACCCGCAGCCGGCGAAGAGCGCTCCAGCAACAACCCACCCGGCGGCCGCTGCGCCGCTGCGCTGGCGCAACTACTCCTCCATTGTCGAGATGTCGCCGACGGGAAGGCCTTGGTCCCATGCCCTGAGGACGCGGCGCATGATTTTGCCTGAGCGGGTCTTGGGGACTTTCTCGACGAAATCGATCTCGCGGGGTGCGGCGTGCGCCGCCAGGTTGGTTTTCACGAAATCGGCGATCTCTTTCTTCAGCTGATCCGACGGCTGGCGGCCCTTGCGCAGCGCGACGAACGCTTTGATGATCTGGCCGCGCACCGCATCCGGCTTGCCGATCACGCCGGCTTCGGCCACCGCCGGGTGCGCCACCAAGGCGCTTTCCACCTCAAACGGCCCGACCCGCTCGCCGGCGGTCTTGATCACGTCATCCGCCCTGCCCTGATACCAGATGTAGCCGCGCTCGTCCTTGAACGCCGAGTCGCCGCTCGCGTACCAGCCTGGGATGCGGAAGTATTCCTGATACTTGGCCGCATTTCTCCAGATCTCCTTCATCATCGACGGCCAGCCCGGCTTGACGACGAGGTTCCCCAACACGCCGGGCGCGACTTCTTTTCCTTGATCATCGACCACCGTGGCGTACGTGCCCGGAAACGGCTTGCCGGTGCAGCCGATCGGAAAGTCATAGCTGCGGTAGTTGCAGATCAGCTGCATGCCGGTCTCGGTCATCCACCAGGTCTCGTGAGGAGCCAATCCGGTGATCTTCTTGATCCATTTCAGCGCTTCAGGGTTGAGCGGCTCGCCCACGCTGCAGATGTGGCGCAGGCTCTTGAGGTCGTACTTCTTCGGGATCGTTTCGCCCGCCGACATTAGCATCCGGTACGCGGTGGGCGCGCTGTACCACATCGTCACCTTGTAGCGCTGGATCGTTTCGAACCAGCGCTCCGGGTCGAACCGGCCGCCGATTACGACGCTCGTGATGCCCAGCGTCCACGGGCCGTAGATGCCGTACGAAGTGCCGGTGACCCACCCGGGGTCGGCGGTGCACCAATACACGTCGTCATCGCGCAAGTCGAGCGCCCACTTCGCGGTCTGGTAATGACCCACCATGGCGTATTGGCGGTGCAGCGCGCCCTTGGACTTGCCGGTCGACCCCGAGGTGTAATGGATCACCAAGCCGTCATCCACCGTGAGCCACTCCGGCTCGACCCAGTCCGGCGCTTTGGCGATGAGCTGTTCGTAGCTCGCCTCGCCGGACTCGAGCGTTCCTGATGCTCCTACCAGCAGCAGTATTTTGAGCGCTGGGAGCTTTGCGCGCGGGATGCGCGATTTCAGCGCCGGCGATGTGACGCACAGCACCGCTTCGCTGTCGCTCAGCCGGTCCTCGACCGCCTGCTCCATGAACGCTTCAAAGAGCGGCACCGGGATCGCCCCGACACGGTGAATGCCCAGGATCGTGATATAGAGCTCCGGTGTGCGTGGCAGGAAGGTGCCGACGCGATCACCCTTTTTCACCCCGAGCTGCTTGAGGACGTGGGCGACGCGGCTGGTGAGCTTCTTGAAGTCCTGGAAGGTGTACTCTTCGCTTCGCCGCTCAAAATCGGTGTAGTAGAGCGCGACTTTGGTGCCGCGGGATGAGACGGCATGACGATCCACCGCCTCGTGGACGAGGTTGACCTTGCCGGTCTTGGACCAATCGAACTCGCGCTCGACGGTCTTCCAGTCGAAGGTCTTGGCGACCGCGTCGTAGTCCTTGAGATTGGCGTCGATGGACTTGGGCTTGCGCTCCCATTCGACGACGGCGGTTTCAGTTGGCGAGGGGACGGGGGATCCGGCGGATGGTGCGCTCATGCGAAACCTCCTTGTGCGGAGCGTGCGCTTAGTCGGCTAAGACGTACGTGCGCCGGTCGGTGATCGACGGCTTGTTCACCGCAACCAACAAGGATACCGCGCCCCAGAGGATCAACAGGCACGGCGCCCAGCGGACCGGCGTTTGCGGCATAAGCCAGACACCGGCCACGAGGATGTTCACGAGAGCCAGGGGCAGGAAAAATTTCCATGCCAACCCCATGAGCTGGTCGGCGCGCAATCGGGGAAACGTCCCGCGGAACCACACGAGAACGAAAAAGAGGAAGTAGGTCTTGCTGAGAAACCATATCCACGAGGGGATCGGCTGCGCGGCCCAAAAGACGCCCGCACCCACCATGACCAGCGCTCCAACACCGCGCACCGGCAGCGGCAGCAAACGCGCGGTGCCGATGAGGATCGCCAGCGCGAGTGCCAGCACCCAGAACGGGATCGCCGGGCCGTGCCAGCCGCCGAGAAAGAGCGCGACGGTGAAGGCGCACACCGCGAACGATTCCAGGAACTCCGCCATGTACCATAGCGCGAATTTCATGCCGCTGTATTCGGTGTGAAATCCGCCGACGAGCTCGGATTCCGCCTCAGGCATATCGAAGGGCGTGCGGTTGACCTCGGCGACGCCGCTGAGGAAAAAGATCAGGCACGCCACGAAACCCCAGGGCGTGAACACAAACCAGTAGCCGGCCTGTGATTCAACGATGGTGCCCAGCGATAGGCTGCCGGTCACCATGATGACCGCCACCGCCGAGAGCACGCTGGGCACTTCGTAGGATACGATTTGCGCCACACCGCGCATGGCCCCGAGGACCGAGAATTTGCTGCGCGACGCCCACCCGCCCATAAAGATGGCGTACGAGCTGATCGAAGAAATGGCGAAGACGTACAGCAGCCCAACATTGAGATCGGCGGCGATCAGGTTGCGGCCGAACGGCATGACCGCAAAGAGCAAAATCGCCGGAGCCACGGCGAGGACCGGCGCGATCAGATGAACCAGGCGGTCCGCCCCGCGCGGGACGATATCTTCTTTGTTCAACATCTTCAGCCCGTCGGCCAGCGGCTGCGCAAGACCATAGATTCCCACGCGGGTGGGGCCGTAGCGGTTTTGCATGCGGGCGATCGCTTTGCGCTCGATCCAGGTGAGGTACATCATGATCGCCGGCGCGATCGCGGCGATCACGCCGATGCGCATGGCGATGGACGCCCATGGCTGCAGCCAATCCGGCAGCAGGCCCAGGAGCCAGCCGCTCACGTTCACGAAGAGCTGATCAAGGTTGCGAAACAGGTCGAGAAAGCTCATGCCGCACTCGGCGGCGTGGGGGGCTGGGTGGGTGCGGGTTTGGGCTTTTTGGCTTCCAGCCGCTGGTCTACCACGGACGCTTCGGTCGGCTTGATCTGCTGAAAGTACTCGTTGGACTTCAGCAGCTTCTCCTTATTGAAGGCCATCTCACCAAATCGCTCGGTCGAGGACATCTCGTACTGGTTGTCCATCTCGATCGCATCGAAGGGACACACGTCGACACAAATGCGGCAGGACATGCAGATCGACGTGTCGATGTCGAACTCCACCGGATACGTGCGGCCGTGGACCTTGAGCGGACGGCCCTGCTCATCCTTCGCCGGTCCCACAATGTGGATGCACTGCGGCGGGCATTCCTGCTCGCAGATCTTGCACGCCACGCAGCGCAAATTGTCCGGCGTTTGGTCGTACACGAGAAACGGGAAGTAGCGGAACCGCTCGGCGTGCTGCTGCTTTTCATCCGGGTATTGCACCGTGACGAGCCGGTTGCCTGCAGGCTGCCCGGTCACGCGCAGCACCATCCGGCCGAGCGGATACGTGCTCAGGAACTCCCTGAGCACCAGCCACATGCCCTTGAGCACGCCGCGCCCGACCATTACCGGTCGACCTCCCCGAGCACGATATCGATGGAGCCGAGGATGATGATCGCATCGGCCACTTTCTGGCCGAGGCACATGTCTTCCAACACGGTGAGGTTGATGAAGCTGGGCGCGCGGATGTGGTACCGGTACGGCTGCGAGGAGCCGTCGCTGACGAGGTAAAAGCCCAGCTCGCCCTTGGGCGATTCCACGCGGCCGTATGCCTCGCCCTTGGGCGGCTTGAACGTGCGCGGGGCCTTGCTGATCGCCTGTCCCTTCGGGCTGATCGCCGGCCCGCCCGGGATGTCCTTGAGTGCTTGCTGGAGGATCTTCACGCTCTCGCGCATCTCCAGGATGCGGACGTAATACCGGTCGTAGACGTCGCCGACGCTGCCCAGCGGGACCTTGAACGCAAACTTCGGATAGATCGAGTAGCCGTCCACCTTGCGGATGTCGTAGTTGACGCCCGAGGCGCGCGCCATCGGCCCGGTGATGCTCGCATTCACCGCCAGCGTTTTGGGCAGCACGCCGACGTGCTTGGCGCGCTGCTGGATGATCTCGTTTTCGGTCAGCAGCGTTTCAAACTCATCGAGGAATATGGGAAAGTTGTTCACGATCTCGCGGGCGCGCTCCAGCCACTGCACGGGCACGTCCTCGCGCACGCCGCCGGGCCGCACGTAGTTGCACATCATCCGCGAGCCTGAGGCCGCCTCGAACAGATCGAGGATGCGCTCCCGCTCGCGGAACGCGTACAAGAGCGGTGTGCCGAACGCCCCCATGTCGTTGAGCAGGAAGCCGGTCACCGCGACGTGGTTCACCAGCCGGGTGAGCTCTGCCATGATGACGCGCACGTACTCGCCCCGCTCGGAGGCCTGAATGCCGCCCAGCTTTTCGATGGCGAGCGCGAGGCCGAAGTTGTTCGACATGGCGTTGAAGTAGTCGAGCCGGTCGGTAAACGGGAAGCTCGCAACGTAGGTAATGCCTTCGCCGATCTGCTCGTGGTTGCGGTGCAAATAGCCCATGACCGGCTTGAGTTTCACGATCGTTTCCCCGTCGAGGGTGGCGATCATGCGGAACACCCCGTGGGTTGACGGGTGCTGCGGCCCAAGATTGATTTCCAGCAATTGCGTCTCGGCCGTCGTCGCGCTCATGCCGGGCCGCCTTCCAGTACGTTCTGGTCTTCGACGACATAATCCTTGCGCATGGGATGACCCTGGAACCCGTCCCACAACAGGATGCGCCGCAAATCAGGGTGGCCTTCGAAGATGACCCCATAGAGATCGTAGGCTTCCCGTTCTTGGAACTCGGCGCCGCGCCAGATCGGCGTCACAGAGGCGACCTTGGGCTCCGCGCGCGGCAGTCTCACCTTGAGTGGCAGCGGGCCGTGTTTCTTGTCCATGGAATATACATGGTAGACGACTTCGATACGCTCGGGCGGGTAATCCACCGCAGTGAGATTCGCGAGGTAATCCAACCGGAACCGTTCGCTGTCTTTCAGGTAGCGGCACACCGAAACCAGGTTCTTGGGTTCGACGTATAACACCGCGCCCTCGACGGTCACGGTCACACCGGGCAATTGCTGCTCCAGCACCGATTTCAGCTCGTCGAGCGACGCCCACATCACGCGGCCGGCGGGGTGGATGGTGCGGGACTGGCAGGAGCCCGCTGATAGTCGAACGGATGCCGGGCGGGCGGCTGCCACACGGCGGGGTTGTAGCGGGGCGAGAGGCCGGCGGGGCCGTATTCCGGCACCGGATACTCGCCCTGTTTTTTCGCCATGGCCTGCCCCACGGAGCTGGCATTGATGCGCTCCTGGAGTTTTTGCAGCCCTTCCAGGAGTGCCTGCGGGGTCGGGGGACAGCCGGGGATGTAGACATCGACAGGAATATAGCGGTCGATGCCCTTCAGGACGTTGTAGCCCTTGTGGAAGGGCCCGCCCGAGGTGGCGCACGCCCCCATCGAGATGACGTACTTGGGCTCGGCCATCTGGTTGTAGAGCCGCACGACCTGCGGGGCCATCTTCTTGGTCACGGTGCCGGCGACGATCATCAAGTCGGCCTGCCGGGGCGAGGCGCGGAAGATCTCCGAGCCGAAGCGCGCGATGTCGTAGCGGGACGCGGCGGTGGCGATCATCTCGATCGCGCAGCACGCCAGCCCGAATTGCAGCGGCCAAATGGAGTTGCCGCGGCCCCAGTTCACGAGCTTGTCCCAGGTCGTGAGGTACACGCCCTCTTTCTGCAGCTCGCTTTGCAACCCTTCGTCAAGCGCCATCACTCCCACTCCAAGACGCCTTTCTTCCACGCGTAGACGAGCGCAACACCCAGGATCGCGATGAACAGCAGCATTTCCGCCAGCACGATCGGCCCCAACAAGGGCGCGAGCTCCTTGAAGGTGACCGCCCACGGATAGAGAAAGATGACTTCCACGTCGAAGACGACGAACAGCAGCGCGTAGATGTAGTACTGGATGCGGAACTGCAGCCACGGCTCGCCGGTCGATTCCAGGCCGCATTCATAGGGCGCTTGCTTGGACAGCCCGGGCTTCTTCGGGGCGACCAGCTTGGCGACCAGCAACGGGAACCCGCCCAGGAACAGGGCGACCGCCGTGAGCAATCCGATAAAGAGGTATTGTTCTGTGTAAGCCGACATTGTGAATAAATTCACATTATAGCGCACGCGTTGGGGCTGCGCCAGCCACCATCACTACGAGTGTCCCGGCTCGCTGTCCTGCGTCACCCCGGCTCGCTTCCTGCGCGGGCCCCACGTCCAGGAGGCATCCTTGCCCGCAGCAAGCCAGCGAGCGAAGTGTGCGGCTTCAGCCCGGCGAGGCGATCGATCGCGCGAGGCGCTGGGCGGCACGATCAAGGTCGCCGCGCAAGTGGAGGTGCAGCAGCCGCCGGCCGCGCTGCCGCATGGCGCCGATATCGCCCAGGGCTTGGGCCTGCTTCAGCGTCCCAAACGTATACCGCTGCCCAGGGATCGGTAGGTCGTCCGAGCTCTCCGCCGTGACGAAGAGAAACACCCCTTGATCCGCTCCCCCCTTAAAGAGCTGGCCGGTGGAGTGGAGGTAGCGCGGGCCGATCCCGATAACCGTCGGATACCCATGCGCGGCCAGGCGCGTGCGCATCTCCTGCAGGGCGCGGTCCAGCGTGTCGGTGCGCGGCAGGTAGGAGAGCAGCGCGATGTAATCGCCGGCTCTGGCTTGCCGAAGAAATTGGCTCAGGCGCTCCGCGCACTCTGGCCCAGCCGCACCGTCGATCACCAGCGTGCCGTCGCGCCCTTGCGGCTCATCGGGAAACCGGCCGTCGCTGAGCCACGCCGTGAGCAGCGCGGCGGTACGGTCCTTGCTCTCCTGGACGTTCGGCTCATCGAACGGGTTCACCTGCAGTAGGCAGCCGGCTAGCGACGTGGCCATCGCCCAGCGCAGCACTTCTCCGCCCAGGTCATACGGATCATCGAGCCGGATGTCCACGAGCGGCACCCCAGCCTGTCGCGCGGCGCGCAATGGCTCTTCGAGCGCGCTGCGGCGTGCATCCGTCCATCGAACGCTCACGATAAACCGATCCGGCGTGCTCGCCGGCAGCGGCAGCGCCTCATCCAGAATCGGGACGATCCCCTGGCCGGCCTTGCCGGTGCTTTCGGCCACGAGCTGTTCGATCCACGCGCCGATGCCGGCGAGTTCCGGCTCGCAGACGAGCGTCATTTTGTTGCAGCCCTGCGCCGCCAGCCCGCCAAGCACCGCCGCCAATTGCGCGGCTGGATGGCTCTGCAAGGGGACATCGGCACCGCATAACCGCGCCATCTGCTCGCCGCGCTCCAGGAGCCGGCCGACATCGGCTCCCAGCAGAGCCGCCGGCACAAGACCGAATGCAGTCAGCGCCGAGAACCGGCCGCCCACATCCCGGCCGCCGCCATCCTCCAGGTAAAAGGCCGCGCGGGCGCTCCATGACGCTGCCTGTGCTTCAAGCGGCGTGCCGGTATCGGTGATCACGATCAGGTGATCGCCAAACGGCAGACGGGTGGCGGCGAATTCGGCTTCGGCGTATCGAGCAAGCGAGGTGACTTCGATCGTCGTGCCGGATTTGCTTGAGACGATAATGAGCAACCGCTCAAGCGGGACGCGCCGCAGGTATTGACGAATCGCCGTCGGATCCGTGGTGTCCAACACCGCTAGATCAAGGCCGCCTGGCCCCACACTCAGGAGGCGGCTGCACACCTCGGCGAATAAGCTGCTGCCGCCCATCCCCAGCAAGACCGCATGGGTGTACCCGGCCAGGCGGCACGCCTGGGCGACACGGGTGAAGTCGGAAAGACGTGGGCGCATCGCCGTGGCGATCGTCAGCCAGCCGAAGCGTTCGCGAATGCGGGCTTGGACCGAAGCGTCGCTCGTCCAGAGGTTGGCGTCGCACGCCCACAGGCGCTGGATGGCGTGCAGCGCGTCCAACCGCGCCAGGGCGGAGCGCACCGCGGCGTCGTGCCGGCCCAGCACGAGCGTTTGAGAGGATGGCATCGTCAGCGATTGCTGGAGGGGAGCGTGCGGACGAAGAGCACCCGGTAATGCTCGTACTTCGCGACCATGCCGCTCACCGTCACGCGTTTGCCGATCAACTCGGCAAAACGCTCGGTCATCCGGTGTTTGCCGTCGCGCCGGGCCTGGAATTCTTCCGCGATCAGCAGGTAGAGCCGTCCAGCATCGGTGAGCAGCCCGATGGGCTGGCCGCGCCGGGCGCATTTCTGCCCGCAGGGCACGTGCGCCTCGCCGCGCTTGCCAAGCTGGAGAAAACACGTGACGTCGATCACTTCCCCGGTCAGCGTTGCCGCGCGAGCGCGCTTGAGATGGCGGAACTGCTCCGGCGTCGAGGCGGCATCCAGCGACGTCGGCGTCCATGCGGCCTCTGCAGGCGCATTGAACACCTTCGCCTCAGGCCGGGGTTCATCGTGCCTGACCGGCAGGATCCCGCAGCCGCTGACAGCCACGAGCCCCAACAGCAGAAGCCGGCGGAAGATCATGGGGCGGCGCGCTTACTGCGGCGGCGGCTCATCATCGTCGCCCGGGCGCCGGCTGATGCGAAGATCATCGAAGTACGCGATCGCCACACTATGCGTGTTGTCGGTGTCGGTCATCAGGCCGATCGCGATCACGTTCGGCGGATCATACTTCCCGAAGCACCGCCGGTAGTCTTCCTCCAGGTTCCGCTCCACCCGGCGCCATTGGCCCAGCGCGGAGGTGCCGCTTTCCACGACGATCATTTTCGATGAGGCGGCAAACGCGCTTTGCAGGATCGTGCCCACCGGCAGCGTCGCGGACCAGACGTAGTCGATGTTGCGTTTCTGCCACGGCAGGCCGGGCGTTTCGAAATACACGTAGACGCGGGCGGCGGCGTCCGAGCCCTGCTTGCGATCGAGCGCCTCACCCTCCACGAGCTGGTCCACGCGCCAGGACCATGAGAGCCACTCGAACTTGTCCGGATCGAAGTCTGCGGCGGCCAGCAGGATGGACGCGCCATCGCGGCTCTCGGCTTTGAGGCATCGCCGCTCATCGAGCGTGACGATGTCGTACTGGGTCCGACCCTTCACCTCGGTATGCCGCCAGCGTTCAGGGTCCAGCGTCTCGAACGGCTCAAACCAGAGGACCAGGGTCGTGGTGGAAGCGGAGGGCGGCAGCGGACGCCACGACCTGGCGATCTGCCGAAAGCTGCATCCCCCGATGGCGAGGCTCACGAGCGCCAGCGGTCCGAGCAGCGTGAACAGGTGGGGCCTGTCGCCCGGTGGGCGGATGTGCCGGCGGGTCATCCTTGACGACCTCTGGTGACCGCTCCCCAAGGGTGTGCGGACAACGGCAATTACTTGCCGAATTCGCTGGCGCTCGGGGTGGTGCCGCCTGAGGAGAGCTCTGCGTAGGCGCGCAATTTTTCCCACGTCTTCTTGCCGACGACGCCGTCGTCATTCAGGCCGTGGACGCGCTGAAACTCTTGGATCGCCTCTTTCGTCAACGGCCCCATCCTACCGTCGACCTTGCCTTGATAAAAACCGGCGTTCTTCAAGGCCTGCTGGACATCCCGTGTGGATGGTTTGAGCGACGGCGTTTTGGACGATGCGGCGGATACTGGCGCCGCCGGAGCCGGCTCAGCGCTCCACGGCTGCGGGGCGGCTTCAGGGCCCGGCGTGGCGGGGATGCCAGCATAGCCGCCGCGCTCCAACTGGCCAAGACGCTCGTCGATCAAGCCGACTTGCGATTGCAATCGCGCCAAATCCCGGCGTACGCCTCCTGACGCACACCCGCCGACCACCGCCGTCGCTGCGACAAGCAATCCGATCTTGCTCATGGCACTCATCACGTCCTCCAAGGTTCAGTGGATGAAATCATGCGCCGATGCACTGGTAGTCTAACAAACTCGCCCGACCCCTTCAACGCTTCTCCTCAAGCCGCCGGAGATGTCGCAGGAACTCTTCGGCCGGCACAAACCCCATCAACCGCAGCTCGGTCCGCTCCGTGCCGCTGCGATCGAAGAACAGGATGGTCGGCGCGCCAAAAATGTTGTACTGCTGGAGCAGGCGCTGCCCTTCCAATGACACGCTGCTGGTCACATCGAGCCGCAGCGTCGCGAACGAGCCCAGCGCCGCAACCACATCCGCATGGCGGAACGTGAAATGGTCCATCTCCACGCACGGGGCGCACCAGTCCGCGTAAATATCGATCAGCACCGGTTGGTGTTGTTGCTGGGCGCGCTGAAACGCCGTGTCGGTATACGGCTGCCAGGCCACGCGCGGGCCGGCCGGAGGTTGCGGCCACCCCCAGGTAAGCGCCCCCATCAGGAAGACGACGCCGAGAACCTGCCGCACCGCGCGAAAACGTTTCGATCGCGTGTCAACAGGCTGCAACCAGCCAAGCCACACGCCACCTGCAGCCAGCCACACGATGACCACCGCCCGCAACAGCCTATCCGGAAGCAATGGCCGAAGAAAGTACAGCGCCAGCCCAAGCAAAATGACGCCGAGCACCGATTTGCTCCACACCATCCAGGGCCCGGCTTTGGGCAGCCGGCCGACGCGATTGGCGGCCACCCCCAGCACCAGATAGGGAGTGCCCATGCCAAGCCCCAGCATAAAGAACAGCAAAAATCCCACGACCGGATTGCCGAGCTGGCTGACCAAGAGGAGCAACGAGAGGACGAAGGGGCCGATGCAGGGTGCGGCGATGATGCCGACCACTAGGCCCATCACGAACGCCCCGCCATATCCGGATGACGCCCGGCTGAAGCGCTGCGTAAGCGATGACGGCAGCCGCACGTCATAGAACCCGAACATGCTCAGGGCGAGCGCGACGATGATGGCGGCAATCACCAGCAGCACCGCCGGCTGCTGCAGCCATGAACCGAACAGCGCGCCGGTCTTGGCGGCGATCAGGCCGAGGATCGCGTAGTTCAGCGAAAGCCCCAAGACGTAGCACGTCGCCAAGAGCACCGCGCGCCGAAACACATCCGACGGGCGGCTCATCGACAGCGCCGCCTGGCTGCTGAAAAACGCCAGCGTCACCGGAATCATCGGATAGACGCAGGGCGTGAGGTTGAGCGCCAGGCCGCCGACGAAAACCGCCAGCAGCCCTAGCCCAAGGCCGTGCTGATGAATGAATTCGGCAAGCCAATCCATCGTGTCAGGCCGTTACGTGTGATTGTAACACAGGGTGGCGGGCTTACAGATAGCCGTATTGGCGAAACCACCGGATCGCCCGCTCGACGGCTACGTCGAGCGACGTCTGAGGCACGCCGAGCTCCCGCACGGCCTTGGAGCCATCAAGCCGCTGCATGCGCCGCACGCCCGGTGCGACGATGTTGAAGACCCAGGAGGGCAACTTCCACCACGCAGGGCGCCGGCCCAGGATGCGCGCGACGATGCCGGAAAATGCCTGCAACGTCATGGTATGACCGGTGAGCAGGTAGCGCTCGCCGCAGCGCCCGCGCGCCGCCGCCCGCACATGCCCGACCCCAACGTCCCCGGTATACACCCCATTGAACGTGTAGTCCGCGTACCACGGCACGCGGTACTTCGCGTAGGCCAGGATCAACCGCCCGGAGAGCTGGTGCGCGTCGTATTCACCAAGACAAATACTGGGATTGACGATCACGACCGGCAACCCGTCACGCGCAGCGCGCAGCGCTTCCTGCTCCATGGCGATCTTGACCGTTGCGTACAGCGACCGGGGTGGAGCAGCGGGCCATGGCTCAACATCCAGCTCGGTCGAGGGCCGGTCAGGACGGTGCGCGATGGTGGCCGCGCTGCTGGTGAAGACCAGGCGCTGCGGACGCGCGGCGGCCACGGCTTCAAGCAGCCGGCGCGTCGAGCTCGCCCCGCGATCCACGCACGCCTGACGTGACTGTCCCCGCCGTGGGTAGTACCCAGCGGCGT
Organism: Candidatus Omnitrophica bacterium CG11_big_fil_rev_8_21_14_0_20_63_9; assembly: GCA_002796105.1. Classification (GTDB taxonomy): domain Bacteria; phylum Omnitrophota; class Gorgyraeia; order Aquiviventales; family Aquiviventaceae; genus 21-14-0-20-63-9. The sequence goes on along the minus strand of PCVX01000059.1, from coordinate 2,424 downwards.
GAAACACCCAGTCGCAGCCCTGGAGCGCTGCCGGCAGGCCTTCCAGCGTTTCGATGTCAACAAGCGCGCGCTCCACCGGCAATTCCTCGAGCATCCAGAGCATGCGGGGGTTGCGGTAGGCGGCCCGGACGGTGTGGCCCTCGGCGAGGAGCGCGCGGACGATATGCGCGCCGATATGGCCCGTCGCCCCAAGCACAAGCGCCATCGCCATGGCTGGGATCGAACGCTCCACCTACTACACGGTTGGCGTCGCGGCGAGTCGAGGCTGATCGATGGGAGCGGCAGACTTCACCCACGGACGCAGCTCTTCTTCAGAGCAGACCAGCTGGTTGGTGCGGCAGATCTCGGCGTAGCGGTGGCCGCTGGGCCGCACGCGGCGTTCTTGCGTGGCGAAGTCGACCTCGGTGATGCCAAACCGCGGGCCGTAGCCATCCGCCCACTCGAAGTTGTCCAGCAGCGACCAGTAGCAGTAGCCGACGACGCGCGCACCCCGGTCCATGGCGCGCCGCATCGCGGCGATGTGGCGGACGATGAAACGCTGGCGCTGCGCATCGTCCTGCGTCCACGCGCCGTTTTCCGTAATGAGCAGCGGCAGCTGTAACGACGCCGCGCGCAGCAACGTCTGCGCGAACGCCTCGGGCGACACATCCCACCCCATCAGCGTGCGTTCCCGCACCGCTCTGGGGTGGTGGCCGAGATCGCAGCTTTCCCCGGGCCAACCGTGCGTGCCGGCCTGCCACCGGAAGAATTGCCGGCCGTAGAAATTGATGCCGAGATAGTCGAGCGTCTGCCTGGCTTGAGGGAATTTCCATGTCCCAACGCCGGGCACCATCCAGCGGCCCTCGGTGAGCGCATCGAGAAACGCGGTGTTCCACAACCGGTCGGTCAGCCAGGCGACGCCCAGGTCCGCCGGCCACCACGGCTTGCACGGGGCAAACACCGGCATATTTTTCGCCACGCTCACGAGCACCGTCCAGCCGTTGGCCTTGGCGGCGCTGTGGAGGATCTGATACGCCGCGGCGTGCGCTTCGATCATGTGCCGGATGACCACCAGCGCCTGCTTGAAGTCCTTCCCGCCGGGCGGGCCGATGCCCTGGACGTAGTGCATGCGCGCGAAGACCATCGGCTCGTTGATCGTCAGCCAATAGTGCACCTGGCCGCCGAGCGCTTTGGCGACGCGCTGCGTGAAGCGCGCGAAGTGTTCGACGACTTTGGGGTTCGTCCAGCCGCCTTGCGCGGTGAGCCATTGGGGCGTCGTGAAGTGGTGCAGCGTGACGATGGGCTCAAGCCGCCGCTGCCGCAGCGCCTTCACCACCTCGACGTAGTGCGCCAGCGGCTCGTCATCCCACACGCCCTCGGCCGGCTCGATCCGGCTCCATTCAATGGAAAAACGATGCGCGTTCTGGCCCAGGGAGGCGGCGAGGTCGAAGTCCTGCGGATACCGATGCCACTGGTCGCATGTGATCCCGGAGCGGTCTTTGACACGGCCGGCCTCCTCCCACGCCCACCAGTCGCTGTGCACGTTGTTCCCTTCCACCTGATGGGCCGAGGTGGCGCAGCCCCACAAAAACCCGCTGGGAAATTCAAGCGTGGTCATGGCCGCTGGAGCGCCTTCACAACCAGCCGGACCGCCTTTGGTGAGCCGAAGACCGCTTCCGGGCCAGTGAACGACGGCCGCCTGTGAAAATCGACCAAGGTCCGGCCGGTGGCCCGGGCCAGCGCAGCAAGTGGCGCCATATCCCACAATTTCACGCCGCAATCGATCACCGCATCGGCCCCGCCCCGCAGCGCCCATAAGTAGCCGTAGGCGTCCCCGTAGGAGCGCTCCAGGTAACAGGCTTGCATGAGCCGGTCAAACCGCTTGGCGTAGCGGGTGGCGCGCCACCAGCCGGAGCCGCCGTGCAGGATGACCATCTCGGAGAGCGCTCGCACCGCGCGCGGCCGCGCAATCCGCCGCACGGAGCGACCAGCGCGTTCGTAAGCGGCGACGCCGGGCGCCACGCCGAGCGTCAGGTCCAGCACCGGAAAATCGCACAACCCGAGCACGGGCCGGCCTCGCTCCACGCGCGCCACGAGGATACTCCAGGTGGGGATCCCGCGCGAAAACGCGCGGGTGCCGTCGATGGGATCGACCGTCCAGTAGGTGTGCGGGTTCGTGCCGGTACGCCCGCGCTCTTCCCCGACCACGGTATCGCCCGGACACGCGCGGCGCAGGAATGCGCGCAGCCGCTCTTCGATGACCCGGTCGGCGTCCGTGACCGGTGAGCGGTCGGATTTGCGGTCGATGCGAAGCGACGAGGAGCGGAAATAGCGCAAGGCGAGCAAACGGCAGGAGCGGACTTCGCATTCAAGGGCATGAAGCAGCGCGCGTTGGGAGGACGCCATAGCGCCCGTATTGTACGGCAGCCGACGGCGCTTGACAAT
>PCVX01000096.1:5487-10235 GCA_002796105.1 Candidatus Omnitrophica bacterium CG11_big_fil_rev_8_21_14_0_20_63_9 | reverse complement strand
GGTGGTGCGGCTTGAGCGCTCATCGCCGGTCACCGTCGGCTCGCCGTCCTCATACGCGGCGGTCACGTTGCCGTAGGCGTCGTACTCCACGCGGCTGCGGACCTGGCGGAACGTCGCATCGCCGTCGTAGAGGTACCCATCGGTCTGATCCAACTTGATGAAGCGCACGCCAGGATACGGCTCGGTGGCAGTCCAGGTTTGCTCGCTCTTGGCCCATAGCCGGTCATATTGGTCCAGAGTCTCCGTACGGAACGGGCGGCCTTTCTTGTAATCGTCCTGGTGGAAGTGCGTCACAGACTTATTCCCGTTGGCGTCGAACACCTTGACTTCTTCAAAGCCGCGAAACTCCCTGGTTGGCGCATCATACAAACCGCCATGGAACAGATAGGTTGTGGTGTAACTATTGCCCAGGCCGTCCTCTTGCTTGGCGTTCTGTACGACATGCAGAACGAATGGCAGGATGGACTCTTCGTCACAGCCGCACAGTGTTGATGGCTGATAGGCCAGGGTAGTGCGGCCGCCCACGCCGTTTTGGATCGTCCGAAGCGCATCGACGGCGGTGCCGTTTGATCCGTCAGGGTTGGTGAGGCTGGAGAGTGCCAGCTGCGAGCTGCCTGAGAGGATGTTGAAGACCGCAGGGTCGCTGAGCCCATCGCCGTTGAAGTCGCCGATTTGAATCGTGTCGTCCGACGACGTGAGGCTGAACGTCAGGGGTAAGGTGAGTGGCGTGCCAAAACCGCTGCCGGTTGATGGCGCGTAGACCACTTGGCCGGCTGAGCGGTTGTGGTAGATCGCGTCCGTCAGGCCGTCGCCATTAAAGTCAGCCGAGGAATGGGGATTGGCTCCCCCAAAGCTGCCGATCCAATTCGTAGCTGCCGCCCACATCGTGCCGCTTGAGAGCCGGATATCGATTGAACCGGTGGACTTATCCACCAGCCCAATATCCGTGAGCCCATCGCCGTTGAAGTCTCCGGTCAGAGGCTCGGTGTTGCTGCCTCCCCAGGAAAGGTTCAGCGCTCCGACAGAAGTGTTGAAGCTGCTGCCACTTCCCACAGCGAACGACCAGGTCCCATTGTTGTAGGTGCCGATGTCGGTGATGCCGTCGCCGTTGAAATCCCCGGTCAGCGGCGTGCCGCTGCCCAATGACAGCGAGGAAACAGTACCGGTCTGAAAACTGGTGCCTGTGGACGTGGCAAACTGCCAGGAGCCGCCGTTGTAAATGGCAATGTCCGTGCGCCCGTCGGCATTCCAATCACCCAGCAGCGGGGTGGAGCTGCTGGTGCCAAACCCGGACGCAATCCAGGGACCGCCGGGGGAGAGCGTGCAGGACGTGCCGCAGGAGACGGTCCAACTCCCGTTAGAGGGATTGAACTTGATGATGTCGGTTTTTGCGTCTCCGTTAACGTCGCCGGCCAGTTGTGGAACCCCAAGCGTGATTTGGCTGGGGTTCATCACCTCAACCTGGTTCTTCAATCCGCCACCGAGCGTGGTAGGACCCCAACCCTGGTGCTGGTGGTAGGCGGTGATGTGCAAAATCGACCAGCCGGCCTGCAAAGCAATGCTGCCAGGGTTCGTGATTTGGCTCACCCCGCCGGCATCTTCCCGGTACAGACACCCGACCGCGTCGTTGCTGCTGGAATGGCTCAGGGAGACCGTCTTGGCTTGCGACACGTACACGTACGTCCAGACATGCCCAAAGTGGTCGTTGCAGCCGGACATCGTGACATCGCCGTTACCGCTGACGCTGCCTGAGACACACCCAAGATCAAACCCGCCGCCGGACGTGCTGGGAGAACCCCACGGCAGTCCTTGGTACGGGTGCGCGCAGCCCCAGGTTTCATGGCCGGTATCCAGCGAGGCTTTTCTCACATTCCAGGCGGATTGACTGGGCAAAGACTGGATGTTGTTCAGGATATTCGGATAGCTCGCACCGCTGGTGTCTTGATACGTGAATGTCGTGGCCGGCAGGCTGGTCGTCCCATCGGTGCCGGCTTGGGTGACGCTGCGAAGCAAGGAGCGACCCGTGCGAGCGCTTTGCGTGTAGCTCATGGCATAGCGGCGGGCCAGTGAGAGCGCGCCACTGACGGTGGCTTTGGCTTCGATCGTCTTGAGGCGCTTGGTGGTGCGCACCTCAAACCCCGAGCGATAGCTCACATCCGGATCGGGGCGGTCCTCAAGCGTGAAATCCACCTGGTTGGCGGGTGCGAGGCTCGTAGGCTCATGAGCGGTGTAGCGGATCTGGGCGGGGTAGAGCTGGTTGGCGTTTTTCGTATAGGTGATCGAGAGGCTGTTGCCGTTCGTATCGATGACCTTGTCGAGCGCCCAGCGGAAGGCCCGGCCGGCATCGATGATCTGCGAGCTGGAGGTTGGACCGAACAGATAGCGCGTGCCGGATTTGTCGCGCACTTCCCAGCCTGCAACTCCTTTATCCTCAAAGCGAAGAAACAATCCCTCATCTTTCGCGCGATATGTTCCATCTGGAATCTTCACCAGGTCCGAAGTCACACTTTGGAACATAAATGTGAACGTGTCGCTGGCATCGTATTTCGGCACGCCGTTCTTGGTGGAACGCTCGATGTAGCCCAGGTCCAGGTTCCAGCCCACCCCCAGCCAGCTATTGCGGCCGGACGACGAGTAGCCCAGCGCCAAGCTGGGCTGCATCCCTTTACGGCCCGGCGGCACCGCGATCGGAATCGACGTGGTCGCGCGCCCGGTGAACAGATCCGGTTGGAAACTCTGGATGGCGCTGACCGACGGCGGCGGCGCCGAGCCGGCAGACGCCGTCGATGAGCCCAAGTGGGACGCTTCGGCTGTGGCGGGAATCGCAAGCTGAGAAATGACTAGAGCAATTGCCGTGAACCCGCTGAGGATCCGCTTAGACAGCTGAGATGTTCGCATCAAGATGGCGTCATCGCCCTTAGTTCTTCTTGCACATGAGAATCGTTTTGAACGCCGGCCGGTTGTCAGCTGAGCCGATTGTATGAGAGTGACCGGCTCCGCCACCTGCTGAAGCCGTGCTGATCGAGTCGGTGAAATTCTGCGCCCCAACACAGCCATTCAAGGAACCCGCGCCACCGTTGTTGTTCGTCCGGTTGATTGAATGCGAATGGGACGGTATCTCATTAATGCTGAGACTATGACTACCGGTCGATCCGCTGTGATTGTGGGTGTTTGAACCGCCAGACGTGCCCGCAGTGCCAGATGCGAGCAAAAACTTGTCGTCGTACGACGATAATCGCGTATAACCAGTCGGGCAGCTGGCACCTTCCCAGAGAATGATCGCGCCGGTGGGGACAAGGCGGTTGCTGTCGTCCGTAATGTTCGATGTGGTAATGGGCACTGTCAGTTGCTCCGCCATTTTGGCTCGTACGGCCAGCGGAACACTGGTGATGCGCTGGCGGGGCGCAAGCTCCGACTCCCCATTGACTTGCACCGAAAGCCAGCAGGGCGCGCTCCAATCGAGTCCATTCATCGGCGTTTTCGAGCCCAGCAGGACGCTGAAATGGCCGCCCGTGAGCTGCACATTCATCTGCTGCTCTTCCCATACTTCGTTCCCGGCAGTTTCAGCATCGTAGAGTCGAAAGGTCAAGGTGTACGGCCCTTCCAGCGGCACGCCGTTCGTATCGGTCGCCTGGCCTTGATAATTGATGAGGTTTGGCACCTCAGCGCGCGCCAACGGCGCCCAAACAAAACCAATCGCGGCGTAGAATGCGGCGCCGGCCAAGAGCCTTGATAGATGCTTAGCCATCAGACACCTCGCTGTTTGCAGTCGAGTCCGGGGATTGACCGCTTGCGAGCGCCTGACGGTAGGCTTCGAGGACCACACGGTGCAACTCTTCCCGAGCTTGTCTCGTGAGCGGGACAATGCTGTCGTACCATGTGCCCCTCGTTGTCCGCTGGCGCGGCATGCTGACAAATGGGCCGTGGCGTCCTTCGACAACCCGGATGCCTTTGACGAGCAGCCGATCCTCGATGGCCACGTCACAGAAGGCTCTGAGCGCGCTTTCGCGACCGTGGATCACGAAGCGGCGAATGCGGAAGCTCATGGGGGCAGCACCGGTTGTCGGAGGATCAGCACATCGATCTCCAATATATTCGACCCGCCATAACCATCGCGCACCTCGGCTTGCAGCTTATGCGCGCCGCCGTGCGCTGTGCCAGGCGTCCATGATTGCGTGCTGTTTGCGCTCCAGCTGGTAACCGGCTGGCTATCCAGCAATACCCGGTATTCCATCGAGTCGCCATTTTGGTCGGACGCGCTCATCTGTATCCCCGCCGCTGTGGCGATGTAGAGCTTCGAGCGATTTGCAGGCTGCATCGACTGCAGCGTGGGTACCGAGCCTCGCGTGACCGTGCGGTCAAACTCCGTGCGGAGATTGCGCGGGCTGACCGCCACGACATGCAACATGTTCGCGCCCATGGTCAGCGGGATAGGAGCTTGAAAGTTCAAGCCGTCCCGTTGGGCCACAATCCCATTGATCGTGATGGTCGTGCGGGAGTCATCGACCGTGCCGCTGAGCAGAGCAGGGCTGAGGTTGGTTTTGGCGGGCGGTTGGAACGTGACCGCGGGGGCTTGATTGTCCACGATGATGGTCGTGATAGTCTGCGCGCTGGAGACCCCAGCCTCATCCTTTGCGGTAATCTGAAGTACGTTATCTCCCTCGACTAATCCTACGGTTGCTGTCCAGGTGGTCGCATCGCTTTGCGCCACAACCTGTGTGCCATTGATCCAAATGGATGTGCCGGCG
>PCVX01000096.1:0-5476 GCA_002796105.1 Candidatus Omnitrophica bacterium CG11_big_fil_rev_8_21_14_0_20_63_9 | reverse complement strand
TGGTCCCGCCGATGGTGATGGAGGACGCCGTGGTTACCTCCGGGATCGGGTCGCCCACCGTGCCGACGGTCGGCTTGGCCGGCGGCTGCGTGGGCTGCGGTACGAAGACGCGGATGGATTGCGTGCTAGTATTGCCGGCGGGATCGATTGCGGCAGCCGTGAGGGTGTTGAAGCCACTGGTCAGCGGCACCGACGCTGAGAATTCACCGTTGGTGATGCCAGCCTGGATGCCGTTCACGGTTACTGTTGATGTTGAATCGTTAATCGTGCCGCGGATAGTACAGGAGAACCGGGGAGTTTTCTCCGCCTCAGAAAGATCAAGGTCCACCATAATGGATCGTGATGTCGCGTTGCCGATGGCGTCGGTCGCGACGGCTGTGAGCGTGTTGCGACCCAGCACGAGCATGACATTTTGAGCGGTGAATATGCCGGCGGACACGGTTCCAGGGATGCCATTGACGGTGACCGCCGCTGTGTTATCGTCGATTGTCCCAGAGACAGTCATGGGCATCGTCACGGGCGGCTGCGCTGCTGCGGTATCCGGAGTGACCCCGACAATAAGCGTGTAGCTACCATTGGATGCGGCACCTGCGGCCGGAAGGCCCAACATCGTCTGCGCGCGCATCGGATTACCGCCACCGATGACTCCTCCAGCTGAGCTGACCGTTTCTTGCATGAGCGCGTAGCTACCGTTGGTTGATTGAGCAAAGACGAGCTGTGTGGTCAGCGTCCATATCACTGCGGCCAGCCGGGCGATGTTCCTGGCGTGCTCTGCGATCGTATGTGCTTTTCGCGGCCGGCCAACTCGAGCGGATGGGCGGTACGCGCCGAAACGCTCCTCCAGTGCTCGCAGTGAGGGCAGGGGGTCGGCACCTATTCCGGAGTGTATGAACTGGCGATAGCGTGCCTGCCGTTCGTGAACACTGCGGCCGAACGTCTTATAGAAAGGATTCGCGGCAATCAGCGGGTTTTCTTGGCTTCCTGTATAGATGCGATAGCTGCTCCACGCGTACCCACCGGGGTCTTGCGCCAAGCCATCCCGTACCGGATGGAGCTCGATGTAGCGGCCGCATTCCAGCACATCGTGCTCACGGTTCAAGGGGAAGCTCTTGAACCGACCCTGCCAGACATGCCCGCGATAGCAGTACCGGCGCTGGTAATAGAGCGCGTAGGTGAGGTTGACCCGCTGCATCAGTTTCTTCAGCCCATCGGCAGCCGCCACGCGCAGCACCAGATGCACGTGATTGGGCATCAGCATGAAGTGGTGAATGCCCACGTGATGGCGCGCGGCGTGTGTCATCAGCAACTGAAGGTACCGTTCATAATCCATGGCCTCATGAAAGATAGCCTGCTCGTTATTCCCACGGGTCAACACGTGGTAGATTCCACCGTCAACCACCATCCGTGCTGCTCGAGGCATCGTGCGCCTCCGCCATCCGTGCCGCGTCCCCAGCCGCTCGCATCAGTCTTTTTGGCACAACAGCAGCGTGGCGAATGGCGGGCGATGGTCAGCGGTGGACGAGGTGCCGCTGATCGCCGACGGTCCCGATGCATTAATCGTCACATTATGGGTATGGCTTGGAAGAGAGTATTGGCGGTCGCCTGAGCCTCCATCCGGCTGCATACCCGAGGCAATCGGTCCCGTGGTGCCTGAATGGGTATGGCCGGCGGCCGCATAGCTGCCTGCGTCATGGTTGTGGGTTGTGGAGCCGCCTGCTGCGGCGTTATAGGTCGATCCGCCGGCGAGGAATCGGCCATCCAAGGCGCTCAGCCGCGTATAGCCTTCAGGGCAGCCGCTGCCTGTCCAAAGGATGATCGCTCCGGAGGGGACCAGTCGTTTGGCATCATCGGCAATGGTTGAGGTGTTCACCGGGGTAGACAATTGCTCAGCGACAAGGGCAAGGGGAACGCTCGTGATTTGCTGCCGAGGGAGCAGTTCCGGCTCGCTATTGATCTGGGTGGAGAGCCACAACGGTTGTGTCCAATCGACCTGGAAGCCGCTGGACTGGCCAAGCAGAACGCTGAAGTGCCCATTTGTCAGCGGCACGTTTTGGTGCGGCTCCATCCACACTTGGTTGCCCCCCGTGGCTGCGTCGTACAGCCGAAATGTGAGGTTATAGGGCCCCTCCAGCGGCACACCCTGGCTATCCATGGCCTGACCTTGATAGCGGATGAGCTGAGGCACCGCCGCTAATCCGCTCCACGGCATACTCAAAACTCCCATGCCGCACGATAACCACCACATCATGATCTGCTGAATCCTCCACATCCCATATGTCTTCATCAAGCGTCTACCCCCTGCTCGCGTGATTCTTAAGCGCATTGCGCGACTCCTCCTTGGTGACTACGGGGCGGTGATGACCGCTCCATCCAGCGGCGAGGTGAAGGAAAGTGATGGAGCGACCGTATCGAGGATGATTGCGTCGCTGGCCGCAGCCGACCAGTTGCCGGCTGCGTCCTTGAACTGCACATAGACCGTCTTGGATCCATCACCGGTCGGCAGCGTCCAACTCTTCGTCGTCGCATAGGCCTCGGCGGTGGAGTAGGTGCTGCCGTTGTCAGAGAAGCGCATCTGGCTGACGCTGCCGGAGTTATCGGTTGCTGCCAGCGTGAGCGTGACGGTTCGATTATTGGTTGCGGCCGCTCCGGTATTGATGGTGATCGTTCCTGTGGGAGCAACCGTATCAGCGGCTTGGGCCGTGGTAAAGGTGGCATCTGTGCCGATCCGCTCATTGCCAGCGGCGTCTTTGGACCGCACGCGGTAGTGGTACAGCGTGCCGGCACCAAGTCCGCTGATGGGTGCCGAATGGCTGGTGACCAGGCTGCTGTCCAAGGCCGTTGATTGTCCGTAGCTCGTTGAGGTGCCATAGTCCACCTGGGTGGCGGATGCTTCATTGGTCGTCCAGGTGATCGTTGCGCTTGAGGCCGAAATATTTGAGGCGTTTTGTGCGGAGATCGTGGGAGCAGTGGTATCAAGCGTAATGGTGTCGCTGACCGCGGCCGACCAGTTACCGGCCGCATCTTTAAACTTGGCGTAGACTGTCTTGGTGCCGTCGCCGGTAGCCAGGGTCCAGCTTTTGCTGGTGGCGTATGCCTCGGCCGCCGAGTACGTTGAGTTATCGTTCGAAAATTGCATCTGCGTGACGCTGCCGTTGTCCGTGGCGGACAGCGTGAGCGTCACGGTTGCTGAAGAGGTTGCCGCAGCTCCTCCATTGATCGTGGCGCTGCCACTCGGCGGCGTCGTATCGCCACCGCCGTTATTTACTGTTACGGTGATGGGCGAGGATGGGGGACCCACGTTTCCAGCCGAATCGGTGGCGACTGCGGTCAGCACATGGGTACCGTTGGCGGCTGTTGTGGTATTCCAAGTGATGCTGTACGGACTTGTAGCATCCGGAGCGCCGAGGTCTGTGCCGTCCAGTTTGAACTGCACCCTGCCCATACTGTTGTTTTCAGTAACGATGCTGGTGATGGCCAGATTCGTGCCGCTGACCGTGGCATTATTGGCGGGCGCTGAAATGACGACCGTGGGAGCAACCGTATCCACCGTGATGCCGTTGGAATATTTGATGTTAGAGAAATCCCCTGCAGCGTTGCGAGCGGTAACGCCGATGTAGTACTTTGTCCCGTTGACCAAACTCAACCCCGTCCGGGTGATCTGAGTGACGACGCCGGCTGAGGTCTGGGGTACGATGATGGTGCCGGTGGCCGCACCCTGTCGAATCACATACTGATAGTCCACGATCCCCGATTCGTTATCGGTGCTGGCTGTCCACACGGCATGCAGGCGATCCACCGCGCTCGTATAATTGCCGTCGTCCGTGACGGCGACGTACGCGGGCTTGGTGGTATCCACGTAAATCCCATCGGATTCAGCGGACCATGCGCCCCACAGCGCCGCGCTGTTTTTGGCCCGCACGCGGAAGAAGTAGCGGTTGCCGTGATACATCCCGCTGGTGAGGGTCGTGCGGGTCGTCGTCAGGGAGGATGAAATCGTGGTCCACGAGCTGCTGGAATTTTGGCGCCGCTGCAGCTCGTAGGCCGTAATGCCGGATTCGGCATCCGAGGCTGCAAGCCATTCGACTTCGATATCTCCGTCCGCATCGTAGTCGGCATCGCCGGTGGGAATGCTCTCGGGCGAGAGCTCAATGGGTTGTCCAGGAACGGTGGGAGGCGTGGTGTCTACCGCGTAGGCGGGCGAGCTGAACATCAGTGCTGCAATTCCAATCACGGCCAGCAAGGTCGCTTTCAGTCTCATCAGCCCTCCCTCGTATTCTGCAAACGTAATTTACAGAATATGAAATACCATATCCGGCACCAGGCTGTCAAGTAAATTTTGCGTTATGTGTAAATTTGAGTTGACGGGTCGCAAATCCTATGGCACACTTTGGCCGTAAGAATGTGCAGCCGAGCAGGGGAGGATGGACGCGATGGGTGTTTCGCTCGCACGACAGCCGCGGATGCGGCGGGTAGGTCGGCAGCCTGCCGAGCAGGCCGCCAAAACGTTGGGCGCCCGCCTACGCGCCCTGCGGAAATCTCAAAAGATCACGCTCGTTGAGCTCGCCAAAGCTTCCGGGGTGGATATCGCCACGATCTCCCGCATCGAAACCGGCAAGATGACCGGCACCCTGGAGTCGCACATCAAGTTGGCGACCGCTCTTGGCGCCAAGATCACCGAGGTTTATTCAGGAATTGAAGAAGCCCGGGTTAAGGACGCGGTCACACTTCAGCCGGCCACGAAGCGCGCGGATGTCTACGTGCATGATGCCGGCAAGTTCTCCATGGCCATGCTGACCACCGACATCCTGAAAAAGCAACTCATGCCAGTATTGATAACCATCGAGCCTGGCGGCAGCACGCACAAAGAAGAAGCCCGGGTAGGAACCGAGAAGTTTCTTTACGTCTTAGAAGGGCAGGTCGAGGCCAAGATAGGAGAGGCAACCCATCTCCTGAAGAAAGGCAGCAGCCTGTACCTCGACGCCTCCATCCCTCACAACTTGCATAACTCTGGGCATTCTCTCGCTAAGTGTCTATCTGTGACCACCCCACCTGTACTATGAACTTTCTTTCCCTGGTTCCACTTACAGCAAGTCTTGTCCTTGCAGTTTTTGGCATTCTGTGTATGCGAAGGCAAACTTCTAGACCTGGATTTTTGCTTTCCTTACTTTGCTTTGGTGCCGTCCCATGGCCATTCGCGCTGGGTATCTTGTTGAATCAAAATGATCCACAGGAAGTGATTCGATGGACCAGAATTGGCCATATTACTTGTCTAGTTGCTCCAGCTCTTTATCTTGATTTCGTAATTGCGTTCTTGGATCTAAGAAAGTTAAGACCTCTAATCGTGTCATCGTATGTATATGCGGGCCTTTCCATTTTAATCCTGTTCTTTCGTAACTGGCATTTTGCAACCGCGGTCCAATACTATTCGTGGGGCCCCTATGCACAAGACGGATTTTTTCTTACGCTCGATGCGGTA